>JAIPCJ010000080.1 GCA_021738245.1 Methylotenera sp. | reverse complement strand
GAGGTGGCGGATGGCCTTCAGCGTGCTTTCGGTGGCGGACACAGGCACGGCAATCAGCACGATGTCGGAGCCCGACACCGCCAGCAGCGCCGATTCCGCCGCGACGTCGATGACCCCGAGCCTCTTGGCCTGCTCCGTGGTCGAAGGCGATTTGCTGTAGCCGATGACGCGCCGGACCAGGCCGGCCCGCTTCATGGCCAGCGCGAAGCTGCCACCCATGAGGCCGCAACCGATGACGCCAAGCTGGTTGAACATGGTGGGCCTAATTCTTCACCGGGTAGGCGCCCAGCATCTTGAAGAAGGCGCAGATCTCGCGCAGCTCCGCCAGCGCGGCCGCCACATGCGGCTGGTTGGGGTGGCCATCGAGATCGATGTAGAAGTAGTAGTCCCACTGGCCGGTGCGAGCCGGGCGGGACTCCAGCCGCGTCATGGACACGCCGTGGGTCTTCAGCGGCACCAGCAGGTCGTGCATGGCGCCGGGACGGTTGGGCACGGAGACCACCAGGCTGGTGCAGTCGCGGCCCGTGGCCGGCGGCGTGGCCATGGTCTGCGGCAGGCAGATGACGGCGAAGCGGGTGCGGTTGTAAGCCTCGTCCTGGATGGCGTGCGCCGTGATGTGAAGGCCGAACATGGTGGAGGCGCGCTCGCTGCCCAGGGCGGCCCAGGCCGGGTTGGTGGCGGCCAGCCGCGAACCTTCGGCATTGCTGGACACGGCGCGACGCTCGACGTCAGGCAGGTGCTTGTTGAGCCAGTTCTGGCACTGGGCCAGGGCCTGCGGATGGGCCAGCACCGCCTCGATGCCGTGCATCGACGGCTCCTTGCGCATCAGGTTGTGGCGGATCAGCAGGCTGACCTCGCCGACCACGTGGCAGGGCGTGTGCAGGAACAGGTCCAGCGACCGTGTGACCACGCCTTCGGTCATGTTCTCGACGCCGACGACGCCGAACTGCGCGCTGCCGCTGGCGGTCGCGTGAAAAACCTCGTCGAAGTTGGCGCAGTAGATGATGTCGGCCGCGCCGCCGAAGTACTCGATGGCCGCTTGCTCGCAAAAAGTGCCGACGGGCCCGAGCACCGCGACCCGCTGGGGCGATTCAAGCGCCAGGCAGGCCGACATGATCTCGCGCCAGATGGCCGACACATGCTCGGCCTTCAGGGGGCCCGGGTTCGCGGCGCGAATCTTCTCGATGACCTGCGCGACGCGGTCCGGCCGGAAGAACGGCGTGCCCTCGGCGCGCTTGATCTCGCCCACCTGCTCGGCGACGCGGGCGCGCTGATTGAGCAGGTCCAGCAGCTGCCGGTCCAGGCCATCGATCTGGTCCCGCAGTGCGAGCAGGGCCTCGGAGGCGACGGGTTCAGCCATGGCGGGCCTCGAAATCCTTCAGGAAGGCCACGAGTGCCTGGACGCCCTCCAGCGGCATCGCGTTGTAGATGGAAGCGCGCATGCCGCCCACGGTCTTGTGGCCCTTGAGTTGCAGCAGGCCGGCGGCCTTGGCTTCGGTCAGGAAGGCCTCGTTGAGACGCTCGTCCTTCAAGTAGAAGGGGACGTTCATGCGCGAGCGGCAGTTGGCCTGCACGCGGTTCTCGTAGAAGCCGGAGCCATCCAGCGCCTGGTAGAGCAGGGCGGCCTTGTCCACATTGCGCCGCTCGATGGCGGCGAGTCCCTGTTGGCCCGCGTACTCGAAAGCCTTGGCCCACTGGAACACGAGACCCGCGACATAGATGGCAAAGGTGGGCGGCGTGTTGTACATGGACTGCGCTGCGGCCACCGTCTCGTAGTTGAAGGCGGAAGGGCAGGTGCTCATCGCATGGCCGAGCAGGTCTTCGCGGACGAAGACGAGGGTGAGGCCCGCAGGGCCGATGTTCTTCTGCGCTCCGCCGAAAGCGAGCCCGACCAGCGACCAATCGATCGGTCTCGAGAGCAGGTGGGAGGAGCAGTCGATGACGAGGGGGACGCCGTTGTCGACGCGGGGCAGGTCGTGAAACTCGACGCCGTCGATGGTTTCATTGGTGCAGACGTGCACGTAAGCCGCATCGTCACGCAGATGCCAGTCGTCCGGGATCTCGCGCCCGTTGCCCTCCGCAGCAATCTGCACGTCGGCATAACGGCGTGCCTCGGCGGCGCTCTTGCGCGACCAGGCGCCCGTGACGACCACGTCGACCTTGCCGCCGCGGCTCAGGTTCATCGGGACGATGGCGTTCTCGCCCAGGCCGCCGCCTTGCATGAAGAGAACGCGGAAGTGAGGCGGCACCGACAGCAGATCGCGCAGGTCGCGCTCGGCCGCTTCGGCAATGGCGATGAACTCCTTGCCGCGGTGGCTCATCTCCATGACGCTCATGCCGCTGCCGCCCCAGTCCAGCATTTCGGCCGCCACCTGGTGCAGGACCGGTTCAGGCAGGGTGGCGGGGCCGGCGGAAAAGTTGAACGGGCGGTGAGCGGTCATCAGGTCGTTACTTCTTCGGTGCCGGGGCGGGTGCTGCCGCCTTCGGCGCCGAGGCCGCGGCCGGCGCAGTCAGCCCGAGCTGCTTGGCGAGGTTGGCGTTGAGGGTCTTGAACCGGCCATCGAGCGTCGGGCCGGCTTCGGTCATGACCTTCTGGGCGACGGCCTTCTGGAGCTCGACGGTCATCATGCCGAACTTCTGGCTGACGGGAGATTCTGCCCAGGCGAGGATCTGCTTCAGTTCGTCCTCGTTGAAGCGTTCATCCAGCAGCGCCGAAGAGGTGGTGGGCACGGCCTTGGCGATCTTGTCCTTCAGGTAAGGCACGTTCTCTTCGATGAACTTCTTCAGTTCAGCGTCCATGGCCTTGGCGGTGGCCTCACGCTTGTCAGCCGGCAACTGCTGCAATGCAGATCGGCCGGCTTGCGTGACCTGGGAGATCGGGCCCTGGATGATGTTGGCGGCCAGGCTTTCCGCCATGCCCTGCTGCTGCAGCGCGACGATGCGGTCGATCAAGGCCTTCTTGGCCGGCGAGGGGTCGGCCAGCGCAGTGCCGGTGGCCAGGGCCAGAGCGAGGGCCAGGCCCAGCTTGCGAGAGGTCATGTCAGTCCTTGGGAGCTTCAGGGGTATCGCCGGCGTCACCAGCATCGGAGGAATCAGCGCCGTCAGCGGCGCCGTCGGTGTCATTGGCGTCGTTTTCGACGATGCGTTGCAGGCCTGACAGCTTGGCGCCGTCATCCAGGGCGATCAGGGTCACCCCTTGCGTGGCGCGGCCCAGTTCGCGGATCTCGGCCACTCGGGTGCGCACCAGCACGCCCTTGTCGGTGATCAGCATGATCTCGTCCTCAGGGCGCACGAGGGTGGCGGCCACGACGCGGCCGTTGCGCTCGCTCTGCTGGATCGCAATCATGCCCTTGGTGCCGCGGCCGTGGCGGGTGTACTCGACGATGGAGGTGCGCTTGCCGTAGCCGTTTTCGGTGGCGGTCAGCACGCTTTGCGATTCATCCTCCGCCACCAGCATGGCGATCAAGCGCTGGTCGGGCTCCAACATCATGCCCCGCACGCCGCGCGCGGTGCGGCCCATCGGGCGCACGTCGTCTTCGTCGAAGCGCACCGCCTTGCCGCCGTCGCTGAACAGCATCACGTCATGGTGGCCATCGGTGAGGGCAGCACCGATCAGGTGGTCACCCTCGTCGAGGTCGACCGCGATGATGCCGGCCTTGCGCGGGTTGCTGAAGTCCTTGAGAGAGGTCTTCTTGACGGTGCCCATAGCCGTCGCCATGAAGATGAAGTGATCTTCAGGGAAGCTGCGGAACTCGCCCGTCAGCGGCAGCACGACGGTGATCTTTTCGTCTTGCTGCAGCGGGAACATGTTGACGATGGGCTTGCCGCGCGAATTGCGCGAACCTTGCGGCACTTCCCACACCTTGAGCCAATAGACGCGACCGCGGTTGGAGAAGCACAGGATCCAGTCGTGTGTGTTGGCGATGAAGAGCTGGTCGATCCAGTCGTCGTCCTTGGTGGCCGCCGCCTGCTTGCCGCGGCCGCCGCGGCGCTGCGAGCGGTACTCGCTCAGGGCCTGGCTCTTGATGTAGCCCGTGTGCGACAGCGTCACGACCATGTCGGTCGGCGTGATCAGGTCTTCGGTGCCCAGTTCCTGGGCGTTGTGTTCGATGACCGAGCGGCGCGCACCCAGTTTGGTCTGGCCGAACTCGGTCTTCAGCTGCGTGAGTTCCTCGCTGATGATGGTGGTCACGCGCGACGGTGTGGCCAGGATGTCCAGCAGGTCGGCGATCTCGGCCATCACGTCTTTGTACTCGCCGACGATCTTGTCCTGCTCCAGGCCTGTCAGGCGCTGCAGGCGCATCTGCAGGATTTCGCTGGCTTGCGCGTCGGAGAGGCGGTACAGGCCATCGGGCTGCATGCCGTACTCGGCCTCGAGGCCTTCCGGGCGGTAGGCTTGGCTGCCGCCCTCGGCGCGGGACAGCATCTCGCGCACCAGCGACGAATCCCAGCTCTTCGACATCAGCGCTGCCTTGGCCACTGGCGGCGTGGGCGAGCTCTTGATGGTCTCGATGAACTCGTCGATGTTGGCCAGCGCAACTGCCAGACCTTCCAGCACATGGCCGCGTTCACGGGCCTTGCGGAGTTCGTAGATCGTGCGGCGGGTCACCACCTCGCGGCGATGCTCCAGGAACACCACGATCATGTCCCGCAGATTGCACAGCTTGGGCTGGCCGTCCACGAGGGCGACCATGTTCATGCCGAAGCTGTCCTGCAGTTGCGTTTGCTTGTAGAGGTTGTTCAGCACAACCTCGGGCACCTCGCCGCGCTTGAGCTCGATGACCACCCGCATGCCCGACTTGTCGGACTCGTCCTGGATGTGGCTGATGCCCTCGATCTTCTTCTCGTGCACCAGTTCGGCAATGCGCTCGAGCAGGCTCTTCTTGTTGACCTGGTAGGGGATCTCGTCAACGATGATCGCCTGGCGGGCGCCCTTGTCGATGTCCTCGAAGTGCACCTTGGCGCGCATGACCACCCGGCCGCGGCCGGTGCGGTAACCGTCACGCACGCCGGACAGGCCGTAGATGATGCCGGCGGTGGGGAAGTCGGGCGCCGGAATGATCTCCATCAGCTCGTCCACCGTGCACTCGGGGTTCTTGAGCGCAAACAGGCAGGCGTCGACAACTTCGTTGAGGTTGTGCGGCGGAATATTCGTGGCCATGCCGACTGCGATACCCGCGGAGCCGTTGACCAGCAGTTGCGGCAGACGCGTGGGCAGGACGAGCGGCTCTTTGTGGCTGCCGTCGTAGTTGGGCCCGAAATCGACGGTTTCCTTGTCGATATCAGCCAGCATCTCGTGGGCGATCTTGTCGAGACGAATTTCGGTGTAACGCATCGCCGCAGCGTTATCGCCGTCGATGGAGCCGAAATTGCCCTGGCCGTCGATCAACATGTGGCGCAGGCTGAACGGCTGCGCCATGCGGACGATGGTGTCGTAAATGGCCGAGTCGCCGTGCGGGTGATATTTACCCATGGTCTCACCCACGGCCTGCGCACTCTTTCGGTACTTGGCGTTGTAGGTGTTGCCCATCTCGTTCATCGCGTAGAGCACGCGGCGGTGGACGGGCTTCAGGCCGTCCCGGGCATCAGGCAGCGCCCGGCCGACGATCACGCTCATCGCGTAGTCGAGGTAGGAGCGTCGCATCTCCTCCTCAAGGCTGATCGGCAGGGTTTCCTTGGCGAACTGGGTCATGAGGGCTCGATCTCGCGTGCGCTACACGGGCGCGACGTCGTCAGGGTGTAGGTGAAAGGCGCAAATTCTAAGCGTCGTGCACCATGTAGCAGCAGCGCAACATCGTCACCGAGGGCTCGAACGTAGACAGCCACAATGCCATCGTCTCGGTGCCCTCATGGCACAATCGTCGAGTCCCTAGGAGAAACCCTAAAGTCTTTCCTGAGGTTAGAGGTACGAGTACTGACTCTCGCAGGGCAACTGCGGCATTCCTTGAGAGGAGAATCATGAAGAAACTGAATCGTGTGGCGTCGCTGTTTGCGGTGGCCGCTGTTGCTGTTGCTGCCTCGAGCGCATCGGCCCAGGTCGTCGACAACTGGCGCGCAACCGACGGTACCGTCTGGAAGAACGGCACCAACGAATACTGCTGGCGCGACAACTTCTGGACGCCGGCCACGGCCGCTGCTGGTTGCGACGGTGAAATCAAGCCGGCCCCGAAGGTCGAGGCGCCGAAGCCGGTTGCTCCCCCGCCGCCCGCTCCCGCTCCCCAGCCGCCGAAGCCCGTGACCCCGCCGCCGGCGCCGGTCAGCGAAAAGGTGACCTTCGCCGCTGATGCCTTCTTCGATTTCGACAAGGCCACGCTGAAGCCCGAAGCCACCGCCAAGCTGGACGACCTGGTCAGCAAGACCAAGGGCATCAACCTGGAAGTCATCATCGCCGTGGGCCACACTGACTCGGTGGGTAGCGACGAGTACAACCAGAAGCTGTCCATCCGCCGCTCGGAAGCCGTTAAGGCCTACCTGGTGAGCAAGGGCATCGAGCCGAACCGCGTCTACACCGAAGGCAAGGGCAAGAAGCAGCCTGTCGCCGACAACAAGACCGCCGAAGGCCGCGCCAAGAACCGCCGCACCGAGATCGAAGTCGTCGGTACGCGCAACAAGTAAGCTCAGGCGCCTTCGGGCGCTTGGTGCAGAGCCCCGCACGGCGCGCCGTCGGGGCTTTTCTTTTTTCAGATTCCGTCATGACGATCAACGCCGACCCGCAGGAACTCGCCAAGTTCGGTGAACTCGCTCACCGCTGGTGGGACCCCGAGAGCGACTTCAAGCCGCTTCACCAGATCAATCCACTGCGCCTGGCGTGGATCCAGCAACTCAGCCCGCTCGCCGGCAAACGTGTCGTCGATGTGGGCTGTGGTGGCGGCATCCTGAGTGACTCGATGGCGCGCGCCGGTGCCCAGGTGCTCGGCATCGATCTGTCCACCAAGCCACTGCGCGTGGCTGAACTCCATGCCATGGAAGCAGGCACCGAGGGCGTCGAATACCGCGAGATTGCCGTGGAGGCCCTCGCGGCAGAGCAGCCGGGCAGCTTCGACGTTGTCACCTGCATGGAAATGCTGGAGCACGTGCCTGATCCAGCATCCGTCGTGCGCGCGTGCGCAACGCTGGTCAAGCCGGGCGGCTGGGTCTTCCTGTCGACCTTGAACCGCAATGCCAAAGCCTTCCTGCTGGCGATCGTGGGCGCGGAGTATTTGATGAACATGCTGCCCAAGGGCACGCACGAGTACGCGCGCTTCCTCAAGCCTTCCGAATTGGCCCAGTTTTGTCGTGATGCTGGCCTGGACCTGCAGGCGACGCGCGGCTTGACCTACAACCCGGTGACGCAGCGCTACAGCCTGGGCAGCGACGCCGACGTCAATTACCTGATGGCTTGCCGCCGTCCAGGCTGAGCACGATGGCGTCGCCGTTGCGAGGTGTCGTGTTGCAGGCCGTGCTGTTCGACCTGGATGGCACGCTCATCGACAGTGCCGGTGACCTGGGCCGTGCTGCCAACGCGATGCGGGTTGAGCGCGGCATGGCGGCGCTGCCTCTGGAGGTGTACCGTCCCCATGGCGGGTCCGGCGCGCGGGGAATGTTGGGCCGAGCCTTTGGAGCAAGCCCCGGCGAGCCGGCCTACGAAGACCTCAAGCGTGAGTTCCTCGTTCTCTACGAGACCTTGATGTTCGACACGACGGCCCCGTTTGCCGGCGTGCACGATCAACTCGCCGGGCTCGGTGCGATCGGCCTGCGCTGGGGCATCGTCACCAACAAGGCCGAGCGTCTTGCCGCGCCGCTCGTTCAGCGTTTGGGTCTGCGCTGCGGCGTCCTTGTCGGCGGCGACACCACCGCGCATGCCAAGCCACATCCGGCGCCCTTGCTGGAGGCTGCGCGTCGATTGGGCGTTGAGCCGGCGCGCTGCCTCTACGTTGGCGATGACGAGCGTGATGTCATCGCCGGCCGCGCGGCGGGGATGGCCACGGCCGTGGCGGCGTGGGGCTACCTGGGTGTCGGCGCCCATCATGGCGAATGGGGCGCGGACTTTTGCCTCGATGCGCCCGGCGACCTCTTGAAGACGCTGGGCGTGCCCTAAACTATGCGGTTCTGGGGCCGACCTGGTTTCGACGTGGGTGCGGATCCGGAGTAGGGCATGTCGAGCACCAGTCCGCTCGTAAAACCACTGGAAACAAAGTAACTGCAAACGACTCTACGTTCGCACTCGCCGCTTAATTGCGGTTGAGCTTCTCAACGGCAGGCCGATGGGCCGGGCTGAGTTCCGCAAGGGGCAAGGCTGAGAAGTCACTCACATCGGCTGGCGTCGTGTCGGGTCACTCGGCATGGCGTGAGATCAAGTGACTGGCGGGAAAGCTAGCGTGCCACTGCGCGAGTTGACCGTGAGATTCAAATCAGCCGGCTAAGCATGTAGATCTGCCCGGTGATGGCTTGCGGACGGGGGTTCAATTCCCCCCGGCTCCACCATCCAACCAAAAGGGCCCGTGTCATGAACACGGGCCCTTTTCTTTTCAGCGGCAGGGTTTCAGTTGAATCCCTGCCCGCGAATCAGGCCGACGGCGAGGCCTTCGATGCTGAAACTCTCACTGTTTTCATCGATGACGATGGGCTGAAAATCGGGGTTCTCGGGCAGCAGCTGGATACCTTCCGGGCCGCGCTTGAAGCGCTTGACCGTCACGTCTTCGCCCACGCGGGCGACAACGATCTGACCGTTGCGGGCTTCGCTGGCCGACTGCACGGCGAGCAGGTCGCCGTCGAGGATGCCGATGTCGCGCATGCTCATGCCCTTGACCTTGAGCAGGTAATCGGGCCTGCGGGAAAAGAGGCCCGGCTCGACGGTGTAGGTCTGCTCCACGTGCTCTTGCGCCAGGATGGGCGCGCCGGCGGCCACGCGGCCGATCAGGGGGAGTGTCAATTGCGCCAGGGCTGGCAGGGGCAGGCTGAACTGGCGGGCGCGGTTCACTGCGTCGAGTTGGTCGGATTTGAGGCGAATCCCGCGAGAGGTGCCGCCCACGAGTTCAAGCATTCCTTTGCGGGCAAGCGCCTGCAGATGCTCTTCGGCAGCGTTGGCGGATTTGAAACCGAGCTCGGCGGCGATTTCAGCGCGGGTCGGTGGGGCGCCGGTGCTTTCGATGGTGTTGCGGACCAGGTCGAAGATCTGTTGCTGGCGGGCGGTAAGCTTGGGACGGTCTTGCACAGGCGGCCTTCTGACGTGGCTGGAAATCTGTCCAGCACCTGTATTTTCATCCAGGAAACCAATAAATTGCAAACCCCAGGCAATCTCATCGTCATTCTGGGTACCGGCGGCACGATTGCCGGTACCGCGCAATCGGCCAGCGATGGCGTTGGCTATACCGCGGCGCAATTGCGCGTGGAGGATCTGTTGGCTGCCGTGCCGGCGTTGTCGGCTCGCCGGCTGGAGGCGCACCAGGTGGCGCAGCTGGACAGCAAGGACATGGATTTCGGCACCTGGCAGCGGCTGGCCCAGGCGGTCAGCGCGCATCTGGCGCGGCCGGAGGTCGCTGGTATCGTCATCACCCATGGCACAGACACGCTGGAGGAGACGGCGTTCTTCCTCCAGCGTGTGCTGGCGCCTTCCAAGCCTGTGGTGCTGACCGCCGCGATGCGGCCCGCCACAGCGCTTGCGCCCGATGGCCCGCAAAACCTGTTCGATGCGGTTCAGGTTGCCGCCACGCCGGGCGCATGTGGCGTGGTGGTGGCGTTTGCCGGACGCGTGCATGACGCGCGCCAGGTGCGCAAGACGCACAGCTATCGCGTGGACGCCTTTGAGTCCACGGATGGCGCACTGGTCGCTCGGGTGGAGGAGAGGGCCGTGCGCCTGCTGGGTGTCTGGCCTGCGGGGCCTGCTCTGGGGTTGTCTCGCATCAGCCGCGAGGTGTCGCGTTGGCCGCGCGTCGAGATCGTCATGAACCACGCAGGTGCCGATGGCACCGTCGTTCGCGCCCTGCGCGGGGCGGGCGTGGACGGGTTGATTGCAGCCGGAACCGGCAACGGCACCTTGAGCGCGACCCTGGATGCCGCCCTGCGCGAGGCTGAGGCGGCGGGCATCCGGGTCTGGCGCAGCACGCGGTGTGATGCAGGCCCGGTGATGGACCTGCCCGGGCTGCTGCCCGGCGCGGGCGCGCTCAGCCCGGTCAAGGCCAGGATCGAGATGATCCTGGACCTGCTGGCCACCTGATCAGCGCTGCTCGGTGCGGCGGGTTGTACGCCGCGCGATGCAGACCAGGCCCAGCCCGGCGAGCAGCAGGGCGTAGGTCTGCGGCTCGGGCACGGCCGACACATAGCCGGCGATGTCGGCGGTGTAGCTGTGCAGCACGCCGGGCAGGAGCTGGTAGTCGGCGGTGAGCGTCGCGCTGGCCGAGGTGGCTGTGGTGAAGCAGCCCGTGGTCAGCCCCACCGGGCACTGGATGGACGAGGCGTAGGGGTCGCTGTCGGTCATGCGGAAGTAGACGTCGAACTGTGTGTTCGAGCCGTTCTGCGTGACGCTGTAGTCGTTGTCAGTACCGGCCAGGATGACGTATTTGCCGTTGGCCAGTTGCGGCCCGATGGCCAGGCCCTCCCACTTTTCGGGTGACCTGTTGCCCAGCGCGGCCAGGGTGTTGGCATCCAGGTCGATGATCTGCGAGCTCTTGGCCGCGGCATTGATGCCGCTCGGCAGGGCGCCGCTGGCCGGCAGGTTGAGGCCGCTCACGTCGCTGGCGTTGCTGAGGTCGACTTCGAAGACGTTCTTGTCCGCACCGCTGAGGGTGGCGCCGACGCCGACGCCCCGGTTGTTGCGCTCCAGGATCAGGAAGCGGTTGGCATCGATGGCAACCAGCGCCGAGATGCCGCGACCCTGGCCCGAGCTGGCCAGTTGGTAGGCGTACTGGCCGACGGCTTCGCCGGTCTGGATGTCGTACTTGACGATGCGGGTGTACTGGCCTCGCGTGCCACTGGCGGCGTTGTAGCCGTCGGTGACGGTGCCGTTTTGCAGCACGGCGAAGGCGTAGCGCCCGTCTGGCGTGATGGCCAGGGCTTCCAGGCCACGGTTGCCCTCGCGGCCGCCCACGAGTTGCGGCGAGCTGCCAGCTGGTGCCAGCGCGTTGTAATCGGTGCCGGCGGAGGCGCGGGGGACGAGGTTGGACGGGGTCGTGAACTTGCGCAGCAACTCGCCGTTACGGTTGAACTCGTAGACCGAGGGGCCGTACTCGTCGCTGACCAGCAGATTGCCGGTGACCGGGTTGACGACGATACCTTCGGGGTCGAAAGACTTGCCCAGCACGCTGGCGATGGCGGGGGCCTGGCCGTTGAGCGGCACGCCGGCCTCGGTGAACTTCACCGTCTGCACGATCTGGAAGTTGGAAATCGCGCCGGACACCGGGTTGATGTCGATCGTGAAGCGCTGCACCCGCGTCTCATAGGGCAGCACGCCGCCGCCGGGGCCGCGGTCCGACAGGCCCCACCATTCGTTGTGGGTGCGGTCGTAATAGATGTCGGAAAAGAAACCGACGCGGCGGTCGAAGTCGCTGCCGGTGGAGAGGTCGAGGAGGCCGCCCGAGATGGCGATGCCGTTGACGAAGCTGACGTTGCTGACCGACGTGGCGGCCATGGCCGAGGCGCTGGCGAGGGCCGTCAATGCAAAAAGGGCGGGTCGAAAAAACATGAAGCCTCCGGGCAGATTGATGCGTGGGCAAATCAACCTCGGAGGCTAGAAAGCGGGCGTGACACATCCGTGACGGCGCCCATGCACCACCCCCGGTTGAGGGTGGCGGATAACCCGGGGTACCCCGGGCCTCGGGCTTAGACGATGGTCAGCGTGACGTCGACGTTGCCGCGGGTGGCGTTCGAATAGGGGCAGACTTCGTGAGCCGTGGCGACCAGGGCTTCGAGCTGAGCGCGGTCCATGCCGGGCACCGAGATCTTCATGTCGACCTGGATGCCGAAGGCGCCGGGCTTGTTGGCGTGCGGGCCGATGGCCACATCGCTGGTGATGCTGACTTCGGCCGGCAGGGCGATCTTCTGGCGGGCCGACACGGCCTTCATGGCGCCGATGAAGCAGGCTGAATAGCCCGCGGCGAACAGTTGTTCGGGGTTGGTGCCGAAGGCGCCGTCGCCGCCCAGTTGCTTGGGCGTGGTCAGCACGGCGTCCAGGGCGCCGTCCGACGACTTGGCGGTGCCGGCGCGGCCACCGGTGGCAGTGGCGGTGGCGGTGTAGAGGGCTTTTTCGATGGCCATGGTGGGCTCCTAGCGGGTGGTTGAACGGGAAGGGGACAGGTGGGGAGGCGCGTCAGGCAGCCTCGGTTGCCGCAGCCAGTTGGCTGCGCAATTGGTGGAGGCGCTGCGTCAAGGACGCCAGCTCCTGGAGGTCGCAGGCGCTGGCGCAGGCCAGTTGCCCGGGGATGTCGAGCGCCTGGCGGCGCAGCTTGCGACCGGTTGGCGTCAGGAAGATGTCGACACGACGCTCGTCGTCCCGGGCGCGTCGGCGTTCGATGTGGCCCAGGGCTTCCAGCCGCTTGAGCAGGGGTGTGAGCGTGCCGGAGTCCAGCGACAGCCGCTGGCCGAGCTGGCCCACGGCCAGCCCATCGGTCTCCCACAGCACAAGCATGACGAGGTACTGCGGATACGTCAGGCCCAGCGGCGCCAGGAGCGGTTTGTAGAGCTTGGTCATGGCCAGAGAGCTGCTGTAGAGCGCGAAGCACAGCTGCTGGTCCAGGCGCAGCCATTGCTCCCGGGCATCGGGTGCGCTGGTGGCGCCGGGAGCAGTGACCTTGGTGCGTGGCATAGGTGAGAATGTAGATCGCAATTTAATTGCACACAATTGAAATGGTCTTTTGGGTGACAGCCGCCATGGCGGCCGTCTGCGACCATGCGAGTCAAATCACTTTGGAGAGGAGAGGGCCATGCAGACCCTGGCTTTGGTGCTCGCGACGCTGCTCGCGCTGCTGCACGTGTACATCCTGGTGCTGGAGATGTTCTTCTGGACGAAGCCGCTGGGCCGCAGGGCCTTCGGGCTCAAGGCCGATTTCGCCGAGCAGAGCAAGGCGCTCGCGGCCAACCAGGGCCTGTACAACGGCTTCCTGGCGGCCGGGCTGGCGTGGGGTGTCGTGCAGGGCGCCGTTGCTGGCCGACCCTGGCTGATCTTTTTCGCGGGCTGTGTGGTGGTCGCGGGCGTGTTCGGTGCAGCCACGGCCTCGCGCAAGATCCTCTTCGTGCAGGCGCTGCCTGGCGCCCTGACGCTGGCGGCGGCGTTGGCTGCCTGAACCGCGCCGCGCCGGGCGCTGGCCGCCGTCAGGCGCTCATGGCCTCGATCTGCTCGCCCAGCTCCAGCCAGCGCATCTCGTCGGCTTCGAGCTGGTCGGCGATCGCCTTCAACCGCTTGCCCATCTCGGCGATGGCGGAGGCCGCAGCCCCTTCGGCCAATTGGGCTTCAATTTCGGCGCGCTCTTCGGCCAGGGCGTGCAGGCGCTTGTCGATGGCTTCCATCTCCTTGCGCAACGGCCGTGTCAGCTCGGCCAGCTTGGCGCGTGCCTGGCCTGACGCCTTGCGGTCCTCGCGCGAGGCCGGTGCCGGTGCTGGGGCTGCGGCGGCCGCCACGCTCACAGCAGGCGTCGGAGCAGGCGCCGGGGTGCCGGCGCCCTTCTTGGCGGCGCGTGCGGCTTCCTTGCTCTGGTCGAGCAGCCAGCGCTGGTAGTCGTCCAGGTCACCGTCAAAGGGCTTGACCACACCGTCGGCCACCAGCCAGAACTCGTCGCACACCTCGCGCAGCAGGGCGCGGTCGTGGCTCACGAGCATGACGGTGCCCTCGAACTCGTTCAGCGCCATGGACAGCGCCTCGCGGGTGTTCAGGTCGAGGTGGTTGGTGGGTTCGTCCAGCAGCAGCAGGTTGGGGCGCTGCCACACCAGCATGGCCAGCACCAAACGAGCCTTTTCGCCGCCCGACAGGCTACCCACTTGCTGGTTGACCATGTCGCCGGTGAAGCGGAACTGGCCGAGGAAGTCGCGCAGCTCCTGCTCGCGGCCTGGTGGGCCCACGTCGCGCGCGAGGCGCACCATGTGCTCCAGCGGCCCTTCGTCCAGCCGAAGCACGTCCAGCTCCTGCTGGGCAAAGTAGCCGATGGACAGGCCCTTGCCTTCGGTGAGCTTGCCGCCCATCGGGGCCTGAGCGCGGGCAATCGTCTTGACCAGCGTCGACTTGCCCTGGCCGTTGGCACCCAGGATGCCGATGCGTTGCCCGGCCAGCACCGAGCGGTCCACGCCGCGCACGATGATCTTGTCGCCTTCGTCCGTCCGGTAGCCCGCCGACAGCTCGTCGAACATCAGCATCGGGTTGGGCAGGCTGATGGGCTCACGGAACTCGAAGTTGAAGTCGGCCGAGGCCAGCACCGGTGCCAGCTTCTCCATCCGCTCCAGCGCCTTCACGCGGCTTTGCGCCTGTTTGGCTTTGCTGGCCTTGGCCTTGAAGCGGTCGATGAACTTCTGCAGGTGCGCCACTTTTTCCTGCTGGCGCTCGAAGGCCGCCTGCTGCAGCACCATGCGCTCGGCACGCTGGCTCTCGAAGCTGGTGTAGTTGCCGCCATAGCGCACCAGCTTCCCTTCGTCCAGATGCAGCGTGACCTTGGTGATGGCGTCGAGGAACTCGCGGTCGTGGCTGATGATGATCAGCGTGCCGTCGTAGCGTTGAAGCCAGGCTTCCAGCCAGACCAGGGCGTCCAGGTCCAGGTGGTTGGTGGGTTCGTCCAGCAACATCAGCTCGGCCGGGCACATCAGCGCGCGGGCCAGTTGCAGGCGCATGCGCCAGCCGCCGGAGAAGCTGTTCACCGGGGCATCGAGTTGTTCGGTCCGGAAGCCCAGGCCCATCAGCAGCGCCTGGGCGCGCGAACGGGCGTCGAAGGCGCCGGCATCGGCCAAGGCGGCATGGGCTTCCGCCATGGCGTGGCCGTCGTTGGCCTTTTCTGCCTCGTCCAGCGCGATGCGGGCGGCGACGAGTGTCAGGTCGCCCTGCAGCACGAAGTCGGTGGCACCGTCCTCGGTCTCGGGCATGTTCTGGGCGACTTCGGAGCGGCGCCAGTGGCGTGGGACCTCGACTTCGCCCTTGTCGTTGGAGAGACGGCCGGTCAGCAGCGCAAACAGGCTGGACTTGCCCGCGCCGTTGCGGCCCACGAGGCCGATCTTCTCGCCGGGCTGCAGCGTGGCGGACGCACCGTCCAGCACCACCTTGACGCCGCGGCGCAGCGTGATGTCGCGCAGCGTGATCACAGCAGCTGCTCCTTGGTGATGAGCAGCACCTGGTCGGCACCGGAAGAGGTTTCCATCCACACGACGTCAAGCGTCGGGAAGGCGGCTTCGAAATAGGGCCGCTCGTTGCCGATCTCCAGCACCAGCACGCCGGTGTCGGTCAGGGCCGCGGGGGCATCCCGCAACAGCTGGCGGATGAAATCCATGCCATCGCTGCCGCCGGCCAGAGCCAGTTCCGGCTCGGCACGGTACTCGGCCGGCAGGGCGGCCATGCTCGCGCTGTTGACGTAGGGCGGGTTGCACAGGATAAGGTCGTAGGGCCCGCCTCCTTGGGCCAGGGCGCCGGCCAGGCCGTCGCCCTGTAGCAGGCGGATGCGCTGCGTGAGGTGGTGGCGCTCGACGTTGAGTCGGGCCACGGCCAGCGCGTCGGCGCTCAGGTCCAGCGCATCGACTTCGACCTCGGGCCAGGCCATGGCGGCCAGCACGGCGAGGCTGCCGTTGCCGGTGCACAGGTCCAGCACGCGGCGGCTGTCGGGGTGCAGCCAGGGGTCGATGCTGGCGTCGGCGATCAGTTCAGCGATGAAGCTGCGCGGCACGATGGCGCGCTCGTCGATGGTGAAGGGCACGCCTTGCAGCCAGGCCTCGCCCGTCAGGTAGGCCGCCGGCTTGCGGGTGCTGATGCGCTGGTCCACCAGGGCCGCAATGGCGGCCTGTTCGGCGGGGCTCAGTTCGCGCTGCTCGTGCTCATCCAGGGCGTCCAGCGGCAGACCCAGGCGCCACAGCGCCAGCCACATCGCCTCGTCAAAGGCATTGGTGGTGCCGTGTCCAAAAAACAAGCCCGCCTGGGCGAGGCGGGCGGCTTGGGTTTCAATGCAGTCGATCAGCTTCAAGTGGCGCGGACGTCCAGGGTGATTTCGGTGAAGCTGGCTTCGTCGCCAGCCTTCTCTTCCTTGCGAGGCGCGCTGGGCAGGCGGGCGCCGGCCGTCTCGTTCTGCAGCCGCCAGAGCAGGTTGGTGGGCGAGTCGGCAAAGGCGAGGCCTTCCTCGCGGGTGATGATGCCTTCGCCGATGAGCTTGGCGAAATGCTCTTCGTAGGTTTGCGAGCCCTCGGCGATGGACTTCTCCATGGCCTCTTTCACGCCGGCAAAGTCGCCTTGCTCGATGAGCTCGGCGGTCAGCTTGGTGTTCAGCAGGATCTCCACCACCGGCACGCGGCCGCCCGCGGTGGCGCGCACCAGACGCTGCGACACCACGGCCTTGAGGCCGGCCGCCAGGTCGTTCAGCAGCGCCGGGCGAGACTCCGGTGTGTAGAACGACAGGATCCGGTTCAGTGCGTGGTAGGTGTTGTTGCCGTGCAGGGTGGCCACCACCAGGTGCCCCGACAGCGCATAGCTGATGGCCGCGGTCATGGTCTCGCGGTCGCGGATTTCGCCGATCAGGATGCAGTCGGGCGCCTGGCGCAGTGCGTTCTTGAGCGCAATCTGCAGCGACGCGGTGTCACGGCCGATCTCGCGCTGGTTGACCACCGAGCGCTTGTTGCTGAAGAGGTATTCGATCGGGTCCTCGATGGTGAGGATGTGCCCGGTCATGGTCTGGTTGCGCAACTCCAGCATGGCCGCGAGCGTGGTGCTCTTGCCGGTGCCGGTGGCGCCCACCATCAGGATGAGGCCGCGCTTTTCCTTGATCAGGTTGCCCAGGATGGGCGGCAGGCGCAGGGAATCGATGGTCGGGATGTCGTGCGGGATGTGGCGGAACACGCCCGCAATCGAGCCGCGCTGCCGAAAGCCCGACAGCCGGAAGCTCCCCACGCCATTGACCGACACCGCGAGGTTGAGCTCGCCGGAGTTGTCGAGCTCGGCGAGGGAGGCCGGGTCGATGACCTCCGCGATCAGCTGCCGCGGCTGGGGCGGCGTCAGGAGTTGGTCTGACAGCTGCACGGTCTGTCCGTTGATGCGGATCAGCACCGGCATGTTGGCCGACAGATAGCAGTCCGATGCACCCTTGTCGGCCATCAGCCGCAGGATGCGCTCCATGTTGCCGCCGGTTGCCATGATCAGCTGCGCAGCAGTTCGTTGATGCTCGTCTTGGAGCGGGTCTGGGCGTCCACGCGCTTGACGATGATGGCAGCGTACAGGCTGTAGCGGCCGCCGTCCTTGGGCAGGCTGCCCGAGATGACGACCGAGCCGGCCGGGATGCGGCCGTAGCTGACGGTGTCGGTGGCGCGGTCGTAGATCGGCGTGCTCTGGCCGATGTAGACGCCCATGGAGATGACCGAGTTCTCTTCGACGATGACGCCCTCGACCACCTCGGAGCGGGCGCCGATGAAGCAGTTGTCTTCGATGATGGTCGGGTTGGCCTGCAGCGGCTCCAGCACGCCGCCGATGCCCACGCCGCCCGAGAGGTGCACGTTCTTGCCGATCTGGGCGCAGGAGCCGACGGTGGCCCAGGTGTCCACCATGGCGCCTTCGTCCACGTAGGCGCCGATGTTCACGTAGCTGGGCATCAGCACCACATTCTTGGCCTGGAAGCTACCGCGACGCGCGACCGCCGGAGGCACCACACGCACTCCGGTGGCGCGCAGCTGGGCTTCGCTCATGCCGGCGAACTTGGTGGGCACCTTGTCGAAGAACGTGAGGTCCTTGTCGCCCATCAGGCGGTTGTCGTTCAGACGGAAGGACAGCAGCACCGCCTTCTTGACCCATTGGTGCACCGTCCATTGGCCCACGCGTTCGCGCGTGGCCACGCGCAGGCGGCCGGCGTCGAGTTCGGCGATGACATGCTCCACCGCTTCACGCAGCTCGGGCGCATTGGTCGGGTCCAGCGAGGCGCGGTTGTCCCAGGCGAGGTCGATCAGGCTTTGCAGTTCAGCGGTGTTCATGCGAAAGATTTCGTGAAGGAGACGATGCGGTGCGCGGCTTCCAGGCACTCGGCCTCTTCGGCCACGAGGGCCAGCCGGATGCGACCGGCGCCAGGATTGATGCCATGGGCCTCACGAGCCAGCAGGCTGCCCGGCAGGACCGCGAGATTGTATTGAGCGAGCAGCCCCTGGGCGAAGGCGACGTCGTTACCGCCTGGAACAGCGGCCCAGAGGTAGAAGCCGGCGTCCGGCAGGGCGACGTCCAGGACCTCGGCCAGCAGGGGCGTGACCTCGGCGAACTTGGCGCGATAGCGGGCTCGGTTGTCCACCACATGGGCCTCGTCGCCCCAGGCGGCGATGCTGGCAGCCTGCACGATCGGGCTCATGGCGCTGCCGTGGTAGGTGCGGTAGAGCAGGAACTTCTTGAGCAGCGCGGCGTCTCCGGCCACGAAGCCCGAGCGCAGGCCGGGCACGTTGGAACGCTTGGACAGCGAGGTGAAGGCGATCAGGCGGCGAAAGTCCGTGCGCCCCAGGCGGGCAGCGGCTTCCAGACCGCCGAGTGGGGCCTCGTCACGGAAGTAGATCTCCGAATAGCACTCGTCCGACGCGATCACGAAGCCGTGACGGTCGCTCAACTCGAACAGGCGCTGCCATTCGTCCAGCGGCATCACGGCGCCGCTCGGGTTGCCGGGGGAGCACACGTAAAGCAGCTGGGTGCGCGCCCAGGTGGCGTCGTCGATCTGCGACCAGTCGACCGCGAAATTGCGGGCCGGGTCGGCATTGGCGTAGGCCACCTCGGCGCCGGCCAGCAGCGCGGCGCCTTCGTAGATTTGATAGAAGGGATTGGGACACACCACCGTGGCGCCCGGGCGGCTGGCGTCGATCACGGTCTGGGCGATCGCGAACAGCGCCTCGCGCGAGCCGTTGACCGGCAGGATCTGCGTGGCCGGGTCGACCGCCAGGGCATAGCGGCGCGAGATCCATGCCGCGATGGCCTCGCGCAAGGCCGGCGTGCCGGCGGTGGCGGGGTAGGCGGCCAGGCTTTTCATGGACGCCTGGATGGCGTCGGCAATCAAGTCGGGCGCGGCATGCCGGGGCTCGCCGATGCCCAGCGAGATCGGGGTGAAGGCGGGGTTGGGCGTGATGCCGGCGGTCAGCTGGCGCAGGCGCTCGAACGGGTAGGGGTGCAGCCGCTCGAGCCGCGGGTTGGCGGGAAAACTCATGCGGGAATGATAGGGGTGCCGTCCCGGTCGGCGGCGAGGCCCCAGTGGACCAGCCGTTCGCCAAATGCCGGCAGGGGCCGCAGCGAATCGAAGGCCGGATCGACCGCGGCACAGACCAGGTTGAAATCGTGCAGCGCCGCTGCTCGGTCCAGCCAGTGCAGCGCGCCAGGCGCGTCGTGCAACCGCGCACGCACCATCGCGAGCTGGTAGGGCGGTGCCGTGCCGGCCTCGAAGCGCTGCGTCAGTTCGCCAAAGCTGGCTTCTGCTGCTGCCACGTCGCCCTGCAGCGCGAGCGCCTGGGCGAGGCCACACAGCCCGATGCTCAGGCTCGGCAGGGACGCCTGCAATTGGCGGTAGGCCTGCTCCCCGGCGGCATACCGGCCCGCGTACAGGTGCAGGGCCGCCGACAGTGACTGCGCCACCACATGGCCGGGCGCCACGCCGAGCACGTCCTCGAAGCCGGCGGCCGCCTGGGCGTAGTTGCGCTCGTACAGGGCGATCAGGGACTCATGCACGCGGTAGGTCAGCGACAGCGGGTCCATTGCTCGTGCTGCGGCATAGGCGCGCCGTGCGGCGTCGAAGCGGCGTGCGTACATGAGCATCCAGCCTTCGCGGGCATGCAAAGGGGCTGAAGGAGCGAGCGCCTGGGCGCGGCGCACTTCCTGGAGCGCTTGAGGCCAGGTGCGGTCATGGCTGAAGGCCACCAGGGCCAGCAGGCTGTGGGCTTCGGCCCGCTCGACGTCGGGCAGCCGCGGGTCAGCCAGCGCGCGCTGGGCGGCTTCGCGGGCCGCGGGCATGGCGCCGGGTGCTGGCAGGGTCGTCAGGCCGACCGCAGAGACCAGGGCGGCCGATTTGAGTAAC
>JAIPCJ010000079.1 GCA_021738245.1 Methylotenera sp. | reverse complement strand
CAACCATCACCGACTGATGGAGCCGCTGGGCTACATCCCGCCGGCCGAGTTCGAGGCCAACTACCATCGACAACGCGCTGGTCAGGCCGCGACCGTCTGACTTAAACCAACGGGCCTCCGCGATACCCGGGGCGATTCAATGCTCGCCATCCTGCTTCCCTTCCTTGTCGGGCTGAGCCATCTTGTCGTGCCCAAGAGGTTCCTGGATATGTTCGTGGGCACTACCAATGAGACCGCCTGGGGAATACTGGTCTTCCTCGCGGTCGTGCTTTTCGCCAGCAGGGGGTGGGGAAGATACGTCGGTCGCTCTGCGCGGATTGCAGCGGCAAACGAGACCAGTCGGGTTTATGAGCGCCTCGCGCACGAAGACGTCCTGACAGGCCTGCCCAACAGGCGCCGATTCGAGCAGGATGCGACCGCTTGGCTGAGCGAGAGCGCAGCAGGAGGCGGCGGTGTCTCGCTACTGATGATCGACGTCAACTGCTTCAAGTTCATCAACGACACGTTTACGCACAACGTCGGCGACGAGGTGCTGAAGGGTATCGCCGAGGTCTTGAGGGCGAACGTCCGCAAGACAGACTTGGCTGCACGGCTCGCCGGTGACGAGTTTGTCGTGGTACTGCGAGACGCAGATGAGGGCTTCGCGCGTCAGATGGCTCAGCGCCTGATTGATGCGGTCAGCCGCCGGGACTGGTCGACGATCGCAACGGGCTTGCCCGTTTCCATCAGCGTGGGGTGCGCGACTGCGGCCAAGGGAGAGGCGCTCGTCGACCTGATGCACAGAAGCGACCAGCAGATGTATGCGATCAAGCAGGCCGGCCGGACTGCCAGCTGAGTTCCGAACAGCACTGTGCCGCGCAGCGGTCATTCGGGCGGGCTGTGCATGGACTACCCGCCGAACGGCCGATGTCGGAGTCAAAGCCGACAGGCAAACCGGCCCCGCAGCCGTCTGCTTGATGGGGCTGAACAATCGTCGCTGAGGCCCTGAGCCGCGAACGTCTCCCATCAGCCTTCCGCGCTCCTCTGTCCCCACCCGCAGCATCCCGCTCCGCCCGCCCACATCGCGCCCGAAGGCAGTTACCGCCGCCCAGCCACTGGCCGCCGCGTGACCTTGTGCCTCAACCTTCGCCAGCCCAGCACCACCCCGGTCAGTGACAGCGCCAGGCCGGCGAGGCTGAAGCCCAGCATCCAGAGGTCCCACATGGGCCGGGCGTTGAGCAACACCGGCAGGTCGAAGCTGTGCAGGAAGGCGAAGAGCCAGCGCTCGGCACGCTGCGGGCGGCTGGTGAGCTGCACGAGGCTGCCGGTGGCGGGGTCGAGCACGGCTTCATGAGCGGCGGGGTCGTCGAAGCGCAGGCGCAGCGCGGGCAGTGGGCGTTCGCGGTGGCCGGTCATGGTGTGCGACTCGCGGGCGTAGTAGTGCGCGTCGTAGGCCTGCAGCCATTCGCGGCTGATGATGCGGGCCTGCGGCAGCAGGCGTGCGGCGGCTTGTTCGAGCGTAGCCTCGAGTCGTGGGGGGAGGCGCCGGCCGGAGGCATCGACAAGGAAGCTGGCGCCCGCGGTCTGCACCAGCACGACCGGCTGGCCCGCCACACGGCGCCATTCCAGCAGGCGCGGGGCCTGGCCGTCGGCGCTCAGTTGCGCCAGCACGCGGCCAGCGTCGGGCGCGTCGTCCGCGCGCAGCGGGCCGCCGGCGAAGGCGATGCGGTCGGGCCTGGCTCCGTTGGCCGTGAAGATCTTCCACGGGTTCATCGAGAACAGGCCGCTGAGCACCCAGGTCAGCGCCAGCAGGCCGCCGGTGAGGCCCACGAGGTGGTGCCAGCGCATCAGGCCTGCGCGGTAGGGCGAGCGCGAGCCCGTCTTGTAAGGCGTGCCGAAGCGCCAGCGCCACACGCCGACCACGCCGCCGCTCAAGGCCAGCACGCCACCGGCAATGGCGAGCCAGATGACGATGTCGGTCCACCAGGCATCGAGCGCGCCACCGCGAAACACGTAGAGCCAGTGCAGCCAGGCGCCCACCCAGCCCCAGGTGCGTTCGGTGCGGCTGGCATCGCGCACGACCTCACCGGTGCGGCTGCTGACGTAGAGCCAGCGGCCGTCGGTCTCGTCCACCGCGACGACCTGCAGCGGCCGGTGGGCGTCGAGCGCGCGGGAGTGGGTCCAGGCGTCCTCCTGCACCTCGCCAAGCCAGTGCACGGGGGCACCGCCGGCAAACTCGGCGGCACTGGCCACCGCGGCGCCCGCGTCGGTTGGTGGCACACGCCGGCCGCTGCGTGCATCGACGGCAGCCGCAGTCTTGCGGCCGTCGCCGAACACATAACGCAGCTCGCCGCCGATGCGCATCAGCCGCCACTGAGTCGGCTCGCGCAGGCCGGAGGCCGCGAGCGCCTCGGCCAGCGGCACGCAGCAGCCGGGCCCGGCGGTCAGCACGGCCTGGCCCTGCAATTGCTCGGCGGGCGTGAGCTTGGGGTAGCCCACATAGAGCATGACCATGCCCGACAGGAACCACAGCGCCATCACCAGCGCCAGCGTGATGCCGGCGCAGCGGTGCAGCAGGTAGAGCAGCCGCTTCATGATCAGAATCGCCAGTCGAGCGCGCCACTGAGGCTGCGCGGTGCGCCGAGGTAGGGCAGGCTGGTGCTGAGGCTGGCGACGTAGCGGGCATCGGTCACGTTGTCCACGCGCAGCCGGGCGGTGAGCTGGGGCGTGATGCGCAGCGTGAGGTTGAACCCCAGCAGGTCATAGGCGCCGTCCCACACGGTGTTGGCGGTGTTGGCATAACGGCGGCCGACGTGGCGCAAGTCCGCCCCCATCGTGAGGGCGTCGTTCACCCGCCAGTCGGCGCTGGCGCCCAGCACGACGGCCGGCACATTGGCCGGGCGGTTGCCGGCGCGCGAGACGGTCGCCGTGCCCACGGTTTCGACGAACGTGTCGTACTGCGCCTGGGTGTAGCTGGCCTGGGCGGCCAGCGTCCACGCGGCCGTCGGGCGCCAGCGCGTGTTGAGCTCTACGCCACGACTGCTCTGCGCGCCGACCGGGATCACCTGGGTGCGGTCGTTGGGGTCGGTGATGGACAGGTTCTTGCGCGTGATGTCATAGACCGCGAGCGTCGCCCAGCCTCGGCCGGCATCGAAGCCCCATTTGCTGCCCAGCTCGACCTGGCGGCCGGTGGTGAGGTCGAAGTTGCGCAGCGCCGAGAAGCCGGCCGTGGCCAGCACGCTGGAGGGCGGATCGGCGGCGGTGCTGGCCTGGGCGTAGACCTGCCAGTCGGCGCTGAGGTCCTTCACGAGCCCGAGCCGGCCCGTGACGGGCGAGAAGCGCGTGGTGAACAGCGCCGGGTTGGTGGCCGTGACGGCGCGGTGGTTGCGCACGTCCAGCGCGATGCGATCGGCCCGCAGCGCGCTGACCACCGACCAGCCACCGCCCAGCACCGTGCGGTTCTCCAGGAAGAGCGCAAAGCTGCGCAGCAGGTTGGTGGCCCCGGGCGTGTAGGTGCGCGTGATGCCGGGCGTCTGCAGGAAGTAGCGCTCGGCCGGCGCGTAGGGCGAGGTGGTGTCGAAGGGGCCGGCGACCGACAGCGGGAAGCGTGTCTGCTCGTTGAAGCTCCAGTCCCAGCCGGCGGCAAATTCGGAGCGCAGGCCGGCGAGGGTGGTGCTGTGACTGGCCTCCATGCGGCTGCCGGTCACGTGCTGGTCGTGGCGCTGCAGCAGGGCGCTGCTGCGCTCGACCGCGGTGTTGCCGGCCTTGAAGGTGTAGACCTCGACGTTGTCGTAGTCGCGCAGGGCGTTGTAGTGGTAGAGGGTGTGGGTCAGGCGCGTCGCGGGCGAGACGGTCCACTCGAGGATGGAGCGCGCCCAGTCGACGTCCTGCTCGTAGCGGCCGTCCACCACGTTGTAGTTGACGCCAAAGGTGCCGGGGTCGAAGCGCAGCTGGCCGCTCACGCTGCCGTCGGCGGCGCGCAGCATCGGCGTGCCCCAGTAAGGCTGCAGCACCTTCTCGTGCTGGCGCTCCAGCGCCAGGGTGTGCACCAGGCCGGCCGTCAGCGGTGCGCGCCAGGAGACGCTGGCCTGCCAGGCGCTGCGGTCGCGGCCTTGCGTCCACAGGGCGCCCTCGCTGCGGTTGAGTTCCGCGCGCAGCACCTGGTCGGCCACGGCGCGCTGCCAGCTGCCGGCCAGCTGCGCGCGGTCGCCCAGGCCGGTGTAGATCCGCGTGATGTCGCCGCTGGTGTCGGCCACCTTGGTGATGACGTTGATCGTGCCGCCCACCGCGCCCGAGCCGTTCAGGAAGCTCGACGGCCCGCCGATGGCTTCCAGCCGCTCGACGATCCAGCTGTCCACCGGCCGCGCGGCGATGGCGTCGTACTGCACGCTGATGCCGTTGTAGAGCTGGGCCAGCGAGCCCGACCCGAAGCCGCGGTAGAACACGCTGCCGGCCGAGCCGGGCGGGTCGGAGAACACGACGCCGGGCACGCCCTTGAGCAGTTCTTGCGTGGTGGCGGCGCCGCGGGCCTCGATGGCCTCGCGGTCGATGACGGTGACGCTGGCCGGCGTCTGCTGCAGTGTCAGGCCCAGTCGCGAGTTGCTGCCGGCCGCCGTGGCCAGGCCGTTGGCGGTGCCGGTGACGGAGACGCGCTCCAGGGTGGTGGTGTCCGTCTGGGCGGCGGCCGGCAGGGCCAGCAGGCAGGCGAGGGGGATCAGCGCCAGGGCCGGTTGGCGGGCGCGGGAGGCGTTCAGGTGTGTCATGGCAGAGGAGGCCACGGCTCCGCTGGACGGTGCGCCGCGGGGCGCAGCCGGCGAGAGGGCTCGTGGCGATGCAGGTCAGTGGTGGGGTTGCGAAGCGGCGGGCTGAACGATCAGCTTCACCGCCGGGGCGCGCGGCTTCGGGTTGGCGGCGCTGGGCTTTTCGGCCCAGTGCCACTCGCCCTCGGTGCAGGTCTGGCGCACCGCGAAGAACAGCTCGCCGGGCTCGGCCGGCAGGCTGGCGCGCACGACGAACTCGTCGTACCAGGCGTCGGGCAGGGCATCGGCCGGCGTGTTGGCTGTCCAGCGCACCTCGGCAAGTTCGTCGGCGATGGTCTTGCCGTGGCTCTCGTAGGGCGTCTTGAGCGGCCGGCGGGTGGTGGTCAGCGTCCAGCCGGGTTTGGGCATGGGCTTGGCGCCGCGCAGGCCGTCGGGCAGCGTGACGGTGATGGCCGTGGTGGCCGCGCCGTCACAGCCGTGGCCGACCTTGAAGGTGGCGCGGTAGCTGCTGCCGGCCGGCGCCGCGGGCTGGTCCAGCGTGATGTGGGCGTGGGCGATGCCGCTGAACAGTGCCGTCAGGAGCAGGGCGATCTTGGTCATGGGGGTGGTCCTCACAGGTCGAACTTCAACTCGGCGGAATAACTGCGCTGCGGGTACGGGTGGAAGTTCCAGTACTTGTCGTTGTTCAGGTTGTCCACGCCGAACGCCGCACTCCACTGGCGGTCGATCTGCCAGCGCAGGCGCGCATCCGCCGTGAGGAACTTGCTGACGCCTTGGTAGGCGAAGCCGTTCACGTCGGCGTTGTTCAGCGTGCGGTACTGCGGGCCGCTGTAGCGCACCGCCAGGTTGGCGCTCCAGGCGGCGTTGAGCCGGTAGCTCGCCTGCGCCGTGGCGCGCCAGCGCGCGATGTTGGGCTGCCACTTGCCCACGGTGTCGCCGGCCACCGCGACAAAGCCGCGGTTGGCCTTGATCTTGGAGTCGGTGTAGGTGAGGCTCATCGACACGTCCAGCCCACGCGCCAGCCAGTCCTGGGTGCCGACGCTGGCTTCCAGGCCCGTGGTGCCCACCTTGTCGACGTTCTGCACCCGGCTGACGTTGCGATTGGCCGCGGCGTCGAACACCGTTTGCGAGTACAGCGAGTCGCGGGTGGTCTCCGCGAAGGCCGTCAGGCGCGACTGCAGCGGCCCCCACAGGCCCTCGGCGCTGAGCTCCGCGGTCCAGGACTTCTCGGGCTTGAGCTGGGGGTCGTTGATGTAGAGCGAGTTGGTGGTGGAGGTCGCTCCGTAGAGCTCGCTGACGGTGGGCATGCGGACGGCGCGGCCCACGGACGCCTTCAGCACCGTGTTCGCCAGGGCCTGCCAGGACAGCGCGAGCTTGGGCGACAGAAAATGCTCGCGCCGCGTGGGGTAGCTGAGGCTGCTGCTGCCGGAGAAGTCCGTGCGGCCGTCGCTGGCCTCCCAGCGCTCGGCGCGCAGGCCGGCCACGGCCTTCCAGTCAGGCGCGATCAGCCAGGCGTCCTGCACGTAGGCGGCCTGCAGGGTGCTGTTGCCGCTCACGTTGCTGGCCAGGGTGCCCGGACCGTCCTGCAGGTAGTTGCTGGTCAGGCTGGTGGTGACGTAGCGGAGCTGGTAGCGGTCCTGCTGCAGGCCGATGTCCACGACATGGTCGGTGCCCGCCGGCCGCCAGATGCCCTTGGCGGCCAGTGTGTGCCAGCCGGTGCCGCTGCCATCCGCCAGCGTGCCTGCGCCGCCGTTCAAGGCGCTGGGCTGCGGGTTGGTGGCGGCGTTCTGGCGCTTCTCGTCGCGGCCATAGTCATACAGGCTGGCGGCCAGTTCCCAGTCCCAGGTGCCACCGCTGCGGCTCTTCAGCGACAGGCCATGCATGGTGTGGCTGAGCTTCTCGCGGGTGACGGCGAGATCACCGCCCGTGAGCGCGGCGTACTGCTTGCCGTCGATGACGATGGCGCCGCTGGTCACCGGCTGCCCGGCGGCATTGCGCAGATAGCTCTCGGAGTTGCCGTCGGCGTCATTGCGCCAGGCGCCGAACACATAGCTGGCCCGCAGGGTGGGGCTCAGGTCATAGGCGAGCTTGAGCTTGAGGTGGTCCTGCACCGTGCGGTATTGGGTGCCCGCGCCGATCAGCCACCAGGCCTGGTTGGCGTTGTTCAGGCCGGCGGCCGCGCCGGTGACCGGCGTGCCGGTGGTGACGGCCGTGCCGGAGGACACCAGCCGGGTGGCGAAGGTCAGCGGCTGGCCGTCGCTGTCCGTGCGGTTGACGTTGATCCACCAGCTCAGGTCGCCGTCCCGGCTGCCCACCGAGGCGCTGGCCTGCCAGGCGCGGTAGGTGGTGTCGGTGTTGTAGAGCTTGAAGGGCTGGCTCACATAACCGACCTTGGCGTGGGCCTCGAACTTCGTCGGCATGCGGGTCACGTAGTCGACCACGGCGCCCACCGAGTTGCCGGGGTAGGCGGCGGAGAAGGGGCCGTACATCACGTCCACCCGCTCGATTTCCTCCGGCGTGACCAGGCCCCAGCGCGGCGGGAAGCTCAGGCCGCCCACGCCGTTGCCCAGGAAGTTGGACAGCAGGATGCCGTCGGCATAGACCGCCGAGCGCGCGCTGTTGCCGGTGCCCGAGGCGCGACTGGACAGGATGGCGTGGTTGTAGTCGCCGATGTAGCGCTTGCGCACCAGCAGGCTCGGCAGGTACTTGAGCGCATCCTCCGAGTCGGTCGCATTGATGCTGCGCTCGATGTCCTCCCGCGTGACGGTTTCGCGGGTGGTGGGGATGTTGGTGGGCAGGGAGCTGGGTGCGGCGCCTTGCACGCGCACCAGGCCGAGCTTGGCACGCGGGGCGGGTGTGTCGGCGTCTTGGGCGGCGGTGACAGCCGCCGCGCTGGCCACCGGCGCGGGGGCATCGTCGCAATCGCAGTCGTCGCAGGCCAGGGCCAGGCCCGGCAGCAGATAGAGCGCCGCGCAGGCCGCAGCCGCGCGCGCGAGAAGAGTCTTGTTCATGAGCAGCAGTGATCGAACCAGGCCGGCACGCCGCGGCCAGGCCGGGCGGGCAGGCGAACGCCGTGCCCGGCGGGCGCGGCGGCGTCAGGGAGCGATCAAGCGGCGGGAGGGGCGCGCGCGCTGGCGGGGCGCCAGGCGTGGCCGGTGACCGGGGCGGTCCAGAAGCGTTCAGGCGCTTGCAGAAGCAGGTCGTTGCGCAGCGTCAGCGGCATGGGCGCGGGAGGCGGTGCCAGGTCGCCGGTGCCGATGTGGCAGGCGGGGCAGTGCCCCTTGGCCAGCAGGTCCAGCGCCGCCTCGATCGGCTTGGGCTGAATCGCCGTGGCCGCGGCCGGCGAGCGGCACACATCCTGCAGCGCTGCGAAGTCGCCCCGGGCATGCGCCAGCGCAGCGCTGATGCCCGGTGCGAGCACGCCCAGCAGGAACACGACCACCAGCCAGCCGAGGTGGCGGCGTGAGCGGGCGTGGTTCAGGGTGAGCATGGCGCGCGCATTCTAGGCGCCGTGAGCCTCGCTGTTCGGCGGCGGTTCGCTGTGGGTGGTCAGCCCGGCATCTTCCAGCATCTGCACTGCCGCATCGAAGGCCAGGGACTCGACGTGCTGCACCAGGCGCGAGAACGCGAGGTCCCCCAGCTGGCGGCGCAGCGCGTGCCGCAGCGGCTGGAAGCTGTCCAGCGCTTGCAGGTCGTTGGTCTGCAACTGCGCCCGCCAGTCCTCCAGCGCCTGCGGGGTCAGCGGCACGCTGTCGCGGGTGTCGCCATCGGCGTCGGGTGCTGCGGGCAGTCGTGCCCGCTCGGCCTCCAGGGCGGGCCGTAGCGCAGCCATCTCGGCCAGCAGGGGCTGGGCCTGCGCGGTGTCGCCGGCGCGGACGAGCCGCTCCGCCTGGGCGGCCAGACCCTGCAGCTGCACGGCACCCAAGGTGCCCGCAGTGCCCTTCAGGTCGTGCAGTCTCGCGCTCAGTGTCGCCTGCGGGGTGGTCGACAGCGCCTCGGGCGGGAGGTCGCGCAGGGCAGCCAGTACATGGTCGAACAGCCGGCTCAACAACGCGGTGTCGCCCTTGAGCTGGCGGTAGGCCCGCTCGGCATCGATGCCGGCGATGCGTGGCCAATCAGGTGGGCAGGCGCTCAGGGGGACCGGGGGCTGCGCGTGCTGCCGCCGTGGGGCACCCGGCTGGCTCGCCCGCAGGCGGCGGATGGTGGCCACGAGGTGGTCCGGGTCGAAGGGCTTGCCGACGATGGCGTTCATGCCGGCGGCGAGGCCGAGCTGCTGCTCGTCGGCCCCCACGCCGGCCGTCAGGCCGATGACGGGCAGCGTCTGCAGGGCGGGCGTGGCGCGGATGCGTCGGGTGGCCCCCAGCCCGTCGAGCACGGGCATCTGCACATCCATCAGCACGGCATCGAAGTTCGCGTCGCCGGCCAGCGTGTCGAGGGCTTCCTGACCGTTGACGCTCAGCACCACGTCCGCGCCCTCGCTGCGCAGCAGCCGGGAGGCCACTTCGCGGTTCATGTCGATGTCGTCCACCACCAGCAGCCGCAGGCCGGCGAGGCCCTGGCCCATGGGGATGGGCGCGGCGTTGAGGTCGGCCGTCAGCGCCTCCTGGCTCACCGGCAGCCGCACGTCCACGCGGAACTCGCTGCCTTCGCCCGGCGCACTGTGCAGATGGATCTGGCCCGACATCAGCGCCACCAGCTGGCGCACGATGGACAGGCCCAGGCCGGTGCCGCCGAACCGGCGGGTCGTGGAGGTGTCGGCCTGCACGAAGGGCTGGAAGAGCTGGCCCTGCACGTCGGCCGGGATGCCGATGCCGGTGTCGGTCACGTGCAGGCTCACATCGGCGGCAGGGCCTTTGGCAGCCACGACAGCGGTCAGCTGCACCTGCAGGCGCACCTGGCCGCTGTGGGTGAACTTGACGGCATTGCTCAGCAGGTTGATCAGCACCTGGCGCAGCCGCGTGCTGTCGCCCACCAGGGTGCGCGGCGCGTCGCCAGACACCATGACCTCGAAACCGATGCCCTTGTCCTCGGCCGCCACGCTGATCAGGGAGGCCACATCGCGCACGACGGCGTCGAGGTCGAAGGGCGCTGCCTCCAGACGCATCTCGCCGGCCTCGATCTTGGAGAGGTCCAGCACGTCGTTGATGATGGACAGCAAACCCTTGCTGGCGACCTTGATGCGGGTCAACACGCCGGTCTGGTCGTGGTCCAGCGGGGTCTTGCCCAGCACATGCGCCAGGCCGATCACGGCGTTCATCGGCGTGCGGATCTCATGGCTCATGTTGGCCAGGAACCGGCTCTTGGCTTCGTTGGCCTCGCGGGCCTGCTGCATGGCGGCTTCCAGCATCGCGGTGCGCTCGCGCACCTGGTCTTCGAGGCTGGCGTTGAGCTCGCGCATGCGCTGCTCGGCAGCGCGGGCTTCGCGCACGTCGCGCAGGATCTTGGCGGCGCCCACCACCACGCCATTGGCGTCATGGATGGGAGATGCGGTGATGGACACCGGGATGAGCGTGCCGTCGCGCGCGCGCCGCACGGTCTCGAACACCTGCACCCGGTCACCGCCGGCGACCGTGCGGCGGATGTCCTCGTCCTCTCGCTCCAGGCCCTGCGGCAGCAGCAGCTCGGTGGCAGTGCGGCCCTTGGCCTGCTCGATGGCATAACCGAACAGCCGGGCGGCGCCGCCGTTCCAATCGGTGATCACGCCGTCCAGGGTCTGCACGATGACCGCGTCGCTGCTGCCATCGACGATGGCGGCCCGGCGGGCCTGTTCGAGTCGCTGGCCCCGGGTGCGGTCCACCAGCTGCAGCACCGCGGCGATCAGGCCCGAGCAGGCCAGGCCGAGCACCAGGGCTTCCAGGGCTTCGGTGGTGGGCGAGGGCTGCTTCAGTGCAGCGAAGAAGGCCGGCGAGGGACGCAGACGAACGTCCCAGCTGCGGCCGTACAGCGTCATCGGCAGGCGCACTTCCAGGGCACCCTCGGGCATGACCGTGTCGGTGCGCGCGCTGTGAAAGGCGCTGTTGGCGTCGGCCTCGCGGTCATACAGGTCCAGTGAGAACTGGTCTTCGTCCACGTCCAGGCCCTGCATCACGTCGTCCACCAGCAGCGGTGCGTACGACCAGCCAATCAGGGCCTTCTCGCGCTGGCGCGGCAGCTCGATCGATGCGCCGGGTTGGTAGATGGGCAGCAACAGCAGCAGCCCACGCGAGGTGCTGCCGGAGGCCTGCACCAGCGTGATGGGCGCGCTCAAGGTGGCCTTGCCGGTCACGGCGGCCAGGTCGGCTGCGTCGCGGCGGCGCAGTTCGGAGGCGATGTCCAGCCCGATGGCTTCGCGGTTGCGGGCGACCGGCTCCACCAGCGTGATGACGTAGCGCTCGCCGTTGTGGGGGTGGAACTGGCGCAGCGAGAAGTTCCGCATGCCGTCGGCCTGCATGAGCCTCACGAAGCGCTGTTGGTCAGCCTCTGGCACGCGCCAGATGACGCCGAAGCCCCGTGCGCCGGGGAACTCCCGCTCGATCTGGCGGGACTCGGCGTATCGGCGGAAGGCTTCACGTGTGGCGTGGCCGTCGCCGGCCATCACCACGCCGCGGGCGCCGCGCAGCCCGTACTCGTAGCGGCGCAGCCGTTCTCCCACTTCGAAGGTCACGCGGTTGGCGAGGGTCTCGAAGCGGGCCGCCGCGTCGTCGCGGTTGTTCTGGACCTGGGCGATGTAGGCCATGCTCGAGGTGAAGAGCCCGGTGGCCAGCATCACCGCCATCACGGCCAGGGACCGCGGGCCTGGGGACGCGGCTGCGCGGGCGCGTTGCCAGAGGCTTGTCATGGTCAGGCCGGGCAGCCGGCGGCGCGCAGCGGCCCCGGGGTGTGCAATGCGGATGCGCGCGTGTCCGGCGCGGCTGGTGTCACCGGGCCGACGCGGTCGCGACCGGCGGCCTTGGCGTCGTACAAGGCTTCGTCGGCGCGCTTCATCAAGGCCTGTTCAGCCTCCTCGCGAGCACAGGGGCGAGGCACGCAGCCGGCCACGCCGAGGCTGGCCGTGACGTGGTCCGCGGTGAGGGAGGCCGCGTGCGGCAGGGCGAGCTGGCCGATGGCCTGGCGCACCGCCTCGGCCAACTCGCGCGCGCCCTCGGGCGTGGTGTCGGGCAGCAGCAGCGCGAACTCCTCACCGCCCACCCGTGCCGCGAGGTCGCCCGGCCGGCGGGCCAGGCTGCCGAGCGCCGCAGCGACCGCGCGCAGGCAGGCGTCGCCTGCCGGGTGGCCGTAGTGATCGTTGTAGCGCTTGAAATGGTCCACATCCAGCAGCACCAGCGCCAGCGGCGCGCCGGTGCGCAGGCTGCGCTGCCATTCGTGGCTGAGGTGCTCGTCAAAGCTGCGCCGGTTGTGCAGGCCGGTCAGGCCGTCGAGCTGCGCGCTGCGGCGCAGTTCGTCGGAGAGCTGCTTCAGGCGCAGATGCGTCGTGACGCGGGCCACCAGCAGGGGTTCGCGCACCGGCTTGGCGATGAAGTCCACGGCGCCTGCGGCCAGGCCACGCAGCTCGGCCTCCAGGTCGTCGTGGCTGGTCACGAAGATGACGGGGATGGCCTCCAGCGCAGGGTCGGCCCGCATGGCGGTGCAGACCTCGAAGCCGTCCATCTCCGGCATTTCGGCGTCGAGCAGCACCAGGTCGGGCGGGTCCAGCCGCATCTGGCGCAAGGCGGCAGCGCCGCTGGTCGCGAACCTCACCTGGCCCAGCTTGGTGAGCATGGGGGCCATGACCTGGATCAGGGGCGCGTTGTCATCGACGATGAGGATGGTGGGCATGGCGCGGCGGGGTCGGCAGGCTGCGACAGCCTGCTCATGACCTGTTTTGACGTGATTGTTATCAATTTTGCCAATTGAGGGGCAATTTGGCGCACGCCGCTGCGCACCAATTGATAACAATGACACGATTACCGACCGTCTCCCGGGTCGTTCGGGCGGCCGCGCCCGCCGCCGCCCGGCTCCGGCCCACGGTCAGGCCGCGAGCAGCTCCGCCAGCGCCAGGGCCACGACCCGGGTCGCGCCCTGCAGGTCGCTCAGGTTCAGGTGCTCATCGGCACGCTTGGCATTGCTTTCCAGCACGGTGCGCGGGCCGGCGCCGTAGATGGCCGCCGGGATGCCATGGGCGGTGTACAGACGCACGTCGGTGTACAGCGGCGTGCCGGAGGTCGGGATGGGCTCGCCGAACACCGCTTCGCCGTGCTTTTGCAGCGCGGCCACCAGTGGCGCCGCGCCGGGCAGCGGCTTCATGGCGTGGGCCAGGAGCAGGCGCTTGATGTCGAGCCGGATGCCGGGGCAGGCGGCCACCGTCTGCTCGATGAGCGCGCGCACTTCCGCTTCGACCTCGGCCGGGTTCTCCTCGGGGATCATGCGGCGATCCAGCTTGAGCACCACCTTGCCGGGCACGACATTGGTGTTGCTGCCGCCCTCGATGCGGCCCACGTTCAGGTAGGGGTGGGTGATGCCGGGCACCTGCGACAGCCGCGTCTTGAGCAGGTCGTTGTGCGCGTACAGCGCCGTCAAGAGCTTGGTGGCCGCCTGCAGGGCGTCCACGCCGGTGTGCGGGTAGGCGGCATGCGAGGCCAGGCCGTGCAGCGTCACCTCCATCTGCAGGCAGCCGTTGTGAGCCGTGACGACCTGGTAGCTGAAGCCCGCCGCGATCAGGTAGTCGGGCCGGGTGAGGCCCTGGGCGAGCAGCCAGCCGGGGCCGAGCTCGCCGCCGAACTCCTCGTCGTAGGTGAAGTGCAGCTCGACCGCACCCTTGAGCGGCAGGCCCGAGTGCTTGAGGGCGAGCAGCGCATAGGTGTACGTGGCGAAGTCGCTCTTGCTGACGGCGGCCGCGCGGCCATACAGCTTGCCGTCGACGAGGTGGGGCGCCGGGCCGCTCCCGAGGCCCACCGCGCCCCCCGGGGGGGCCGCCGGCGTGCCCGCTGGCGAGGGGTAAACAATCTCAGCGCCGTAGGGATCATGGGTCCAGCCTTCGCCCGGCGGCACGACGTCGCCGTGTGCGTTCAGCGCAATCGTCGGGCCGCCGTCGCTGAAGCGGTGGCGCACGATGAGGTTGGTGATGGACTGCAGGCCGGCTGCCTGCACATCGGTGGCGGGCACGGCATGGCGCTCCACCTCGAAGCCGAGCGCCGTCAGCAGCTCGGCCGTTCGCTCGGCATGCGGGGCGTTGTTGCCCGGCGGCGTGTCGGTGGGCACGCGCACCAGGGCTTGCAGAAAGCGAACCTGGTCGTCGAAGTGGGTGGCGATCCAGGTGTGGATGGGTTCAGACATGCAGGTTCTCGATCAGATGCTCAAAGGCGGCGACGGCCAGCTCGGCGTCATCCGCCGTCACCGACTCCAGCGGGTTGTGGCTGATGCCGCCATTGCCGCCGCGCACGAAGAGCATGGCTTGCGGCAGCAGTTCATGCAGCTTCATGGCGTCATGGCCCGCGCCCGAGGGCAGGCGGTGCAGCGGCAGGCCCAGGGCCGTGACGGCGGCCTCCCAGCGGGCCTGCCAGGCCGGGTCGCTGGGCGCGGCATTGGCTGCCAGCGTGGGCTGCAGCGTGTAGCTCAGGCCGCGGCGCCGGCAGATGTCGTCGAGCTGGGCGCGAACGTCGGCGTCCAGCGCATCGCGGGCGGCGTCGGTCGTGGCCCGCAGGTCCAGGCTGAAGCGGCAGCGGCCCGGGATCACATTGATGGAGCCGGAAGGCACCTCCAGCATGCCCACGGTGCCCACCACGTCAGGCACCGCGGCGGCGCGCTGCTCGCAGAACAGGATGAGTTCGGCCACACCGGCGGCTGCATCGCGGCGCTGGCCCATGGGTGTCGTGCCGGCGTGGCTGGCCAGGCCGATGACCTCGCCGGTGTAGCGCCGGCTGCCGTTGATGCTGGTGACGATGCCCAGCGGCAGGTCCAGGCTGTCCAGCACGGGGCCTTGCTCGATGTGCACTTCCACGAAGCCCAGGTAGCGCGCCGGGTCGCGTCGCAGGGCCTGGATGCTGTCGGCCGTGCCCGGCAGCCCGGCGGCGCGCATCGCGTCGGCCAGCGTGATGCCGGCGGCATCGGTGCGGGCCAGCCAGTCGGCGTCGAAGGCACCGATGACGGCGCTGGACGCCAGGAAATCGGCCGGGAAGCGCTGGCATTCTTCTTCCGAAAAGCCCACCACCTCCAGGCCGAAGGGCAGGCGGCGCCCGGCGCGGTGCAGGTCGCGCACGGCCAGCATCGGCACGAAGATGCCCAGGCGGCCGTCGAAACGCCCGGCGCGGCGCACGGTGTCGAAGTGGCTGCCGGTCAAGAGGCGCCGGCCGGCGGTCGGGCCTGCGCTGCCGTGGTAGACGCCCACCACGTTGCCGACCGCGTCGCGGTGCACCTCGTCGAAGCCGCAGTCGCGCATCCAGGCCATCAGCCGCTCGGCCACGGCGGTGTGGGCGGGCGTGGCGTAGGTGCAGGTCAGGAACTCGGCGTCATCGCTGTGGCGGGCCAGCTCGGCGGCCCAGTCCCAGAGCTGCTGGCCGCGCGCGGGTTGCACACCGCACTTGTCGTTCAGGCGGATCTCGGCGATGCGGTGGACCTGCCGCAGGCATTCCGCCCGCTCCAGGTCGGGGTGGGCGCGCAGCCGGCGTTCGAAGGTCGCAATGATTTCCTGACGCGTGAAGCCGGTGCCACGCGGCCCGCGCACCGCCAGGATGAACGGAAAGCCGAAACGCGCGTTGTAGGCCGCGTTGAGCTGCTGCAGCTTGGCGAACTCCTCGGGCGTGCAGGCGGTGAGGCCGGCCTTGCTCTGCTCGTTCGTCGACTCGGCGGTCAGCTCGCCCGCCACGGCGGCCTTGCCGGCGAGCTCCGGGTGGGCGCGGATCAGGCCGAGCTGCTCGTCCACGCTGGCCTCGCGCACCACGCGGGCCAGCGCCACCTTGAGCGCGGCCAGCGTGGCGAAAGGGCGCGCGGCGGCGGCGCGCTCGGCGATCCAGGGCGAATGTTCGTAGGTGCCGTCCAGCAGGGCGACGAAGTCCGTCACCGAGGCGGCGTTGAGTTGATCTAGAAAATGCACTCTGACCCCATTTTCATGGTCGTTCATTCCCACACGAAGGCGGTGCGGGCGTCGAAGGGATGGGTGGCCTTCCAGTGGCGGGCGATGTCCAGGCGGCGGCAGACCCAGACGCGGTCGTGGGCCTCGATGTGGTCGAGGAACTTCTGCAGCGCGCGCATCCGCCCCGGGCGGCCGAGCAGGCGGCAGTGCATGCCGATGCTCATCATCTTGGGGCTGTCGGCACCCTCGGCGTAGAGCACGTCGAAGCTGTCCTTCAGGTACTCGAGGAAGGGCTCGCCATGGCTGAAGCCCTGGGGCAGGGCGAAGCGCATGTCGTTGCAGTCCAGCGTGTAGGGCACCACGAGATGAGGCGCGAGGCTGCCGTCGGTCTTGCGCACCTGCAGCCAGAAAGGCAGGTCGTCGCCGTAATAGTCGCTGTCGTACTCGAAGCCGCCGAAGTCCGCCACCAGGCGCCGGGTGTTGGGGCTGTCGCGGCCGGTGTACCAGCCCAGGCCGTGCGGGTCGCGGCCGAGCGTCAGGCGCTGCAGGCTGGCCATGGCCTGGGCCATGTGGGCGCGCTCGGTGGCTTCGTCCATGCCCTGGTAGTGAATCCAGCGCCAGCCGTGCGAGGCGATCTCGTGGTCGAGTTCCACGAAGGCCTGGGTCAGGTCCGGGTGGCGCTCCAGCGCCATGCCCACGCCGAAGACGGTGAGCGGCAGGGCGCGCTGCTCGAATTCCTTCAGCAAGCGCCACACGCCGACGCGCGAGCCGTACTCATAGATGCCTTCCATGCTCAGGTGCCGCGCCGGATAGCTGGCGGGGTTGAACATCTCCGACAGGAACTGCTCGCTGCCCGCATCGCCGTGCAGCACCGAGTTCTCGCCGCCTTCCTCGTAATTCAGCACGAACTGCACGGCCACGCGGGCGCCGCCTGGCCATTGCGCATGCGGTGGGTTCTCGCCGTAGCCGATGAGGTCGCGGGGATAGCGGGGTGTGCTCATCCCTACACTTTGCACCATCGACAGGAAGACTCATGGGCAAACTGACAACACATGTGCTCGACACCGCCAACGGCTGCCCCGCGGCCGGCATGGCGGTCCGCCTCTATCGCTTCGACGCCGAAGGCCCCAAGTGGCTGCGCAGCCTGACGCTGAACCACGATGGCCGGGCCGACGGCCCGGTGCTGGAAGGCGCCGCCTTCACGGCCGGTCGCTACCGGCTGGTCTTCGAGGTGGCGGCCTACTTCCGCGCCCGCGGCGACAACCTCCCCGAGCCGGCGTTCCTGGACGAGGTGCCGCTGGACTTCGGCATCGCCGACGCTGACAGCCACTACCACGTGCCGCTGCTGGCGTCGCCCTGGGCCTATTCCACCTACCGGGGCAGCTGAACGTGACCGACACGGTGCTGGTCACCGTCGCCCGCACCCAGGGCAGCGTGCCGCGCGAGGTGGGCGCCTGGATGGCGGTCACGGCCGAGGGGTTCACCGGCACGGTCGGCGGCGGCCATCTGGAGTTCGATGCCATCGCCCGCGCGCGCGCCGCGCTGGCGGGCGGCGACCTGGCCGAGGAGGTGCGCTACCCCCTGGGCCCGAGCCTCGGCCAGTGCTGCGGCGGCGTGGTGTGGCTGCGCTTTGCCCGCATCCCGGCGGGCGACGATCTCGCTGCTCATCTGCCTCAGCCGTCATGGCGGCCGGTCGCGCTGTTCGGCGCCGGTCATGTCGGCGAGGTGCTGGCGCGCTTTGCCCGGGAGCTGCCGCTGGCCCTGCACTGGGTGGACAGCCGCGAGGGCCAGTTCCCGCCCGGCCGGCCGCCTCGGGGATGGCAGCAGACCGTGTCCGACCCGCCGGCAGACGCGGTGCCCGACCTCGCGCCGGGTTCGGCCGTGCTTGTGATGACGCACAACCATGCGGAAGACTTCGAGATCATCGCGGCCTGCCTGCGGCGTGCCCGCGTGCAGGCGGATCTGCCCTTCATCGGCATGATCGGCAGCCGCACCAAATGGGCGAGCTTTCGTCAGCGGCTGCAGGCCCGGGGTTTCGGCGACACCGACCTGGCCCGGGTGACCTGCCCCATCGGCGCGCCCGGCGTGGCGGGCAAGCAGCCCGGCGTCATTGCCGTGGCCGTGCTGGCCCAGATGCTGGCGTTGCCGCAGGCGCCGCTGCCGGCGCCGGATTGAGCACCAGGCTGCGCCCGGGCTGCGCCTGCAGCCGGGCGTTCGGGGTTGCGATCTCGCGCTCGTAGTCCGACCAGGCCTGCTGGATCTCGCCGCGGTCGCGCATGCCGCGCAACACCTGCTCCAGCGCCGGCACCCACGCAGCGCGCGATTCGTGCACGCCGTGATAAAGCGTCGTGCGCGCCAGCGGCGTGGGGATGACGCAGATGGCGCCCTGGCGGGTCTCCACTGGCACTTCCACCATCCAGGGCGTGCTCAATGTGAGGGCGTAGTCGGCGCCGCCGTTGGCCAGGCTCAGGAAGGCATCGGCCGGGGTATTGGCCGGCAGGCGCGCGGCTTCGGGCACCAGCGCTTCTGCTGCCGCCATGCCGCGCTGCATGCTGACCCGGCTGCGCGCGAGTTCCTCGGCGGTGATGCTGCGCGGGCAGGGCGGCCGGGCATAGGCATAAAGCTGCAGTTGCAGCAGCGGCACGTCCACCTTGCGCAACTGCGGCACCTGCTCGAAGTAGGTCTCGGTGCGCATGGCCACGGCGTCCAGCCGGCCGGCGCGCAATTCGATGGTGGCCCGCGGCAGGGGCAGCGGGAGGTACTCCACCTCCAGGTTCAGGCTGGCATAGGCCCGCTTGAGCAGCGCTTCCGCGGGCGGGGAATAGCTGCGCTCGACATTGGTGGCCATCCGCACGGGCGCCGCCGTCTGGGCATCGGCCACGCCCGCCGCCAGCGCGAAGGCGTGCAGCAGCACGAGATGTCGGGCGGTGAGCAGCGGCATGGCCCTGATTCTGAGCCGAGCCTGTCGCCGTTGCGTATGCGGCAAATCACGCTTGGCCGGTTTGCTTGGGGCCTGCCTACACTCCGGCCTGTCGCCGCGGAGTCGGGCTGCGCAGCCCGTGGACGCGACCCCTGGGCACCACAGCACCCGCCGTGGTGGTGGCCGCAAGTGACCGCTGCCTCATGGACATCTATCTGCTCGACTGGGCCAACCTGCTGCTGCGCTGGTTGCACGTCATCACCGTCATCGCCTGGATCGGCGCCTCCTTCTACTTTGTCTGGCTCGACAACCATCTCGTCAAGCCGACCGCTGACGAGCTCCGCGCCAAGGGCGTGGACGGCGAGCTCTGGGCCGTGCACGGCGGCGGCTTCTACAACCCGCAGAAGTACCTGGTGGCGCCGGCCAACCTGCCCAAGGACCTGCATTGGTTCTATTGGGAGAGCTACTGGACCTGGATGAGCGGCTTCGCCCTCTTCGTGGTGCTCTACCTGTTCAACGCCAGCCAGATGCTGATCGACACCCGGGTGCACGCCTGGGGCGCCCCCTGGCAGGCGGTGCTGGCGGCGCTGGGCTTTCTGATCGTGGGCACGGCGGTGTACGACATCGCCTGCCGCACGCTGGGCCGAACCCGCGACGGCGCCATCGGGCATGACGGCCGGGTGATGGCCGTGGTGGCCGTCTTCGTGGTGGCGGCCACCTGGCTGGCCTGCCAGCTTTTCGCCGGCCGAGCGGCCTTTCTGCTGATCGGCGCCACGCTGGCCACGATGATGACCGCCAACGTGGCGCACTGGATCATCCCGGGCCAGAAGAAGGTCATCGCCCAGATGCGCGCCGGCCAGAAGCCCGACCCCATCCATGGCCAGCGCGGCAAGCAGCGCAGCGTGCACAACACCTATTTCGGCCTGCCGGTGCTGATTGCGATGCTCAGCAACCACTACGGCATGCTGCATCAACACCCGCACAACTGGGCGGTGCTGTGCGTGCTGATGGCCGCGGGCGTGGCCATCCGCGTGTTCTTCGTGAAGCGCCACAAGGGGGTCAACAGCTGGGGTGCCGTCGTGCTGGCCCTGGCGCTGCTGGCGGGCCTCATCGTGTGGATGGCGCCGCGGCCCCAGCCCGCCACGGCGGCCACCACCGAGCCGGTGACCCTGGCCCGGGTGCAGGCCATCGCGGCCCAGCGCTGCCTGGCCTGCCATATGGGCGAAGCCGCGCAGAAGGGCGTGCGCCTGGACAGCCCCGAAGGCCTGGCCGCGCACAAGGCCCAGATCTACCAGCAGGTGGTCGTGCAGCGCGCCATGCCGCTGAACAACGCCACCGGCCTGACCGAAGACGAACGCGCCCTGATCGGCCGCTGGGCCCTGCAACCATGACCCTCGACCCCCGCGCCTTGCTGCGCCAGCTCTACGACGTCGCCGTGGCCAGCGCACTGCCGGGCCGGGTGCTGGCGGCCCACCTGCCGCCGCCGCCCGACCCTGGCCGTGGCCGCACGCTGGTGCTGGGCGCGGGCAAGGCC
>JAIPCJ010000078.1 GCA_021738245.1 Methylotenera sp. | reverse complement strand
AAGAGATCGGCAGCCTGCGCAGGCGCTATCTCAGCGAGGTCGGCTTCGCCCAGGCAGGCGCTGACTACGCCGCCTACGCCGACAGCGGCCGGGGCTGCCTGCGCATCAGCTCGCCCGACCCCGACTTCGACCGCTTCGTGAACCACTGGCTGCCGCGCCAGGTCTTCTATCACGGCGATGTGAACCGCCTGAGCACCGACCCGCAGACGCGCAACTACCTGCAGGACAACCTGGGCATGGCGTTCATCCGGCCGGCCGCCACCCGCCACGCGCTGCTGCACGCCCTCGGCCAGCAGGCGCACAGCGGTGCCATGCCCGACGGCATCCTGCTCGTGGAAGGCGCCGAGCTGAAGTACATCAACCAGGTGCCGCACACCGACCACTGCGTCTGGCTGCCGCTGTGCCTGCAGGCCTACCTGGCCGAGACGGGCGACTTCGGGCTGCTGGACGAGGCCGTCAACGGCCGCACTGTGGCAGAACGCCTGGACGCCGCCATGGCCTGGCTGCAGCAGGACCGCGATGCCCGCGGCCTGAACTACATCGCGCAGGGGGACTGGTGCGACCCGATGAACATGGTGGGCTACCAGGGCCGGGGCGTGTCCGGCTGGCTGACGGTGGCGGCCGCCTACGCGATGAAGTTGTGGGCAGGCCTGTGCACCGATGCCGGCCGGATCGATGCCGCTGCGCGCTGGCTGCGGGCGAGTGACGAACTCAACCTGGCGGCCAACCAGCATCTGTGGGACGGCGACTGGTTTGCCCGCGGCATCACCGATGCCGGAGTCGTGTTTGGCGTGAAGGCCGACGCCGAAGGTCGCCTCTACCTGAACCCGCAGACCTGGGCGATGCTGTCCGGCGCAGCGAGCGCCGTGCAGCGCGAGCGCATGCTCGCCGCCATCGACACCCAACTCGAAACGCCCCACGGCGTGGCCATGTTCAACCCGCCGTACTCGGGCATGCGCGACGATGTCGGCCGGGTCACGCAGAAGCACCCGGGGTCGGCCGAGAACGGCGCCGTCTACAACCACGCCGCCGCGTTCTATGTGCATGCGCTCTACGAGATCGGCGATGCCGACCGGGCCTTCAGCGCGTTGCGCCGGATGATCCCGGGGCCGGATGACGCGGACCTCAGGCAGCGCGGCCAGTTGCCGGTGTTCATCCCGAACTACTACCGCGGCGCCCACCAGCAATTCCCGCGCACGGCGGGCCGCTCCAGCCAGCTGTTCAACACCGGCACCGCCGCCTGGGCCTACCGCAGCATCATCGAAGGCTTGTGCGGCTTGCAGGGCTGTGCAGAGGGCCTGCGGGTGCAGCCGCAACTGCCTTCAGGCTGGCGGCAATTCAGCGCGGAGCGTGAGTTCCGCGGCGCCCGCTTCGTGATGCGCGTGAAGCGCACCGGTCAGGCGCGCGTGACCCTGGACGACCGCCTGCTGCCCGATGGCCTCGTGCGAGACATCGAACCCGGGCGGCACTACCGGCTGGACATCGAGCTAGCTTGAGGCGCGCTTGACGACCTGGAAGCCCAGGTCGAGATGCGGCGTCTCCACCGGCTGGCCGCGCATCAGCTGCATCAGCATCTGCGCCGCCTGGCGCCCGATCTCGCGGCGCGGGGTGGCCACCGTCGTCAAGGCCGGCACCATCTGGTCGCTGCCCGGCAGATCGTTGAAGCCGGCTACCGCCACGCGAGCCGGCACCGCCACGCCCAGCCGCAAGGCGGCCAGCAAGGCGCCCTGGGCCAGGTCGTCGTTGCAAAAGAAGATGGCATCCGTCTGCGGCGCCTCGCGCAGCACGCGCTCCAGCAGGGCCCCGCCCAGGGCCATGGACGAGGGCTCGGCGCTCAGCACCTGGTTCACCCGATCCCCCAGCCCGGCCGCCTGCAACGCCGCCACATAACCCTCGCCCCGCTGCATCGTGCGGGGGTCCAGCTGCGCGGCGACATAGGCAATGTGGCGCCGCCCCGTGTCCAGCAGATGCTGCGTGATCGCGCGGCCCGCGTCGCGCTGTGAGAAGCCCACGCTGTAGGCCCCGCCGCCCTCGCCCACCTCCATCAGGCGCACGCAGGGTACGGCGCTGCCCTCGATCATGGCCTCTGCCGCGGGGCTGCGGTCACTGCCGGTGACGATGAGCCCGGCCGGGCGGTGAGCCAGGAAACTGCGCAGCACAGCCTCTTCTTCGGCCGCGTCGTAGTGCGTCACGCCGATCAGCGTCTGGTAACCCGCTGGAACCAGGCTGGTCTGCACGGCATCCAGCAACTCGACGAACAAGGTGTTGCTGAGCTTGGGAATGAGCACCGCAACATGGGAGCTGCGGCTGGACGCCAGGGCCCGGGCCGCGGGGTCGGGCACATAGCCCAGGGCGGCCGCTGCGGCCTGCACGCGCTCCACCAACTCCGGCGCCACCGCGCGTTCGCCGCGCAGCGCCCGTGACACGGTGATGGGGCTGACGCCAGCCGCCTCGGCCACATCGGCGAGCGTGACGCGGCCGGTGGCCCGGGTGCGGCGAATCGGCACGGCGGGATCGGGCTTGGGAGGCGGCATGGCTAGAGAGTATCCCCCATACCCGCGCCGGATTCGGGCACCTAGGATAGCGCAATCCCACACGGAAACTGGCTGTACCGCAGCCGGCTCCGAAGGGGGCCGCAGCTGCGCCATGACTGCCGTCGCAGCCCTCGGCCTCCCTTTTTTTCGCCAATCAGGATAGCGCTATCCAACACAACGACAACCCGGACGCACAGGAGACAACGATGCGCCAACCCTCCCCCCGAAGCCTGATCCATCTCGCTACCCTCGCCGCCTGCGCGAGCCTCGCCCTCGGCGCCCAGGCGCAAGGCCAGCCCCAACCGGCTGAAGCGGCCCCGCCTGCTGCCGAGGCCGCTTCCGCGCCCGCCGGCAACGTGCTAAGCCCGGTCGTGGTGTCCGGCTCGCGCATCCAGTCCCGCGGCTTCACGCAGCCCACGCCCACGACACGCCTGGTGGCTGCCGATCTGGACAAGACCGCCAAGCCCAACCTCTTCAATGCCATCGCCGAACTGCCAGCCCTGCAAGGCAGCACCGGCCGCACCACCAGTACCAACAGCACCAGCAGCGGCATCCAGGGCCTGAGTTCACTCAGCCTGCGCGGCCTCGGGCCAATCCGCACCCTGACCCTGCTCGACGGCCAGCGCGTGGTCGGCGCCAATGTGACCGGGGTGACGGACGTGAGCCAGTTCCCGCAGTTGCTCGTGCAGCAGGTGGATGTGGTGACGGGCGGCGCATCGGCCTCCTACGGCTCGGACGCCGTCGGCGGCGTGGTGAACTTCATCACCGACAAGCGCTTCACCGGCTTCAAGGCCAACATCGAGGGCGGCCAGACGAACTACGGCGACGACGAGAACGCCACCCTGCAAGCCGCCTGGGGGCGCGGCTTCCTGGCCGGCCGCGCTCACCTGACGGCCAGCGTCGAGTACAGCCGCGAGCGCGGCGTGCCGTCACCCCGCTTTGGCGGTGGCGGCGCCAACGGCCGCACCTGGTTCAAGAACCCGGCCTTCCAGGTGCGCCCCATCAGCCAGACGGGCGACGGCAAGCCGCAGTACACCTTCATCGAGAACGCACAGCAGTTCCAGTACTCGAAGTACGGCCTCATCACGAACGGGCCGCTCCAGGGCACTGCCTTTGGCAAGGACGGCGTGCCGTACACCTTCCAGTACGGCTCCAACGGCGTGCCGACCGGGACCGGAGCCGTCACCGGCTGCGTGACACCCTTTTGCGTGGGAGGCGACCTGAGCGGCACGGTCGGCGGTGGCACCACGCTGGGCATGAACATGACGCGTCAGGTGGCCTACACCCGCGGCAGCGTCGAACTCAACGACGACCACGAGGTCTTCTTCAGCCTGAACTACGGCAAGGTGGACTCGCGCTTCACGCCCAACCCGGGCGCGGCCAAGAACGGCAACCTCACCCTCCAGTGCAGCAATCCGTTCCTGCCGGCCTCCATCGTGGCGGCCTGCGCCGCCAACAACATCACCAGCTTCTCTTACGGCGTGGCCAACGCCATCTTCCCCAAGGACATCGAGGTCAACCCGGTGCGCACGCAGTTCCGCGCCGTGGTGGGTGCCAACGGGCGCTTCAGCGCGCTGGGCAAGGACTGGACCTACGACGGCTACGCCTCCCACGGCCAGAACACCATCGACCTGCGCGTGGCCAACATGACGCTGAACGCGCGCTACAACGCCGCCATCGATGCGGTGCGAGGCCCGAACAACACCATCGTCTGCCGCAATGCCGCGGCAGCCGCCTCGGGCTGCGTGCCGTTGAACATCATCGGCGACGTGCCCATCGACCCTGCCGCCTGGGCCTACATCGCTCCCGCCAACGGCCCGTTTCAGCATTCACGCCAGCGGCAATCGGTGGCCGGCATCAACGTCAACGGTGAGCCCTTTTCGCTGTGGGCGGGCCCGGTGGCCGTGGCCTTCGGCGCGGAAGCCCGGCGCGAGCAGTACTACGTGCTGGCCGACCCTTACGGCAACGGCGTGAGCGCGGACAGTCCCAACTCGGCCGCCTATCCGGCCGACCCGCTGCTCAACACCAGCGTCGGCAACAACTGGTACGCCGGCAACTACCACAACGCGCGTGGCGCCTACCACGTGAAGGAGGCCTACCTCGAACTGAACGCGCCGGTGTTCAAGTCAAGCCAGTTCGGCGAGGGCAGCCTCAACCTCGCGGCGCGGCGCACGAACTACAGCACCTCCGGCAACATCGACAGCTGGAAGCTCGGCGGCCTCTGGAAGACCGGGCTCGATGGCCTGCGCCTGCGCGCGGTCACCTCCAAGGATGTGCGCGCCCCGAACCTCAGCGAGCTCTACGCGGCGCCCGTGGTCATCAACAACACGTTCAACTACCAAGGCACGACCCTGACCGTGCAGCAGCGCACCATCGGCAACACGCAGTTGCGCCCCGAGACCGGCCGCAACACCACCTTCGGTCTGGTGCTGGCCCAGCCGAAATGGGCGCCGGGCTTCAGCGCCTCCATCGACTATTTCGACATCAAGGTCAACGACGTGATCTCGTCGCTGAACGCGCAGCAGCTGGTCGACCTCTGCGTGGCCGGCAACCAGGAGGTCTGCGCGGCGATGGATCTGGTCAGCCCCACCAAGTACGTGACGGTACAGGCCTTCAACCTCGCCTCGATGCGCAACAAGGGTTTCGACCTGGAGGCGCTTTACCGCTTCGGTCTCGCGGGCCTCGGCCTGCCCGGCAACCTGACCCTGCGCGGCCTCGCGACGAATACGCGCAGCTTCAAGACCAACTCCGGCGTCGTGGGCACCATCCCGACCGAGGCGGCCGGCGTGAACCTGGGCAACACGCCCAAGTGGAAAGGCCAGTTCTCGCAGTCCTGGGAGACCGACACCGCAAGCCTGACGCTGTCACAGCGCTGGATCAGTGACGGGGTCTACAGCAAGGAGTTCATCGAGTGCCAGACCAACTGCCCCGTCTCGACGCTCACGCACCCGACCATCCTGAACAACCAGATGAAGGGCGCGCTGTACTGGGACATCGGCGGCTCGTACAAGCTCTCCCGGCAGGTGACGGTCTACTTCAAGATCGACAACCTGACCAATGTCGACCCCGTCGCCGCACCGCAAACCGGCACCGGCTACGGGATCAACCCGTTCCTGTATGACGTGCTCGGGCGTCAATACCGCGTTGGCGCCCGACTGGCGTTCTAGCGGCCAGCCGCTCAGCCTCGCCCGCCTGCCGCGGGGCGAGACTGGGCGGCGCGTCTTACTTCTCGGCTTTCATGCGCTCCACCATCTCGCGCACTTCGCCCAGCAGGGACGGCACATCGATGGTGGTGGTCTGGCGGTCGCGCAGCACCTGGCGGCCGCCGACCCAGACGTTGCTGACATGCTCGCGGCCGGCCACGTAGACGAGCTGCGCACCAGCGTTGTAGACCGGCTGGCACTCGGGGCTGTCCAGCGACACCGACACCACGTCGGCCAGCTTGCCCACTTCCAGAGAACCCAGGTCGTCAGCCCGGCCCATGGCCTTGGCGGCACGAAGGGTGGCCATCTCCAGCGCTGTGCGGGCCGACGCCACGGTCGGGTCACCGGTCACGCCCTTGGCCAGCAGCGCGGCTGAGCGGATCTCGCCGAACATGTCCAGGCGGTTGTTGGACGCCGCGCCGTCGGTGCCCAGGATGGTGTTGACGCCCGCCGCTTCCAGGGCCTTGAGCGGCATCACGCCCGAGGCCAGCTTGAGGTTGGAGTTCGGGTTGTGGACCAGGTGCACACCCTTCCTGGCCATCAGCTCGATCTCCGCCTCATCGAGGTGGACCATGTGCACGGCGATCATGCGCTCGCTGAAAAGGCCGAGCTTGTCCAGCCGCGTGATCGGGCGAACGCCGTGCGCCTTCAGGCCATCGCTCACCTCACCCGCGGTCTCGTGGATGTGGCAATGCATCTGAATGTCGAGCTTCTCGGCCAGGTCGCGCAGCTTGATGAAGGTCTCGTCGGACACCGTGTAGGGCGCATGCGGCGCGCTGGTCCAGTCCAGCAGGGTTTCGCCCTTGTATTGCTCGTAGGCGGCCACGCCCTTGGCGATGTAGTCGTCGGGGCCTGAGGCATAACCCGTCGGGAAGTCGATCACGTTCATCGACACCGCGGCCCGCACGCCCGAGTCGATGGCGGCGCGGGCCATCGCGGTCGGGAAGAAGTACATGTCGTTGATGTAGGTCGTGCCGCTGCGCAGACCTTCGGCGGCGGCGAGCTTGGAGCCGAGGTAGGTCCAGGCCTCGCTGACCCACTTGCGCTCCAGCGGCCAGATGTGGTTTTGCAGCCAGTCCATCAGCGGCACGTCGTCGGCCACGCCGCGCAGCAGGGTCATGGCCGAGTGCGCGTGGCCATTGATCAGGCCGGGGATGAGGATCTGCTCGGGCAGGTCGACGCGGGCGGCCTGCGGGTACTGGGCCAGCAGCGCGTCGCGCGGCCCGATGGCGGCGATGCGCTCGCCGTCGATCAGCAGCGCATGGTGCTCCAGCGTGTCTTCGCCGGGCCTCATGGTCAGGATCCAGCGGGGCAGCAGCAGGGTTTGGGACATCGCTTGTTCTCCTTGTGGGTTCAGTTCGCCTGCGCGAGGCGTTGTTCGACTTCGGCGCGGCGGGGCATCGCATCCTGCACGCCGGCGCGGGAAACTGCCAGGGCCGCGGCAGCCTGGGCGAAAGCCAGGGCCTGGTCAATGGGCTGGCCCTCGGCCAGCGCGGTGACGAGCGCCCCGACAAGGGTGTCGCCCGCACCGACCGTGTCGACCGCCTTCACGGGCAGCGCGGGCACGCGGCGGGTGGCCTGGGCATCGACCCAGCACAGGCCCTCCGCGCCAAGCGAGACCAGCACCGCGGACGGGCCGTGCGCGCGCAGGGCCTGGGCCAAGGCCTCGGGCTCGGCCGCGCGGCCACCGAGCGTGGTAACCAGGGCCTGGGCCTCCAGCGCGTTGACGACGAGCACGTCGGCATGCCGCAGCAGCGCTTCGCAGCCGGCGCGATACGGCGCGGCATTCAGCAGCGTCTTGACGCCGGCCGCGCGGGCGCGCTGAAAGGCCCGCGCGACGCTCTCCAGCGGCAATTCCTGCTGGGCGACCAGCCAGCGCAGGCCGGCCACCTCCAAGGCCTCGACCTGTGCCAGCGGCAGCGTACCGTTGGAGCCGGCCACGGTCACGATCTGGTTCTCCGCGTCCTCGGCGCCAACAACGATCAGGGCCACGCCCGGCACCTCATCCGGCGGCTGCGCAATCGCGCGGGTGTCCACGCCCTCGGCCTGCAACTGCGCCACCATGGACGCACCGTTCTCCAGCAGGCCCACCCGCGCCGCCAATGCCACGCGCGCGCCCAGGCGCGCCGCTGCCACCGCCTGGTTGGCACCCTTGCCCCCCAGGCAGGAGCCGAAACGCTGGCCGCGCAGGGTTTCACCCGGCAGCGGCAGGCGCGGCGCATGCACGATCAGGTCACGGTTGACGCTGCCAAGGACGAGGATCTCTGGTGCGGACATCAAGGCTCCGAAATGAAAGAACCCCTCGGGGCTGCCGAGGGGTTCGCTGAGGCGAGGGCCGATCGGCCGTCGATCAACGCTGGCCGATGGGCTTCACGTCGCGCGGCGCGGCACCCACGAACAGCTGGCGCGGGCGGCCGATCTTGTACTCGGGGTCGCCGATCATCTCATTGAGCTGGGCGATCCAGCCGACCGTGCGAGCCAGCGCGAAGATGGCGGTGAACAGCGGCACGGGGATGCCGATGGCGCGCTGGACGATGCCAGAGTAGAAGTCGACGTTCGGGTAGAGCTTGCGGGCGACGAAGTACTCGTCTTCCAGCGCGATCTTCTCGAGCTTCATGGCCAGTTCGAACAGCGGGTCGTTCTGCAGGCCGAGTTCGTTCAGGACTTCGTGGCAGGTCTCGCGCATCAGCTTGGCGCGCGGGTCGTAGTTCTTGTAGACGCGGTGACCGAAGCCCATCAGCTTGACGCCGGAGTTCTTGTCCTTCACCTTGCTGATGAAGTCGCCAATGCGAGCCACGCCGCCCTGCTTCTGGATGTCGCCCAGCATGTTCAGGCAGGCCTCGTTGGCGCCGCCGTGAGCAGGGCCCCACAGGCAGGCCACGCCGGCCGCGATGGCTGCGAACGGGTTGGTGCCCGACGAGCCGCACAGGCGCACGGTCGACGTGGAGGCGTTTTGCTCGTGGTCGGCGTGCAGCGTGAAGATGCGGTCCATGGCGCGCACCAGCACTTCGTTGGGCTTGTAGTCCTCGCACGGCGTCGCGAACATCATCCGCATGAAGTTGCCGGCGTAGCTCAGGTCGTTCTTCGGGTAGATGTAGGGCTGGCCGATGGTGTACTTGTAGGCCATCGACACGAGCGTGGGCATCTTGGCGATCAGGCGGATCGCCGCGATCTCGCGGTGCTCGGGGTTATTGATGTCGGTGCTGTCGTGATAGAAGGCCGACATCGCGCCCACCAGGCCCGTCATGACGGCCATCGGGTGGGCGTCACGGCGGAAGCCGCGCAGGAAGAACTGCATCTGCTCATTCACCATCGTGTGGTGCATGACCTTGTATTCGAAGTCAGCCTTCTGGCTTTCGTTCGGCAGCTCTCCGTACAGCAGCAGGTAGCAGGTCTCGAGGTAGTCGCAGTTCACCGCGAGTTGCTCGATGGGGTAGCCGCGGTAGAGCAGCTCACCCTTGTCGCCGTCGATGTAGGTGATGGTGGAATTGCACGACGCCGTCGACAGGAAGCCCGGGTCGTAGGTGAACTTGCCGGTCTGGCCGTACAGCTTGCGGATGTCGATCACATCCGGGCCGATGGTGCCCTTGTACAGGGGCAGGTCCATCGAGGGGCTGCCGTCGGAGAACGACAGGGTGGCTTTCACGTCGGACGGGGTCATGGTTCAGTCCTTAGGGTTTTGAAAAGCATCAGGTGCGCAGGTCGGCGAGGACCTGGCGCACCGCGGCGGTGTCGATTTCACCACTGGGTTCCTTGCGACGGAGCAACAGATCGAGGAGATCGTTGTCCGCCAGGTCCATCAGCATCGTCAGCCCTTCAGCTTGCGTGATGCTGATGCCGGACTCGGCATGCCGCGTAAAGAATCGTTCAATCAGGAGGTCGTTCTCCAGCAGGCCACGACGGCAGCGCCAGCGCAGCTTGGACAGCGCGCGCTCGTCGATCAGCGGGGAGGCGACTCCGGTCATGAGCGTCAGACGGCGCGGCGCACCATCAGTTCCTTGATCTTGCCGATGGCCTTCGTGGGGTTCAGGCCCTTGGGGCAGACGTCCACGCAGTTCATGATGGTGTGGCAACGGAACAGGCGGTAGGGGTCTTCGAGGTTGTCCAGGCGCTCATTGGTGGCTTCGTCGCGGCTGTCGGCGATGAAGCGGTAGGCCTGCAAAAGGCCCGCCGGGCCGACGAACTTGTCGGGGTTCCACCAGAAGCTCGGGCAGCTCGTGGAGCAGCTCGCGCACAGGATGCACTCGTACAGGCCGTTGAGCTCATCGCGCTCCTCGGGCGACTGCAGCCGCTCGGTGTCCGGCGGGATGTTGTCGTTGACGAGGTAGGGCTTGATGGAGTGGTACTGCTTGAAGAACTGCGTCATGTCGACGATGAGGTCGCGCACGACGGGCAGACCCGGCAGCGGCTTGAGCACGATGGTGCCCGGCAGCGTGCGCATGTTCGTCAGGCAGGCCAGGCCGTTCTTGCCGTTGATGTTCATGGCGTCGGAGCCACAAACGCCTTCTCGGCAGGAACGACGGAAGGACAGGCTGGGGTCGACGGCCTTGAGCTTGTTCAGGGCGTCCAGCAGCATGCGCTCAGAGCCGTCCAGCTCGACCTCCAGGGTCTGCATGTAGGGCTTGGCATCCTTGTCCGGGTCGTAGCGGTAAATCTGGAAGGTGCGCTTCATGATCTTGGTGTCCTAGGTCGTCCGGCCGTCAGAAGGTACGAACCTTCGGCGGGATCGATTCAACGGTGAGCGGCTTGAGGTTCACGGGCTTGTAGTCCAGGCGGTTGCCTTCGGAGTACCACAGCGTGTGCTTCATCCACTCTTCGTCGTTGCGGCCATTCGGGTGGGCGGGCGTGTCGCCGTAGTCGTTGACCGTGTGCGCGCCGCGGCTTTCCTTGCGGGCAGCGGCCGAGACGATCGTGGCCTGGGCGGCCTCGATCAGGTTCTCGACTTCCAGCGCCTCGATGCGCGCCGTGTTGAAGACCTTGGACTTGTCCTTCAGGGTGATGTTCTTCACCCGCTGGGCAATTTCGGCGATCTTGGTCACGCCCTCGTCCAGCATGGCCTGCGTGCGGAACACGCCGGCGTGCTGCTGCATGGCGGCGCGCAGGTCGTTGGCGACGTCTTGCGCGTACTCACCGCTGGTGCTGGCATCCAGGCGGGCCAGGCGCGCCAGCGAGCGGTCGGCAGCATCGGCCGGCAGGGCCTTGTGCGAGCGCTTGCCGAGGTCTGCGGCCACCAGGTGGTTACCGGCTGCGCGGCCGAACACCAGCAGATCGAGCAGCGAGTTGGTGCCCAGGCGGTTGGCGCCGTGCACGCTCACGCAGGCGCATTCGCCGACCGCGTAGAGGCCGTTGATGACCTCGTTGGGGTTGCCGTTCTTCGGCGCGACCACCTGACCATGGATGTTGGTCGGGATGCCACCCATCTGGTAGTGGATGGTCGGCACCACGGGGATCGGCTCCTTGGTGATGTCGACGTTCGCGAAGTTGTGGCCGATCTCCAGCACCGAGGGCAGGCGCTTGGCGATCGTGTCGGCGCCCAGGTGGGTCATGTCGAGGTTGATGTAGTCCTTGTTGGGACCGCAGCCGCGACCTTCCTTGATCTCCTGGTCCATGCAGCGCGAGACGAAGTCACGCGGTGCGAGGTCCTTCAGCGTGGGGGCGTAGCGTTCCATGAAGCGCTCGCCATTGGCGTTGCGCAGGATGGCGCCTTCACCGCGGCAACCTTCGGTCAGCAGCACGCCAGCGTTGTGCACGCCGGTGGGGTGGAACTGCCAGAACTCCATGTCTTCCAGCGGGATGCCGGCGCGCGCCGCCATGCCCAGGCCGTCGCCCGTGTTGATGAAGGCGTTGGTGGAAGCCGCGAAGATGCGGCCAGCGCCGCCGGTGGCCAGCAGCACGGTCTTGCCCTGCAGGATGTGCACGTCGCCGGTTTCCATCTCCAGCGCGGTCACGCCCACCACGTCGCCTTCGGCATCGCGGATCAGGTCCAGTGCCATCCACTCGACGAAGAACTGCGTGCGGGCCTTCACGTTCTGCTGGTAGAGCGTGTGCAACATCGCGTGGCCGGTGCGGTCGGCCGCGGCGCAGGCGCGCTGCACGGGCTTCTCGCCGTAGTTGGCGGTGTGGCCGCCGAAGGGGCGCTGGTAGATGGTGCCGTCGGCATTGCGGTCGAACGGCATGCCGAAGTGCTCGAGCTCGTACACCACCTTGGGCGCTTCGCGGCACATGAACTCGATGGCGTCCTGGTCGCCCAGCCAGTCAGAGCCCTTGACGGTGTCGTAGAAGTGGTAGTGCCAGTTGTCTTCGCTCATGTTGCCGAGCGAGGCCCCGATACCGCCTTGCGCGGCCACGGTGTGCGAGCGGGTCGGGAAGACCTTGGACAGCACCGCCACGTTCAGGCCGGCGCGGGCCAGCTGCAGCGAGGCGCGCATGCCGGAGCCACCGGCCCCGACGATGACCACGTCGAACTTGCGGGTCGAAACTTTTGCCGTCATCACAGTCTCCACAGCACCTGGATCGCCCAGCCGGCACAGCCGAGCAACCACACGATCGAAAACACTTGCAGGGCCAGTCGGATGCCGACCGGCTTGATGTAGTCCATCCAGATGTCCCGCACGCCCACCCAGGCGTGATAGGTCAACGACAGGATGGTGACGAAGGTCAGGACCTTCATCCATTGCTGGGAGAAGATGGCCGCCCAGCGGTCATAGCCCAGTGCACCGGGCATCAGCACCTGCACCAGCAGGGCCACCGTGAAGAGGGCCATCAGCACGGCCGTCACGCGCTGGGCCAGCCAGTCGCGCAGGCCATAGTGCGCGCCTACGACGAGGCGCTTGGAACCGAAAGTGCTCATTTCTAGTTGTCCTTCGGGAGAGATCAGTACAGACCGAACAGCTTGGCGCCGAGCGCCAGCGTCAACAGCACGCTCAAAGCGAGCGTGATGACGGCCGAGCTGTGGCCCTGGGCCTTGCTGACGCTGTGCGTCGCGTCCATCCAGAGGTGGCGCACGCCGGCGATGAAGTGGTGCAGATAGGCCCAGATCAGGCCCAAGGTCACCAGCTTCACGAACCAACCGGGCAAGCCCACCGCACCCGCCACGAACACGTTGGTGAACGCGTCGTACGAGATTTCAGAGCTGAGGCTCTTGTCCAGCATCCAGACCGCGAAGGGCAGGAGCAGGAACATCACCACGCCGCTGATGCGGTGGAGGATGGAGACGATGCCGGCAGGCGGGAGGCGGTAGCTGACGATTTGCGTGACGTGGATATTGGTGAAGACCGGGCGGGTCTTTGCTCTGTCCGTCATGGTCGAAGCCTGCGTAATCAGTGTGAAACCGAAAGATTCTAGGGCCTAGATCAATGCCGAGCTTCGCGGTTGCTGCACTGCGGCATTGTCAGATTCAGTTCAACTGGTTGCGGTAGTGGTCCGCTTCCGTGTGGTAGAGGCCCCGCCGGAGTTCGACCGGTCGGTCCCCGTACGTGAAGGCCACGCGGTCGACGCTGAGCAGAGGGGCGCCCTCTTGCAAACCCAGCAGCGACGCGGCCTCCGCACTCGCGGCCACAGCCCGAAGCTTCTCTTCGGCCCGCACCATGTGGACACGATACCTCTCCTCGAAAAGCGCGTAGAGCGTGCCGGGGTATTCGTTGATGATCTCGGCGCTCAAGCCGGCGAACTGCCGCTCCGGCAGCCAGAGGTCGTCGAGCACCACCGCGCGTTCGCCTCGCAGCAGCAGGCGCCGCACCTCGATGACCGGCTCAGACGTGCGCAAATGCAGCGCGCGCGCCGTCTCCGCGCTCGCCCGGGCACGGCGGCAATGCACCAGCTCGCGCCGAAAGCCCACCGTGCCGTCATCCGCCACCAGGCGCAGGAAGCGGTAGGCATCGCGCGGGGCCGTGTGCGTGGCCACGAAGGTGCCGGCACCCTGGCGCCGCTCGACCACGTTGGCCGCAGTCAGCTCGTCCAGCGCGCGCCGCACGGTGCCAGGGCTTGCGTGGAAGCGCTCGGCCAGGGCGGCCTCGCTGGGCAGCGCATCGCCCGGACGCCACTCCCCCTCAGCCAGCGCGGCGACGATCAGTTGGCGGATTTGCTCGTACAGCGGCGCGGCGGACTTGGGCATGCGCGCATTGCAGCACAGGGTATGCCCGTACACTCAGCAGGATTCGCCCAGAATTTCCCCAAGTTTCTCAACTGCCCCTTCGGAGACTTCCATGAGCAAGAAACCCGTTCGCGTCGCCGTCACCGGCGCTGCTGGCCAGATCGGCTACGCCCTGCTGTTCCGCATTGCTTCCGGCGAAATGCTGGGCAAGGACCAGCCCGTCATCCTCCAGCTGTTGGAGATTCCTGACGAGAAGGCTCAGAACGCGCTGAAGGGCGTGATCATGGAACTCGAAGACTGCGCCTTCCCGCTGCTGGCCGGCATCGAGGCCCACAGCGACCCGATGACCGCCTTCAAGGACACCGACTACGCCCTGCTCGTCGGCGCCCGCCCCCGCGGCCCCGGCATGGAGCGCGCCGACCTGCTGGCCGCCAACGCCCAGATCTTCACCGTGCAGGGCAAGGCCCTGAACGCCGTGGCCTCGCGCAACGTCAAGGTGCTGGTCGTTGGCAACCCCGCCAACACCAACGCCTACATCGCGATGAAGTCGGCCCCGGACCTGCCGGCCAAGAACTTCACTGCCATGCTGCGCCTGGACCACAACCGCGCCGCCTCGCAGATCGCCGCCAAGACCGGCAAGGCCGTCGGCTCGATCGAGAAGCTGGCCGTCTGGGGCAACCACTCGCCGACGATGTACGCCGACTACCGCAACGCCACCATCGACGGCCAGCCCGTCAAGGCGCTGATCAACGACGAGCAGTGGAACCGTGAGGTCTTCCTGCCCACGGTGGGCAAGCGTGGCGCAGCCATCATCGCCGCTCGCGGCCTCTCCTCGGCCGCCTCGGCCGCCAACGCCGCCATCGACCACATGCGCGACTGGGCCCTGGGCACCAACGGCAAGTGGGTCACGATGGGCATCCCGTCCGACGGCTCCTACGGCATCCCCAAGGAAGTCATGTTCGGCTACCCAGTCACCTGCGAAGGCGGCGAATACAAGATCGTTCAGGGCATCGAGATCGACGCCTTCTCGCAAGAGTGCATCAACAAGACCCTGAAGGAACTGACGGACGAGCAGGACGGCGTCAAGCACCTGCTCTGAAGTCAGCGCCTCGGTTCGGTGCCGCAAGCGCTGCGGCCCGAGACGAACGACAAGGGCTGCCCCATAGGGCAGCCCTTTTTTCATGTGCGGCGCGAGCGTCGCCTCCAGGCGATCACGCCCATGCCGGCCAGCAGCAAGCCCAGGCTGCTGGGTTCCGGCACGGGGCTGACGACCGAGAAGGTGGCGGTGAAGGGATTGGCGGCCGACCCCGACAATTGCTGGCCCTGGTTGCTGAAGACGGTGAAGTAGACGTCCAGCGTGTGCGCACCTGCTGCGACACCCGACAGGAAGTTGGGCGCGCTTGCGAGGCTCGCCCAGCGCTGGTCACCCGCATTGCCGAAGCTGTTGCCGGCGCGGTCTTGGAACGTGGCGTTGGAGGTGAAGTTGATGGTCACGCTCTGGTAGGCGCCACCGTCGACACGCCAGTTCAGCACGCCGCCCGTGACGTCGCCACCACCGTTCTTCCAGGTGAGCAGTTCAGCGCCCGACAGCGTGGCTGTGGCGCCCAGTTGGAAGCTGCCCAGACTTGCGCCGTTGAAGTGGGTCAGCAGCTTGCTTCCGGGCTGCTGACCGCCAAACCAGATCGGGGCGGCAGCACCATCGCCATCGGCGTCGATGGCCAGATAGCTGCCGAACACGCCGGTGGCCGCCGCGGCCGGCAGCGCAGCCGCCAACAGCAGAGCACACAGGCCCAGGGTCTTGTTCATCTCTGTCTCCTCGTTTTTCAATGGATCAGCCTCTGGGTCAGGGCGCCAACGCGCGAGGCCATCCGCGCCGGCTTGCAGGTCAGCGGGCGATGAACACCGCCAGCGAACGGGGATTGACGCGGTAGGTGGCGTTCTCGCCACCCACGCAACTGGCCGCGGCGAGGTCCACCTGATTCGGCCCTTCTGCCCAGCTGGCGGTGTCAGTCACGCGGCACCAGGTCGTCTTGCCGGCGCCCGTCCAGGGCAAGGTGAACGTGCGATTCACGCTCTCGGCGTTGTAGAGCACGAGCACGGTGTCGCCGCCGCCCAGCTCGCTGCCGTCGTAGCGCCAGGCGAGCGTGCGGTTCTGGCCCGCAGCATCGGGCTGGCTCACTGTCGCTTGCCACCAGCTGCTGTCACTGGAGTTGGTCCGATAGCTCTTGTCGGCCCCGAACCAATCGAGCGGCGCCATGAAGTTGCCGTTGCCGTCCACCGTGGCGTAGAAGTTCTCGGGGCGCAGCGCCGGCTGGTTCTTGCGGAACTGGATCATGGCCTTCGCAAAGGCTCGGAAGTTGGCTTGTTCGGTCGTCAGGGTCCAGTTCAGCCAATTGCCGGATGCGTCTACGTTGTACGGGTTGTTGTTGCAGTTCAGCCCACGCAGGAATTCGTCGCCCGCGTTGAAGATGGGCACGCCCGCCGACAGCATCAAAAGCGCAAAGCCCGTGCGCGCCTGCTGGCGCTGCAGGCTGGCGTCGTTGCCGTTGTCCCAGGAGTCCTCGTCGGCGGTGCCGCCGTCGCTCGGCCCCATCGGCCAGCCCTGGCTGATGTTCTGACTATTGCAGGCATAGAGGTCTTTCAGCGTGAACCCGTCATGCACGTTCAGGAAGTTGACCGAGAACGCGGGCTTGCCACGACCGTCGCCCGCATCGCCATAGAGATCGGGCGAGCCTGCGATGCGCGTCGCGAGCCGCCCGCGCGTGGCATCGGCATCTTTGACGCCGTACTTGTTCTGGGCGCGGCGCACGACGTCTCGAAAGCCTCCGTTCCATTCACTGACCCCGGCAGGCATCTGGCCCAACTGGTAACCCTGGCCGCCGGGCGCCAGGCCCCACGGCTCGCTCGACATGAACACGCCCGGGTTGGCCGCCACGGCTCGCGCGAGCGCCGTGTCCGGGTTGAGGCGGTCGAAATAGAAGCGCTGCGAATCGCTCGGGTTGGTGTCGTTGTCGTAGGCGTTCACCAACGCAATGCCCAGGTCGAAGCGAAAGCCGTCCACCCCCAGGCGCTGGCGCTGGTAGGCCAGCGAATGCAGAACCAGGTCCCGAGCCCGCGGATGCCGGGCGTTGAGCGTGTTGCCAGTGCCGGTGATGTCGTAGTACCAGACGCGGTCGGTGGCCGTCCCGGGCGCACGCGTGAGCAGGTAGTAGGTCGCGTTGTCCAGGCCCCGCAGGCTCCAGAGGTTGGCCTTGGACGGATCGGTACTGCTCCAGGTGCCGCCCTCGGCGGTGTGGTTGTAGACCACATCGGTCACCACCTTGATGCCGGCATCGTGGAACGCCTTGACCATGGCCGCAAACTCGCGCGTGGGCCCGCCGATGGTCTTGTCGCAGGCATAGCGGCGGTCAGGCGCAAAGTAGTTGAGGGTCATGTAGCCCCAGTAGTTGTCGCCCTTCGTGGTGGTGGCCGAGCGCTGCGAGGCCGCATCGGTCATGTCGTTGGCGTCGTTGTCGGTTTCATGGATGGGCATGAACTCGATCGCCGTGATGCCAAGGTCTCGCAGCTGCGGGATCTTGGCCACGGCACCCGCAAACGTGCCGCGGCAAGTGCCGACGCTGGCATCACCTTGGGTGAGGCCGCGGACATGGGCTTCGTAGATCACATCGTCCTTGATGGCACGCGGTGGCTTGGTGCCGGTGTCCAGTGCCGCGAAGCCGGCGCCATAAGGCATGGCCACCACACCCTTGGGTGCCACGCTGCCGCTGTCCCGGGCCCGATCGCCCGCGCCGGAGGCATACACCGCACCATCGGATTGCTGAGGCGTGACGGCGGCCGAAAGATAGTCGTGCGTGACCTCCAGCGCGTAGGGGTCCAGCAGCAATTTGTTGGGATTGAAGCGGTTGGCGGCGGTGTCGACGTCCGCCAAAAAGCCCGCCTCGCTGCCGGGCACCCACTGGCTGACGTAGGGCCAGTTCGGCCCCCAGGCCCGGTAGCCATAGAAGATGTCCGTGAAGAGCTTGCCCGGGTTGAGCGGATCGATGTCGAACCCCAGGTTGCGCAGCGTGGCCACGGGCACCAGCACCTGCCACACCGACGTACCAGGGAGTCGACTCATGGCGTAGCGGGCCACCGGCGGCGCGCCGTAGGACTGGCGGTACAGCACCACCTCGAGCCGCGTCGCGTTTTGCGAGAACACCCGAAAACTCACCGTCGTGCCGTTCGCGGCGAGCTGGCCGCCCAGTTGGTCGGCGCCCCCGGGCGCTTGCGCCCGGGCGGGCTGACCGAGCAATGCGCTCGCGATCAGCAAACACCCCACCCAACCCAACACGCGCCAGAACGTCTGCCATCCAAAGCCACGACGATTCATAGATGTAGTTCCGCTACTTTTTTGCCGACCAAAACCGGTCACTCGCCCTAAACGGCCCCGCTTTTAGTGGTGCGATTGCCGTTTCGACCGTGAACGCCAAACTTTCGCCGCCACTCACAAAAACTAGTTTTACTAGATGCGCCGGCCATGACACCTCTCCACCCAATAGCGGGGATCTCCGCCCTTGCCATCGCCCTGATGCTGGCCGCCATGCCCGCCGTGGCCGTCACCGTCACCGCGACGCAGAGCGACACCGCCGCGCAGGCCCCCATGGGCAACAGCAGCTACAGCCGCTTTGACACCGACTGGTTGACCGAGGCCACGCTGGCTCAGTTCGCCACCGGCGGCAGCAGCCCGCTGTTCGCCGCGAGCCACACGGTCGAAGTGCGCTACCTCGGCACCCAGGCGACCCGCGAGGCCAGCCTGTCTTTCCAAGGGCTCACGCTGTTCGACACCCGCAGCGGCTGCAACTTCGCCACGGCGCTGGTGGACGAGTTCTGCCTGATCGACAGCATCGGCACGGCACGCGCACTGGGTGATCTGGCCACCGGCACTGCGCTGGACTTCACCCTGACCGCCCAGCCCCAACTGCTGGGAAGCGCCAGCGAGCAGCGCACCTCGGCGCAGAGCTTCTCCAGCCTGGCCTCAGCCCGCTGGATCGATCTCGGTGGCGGCCAGTACCTCCTTGGCTTCGAGGAAGGGGGCGACGCCAGCTACAACGACATGCTCTTCCTCGTCAGCGGCGCGACCGCGACGCTGCCCTCGCCTGCCCTCCCCGTGTCGGAGCTGCCGACGGGTTGGCTGCTGGCCGCCGGGCTGGCTGCTCTGGCCTGGCGCCACCACATGCGGCGCTGAGTACAGTGGCGCCATGAGCGCCCTGCCCCCACACCCTCGCCAGGCCCTGTTCGGCCACACCGACCTCCGTCCGCCGCTACCCGCCGTCGACCACTACTGCGGCGTGGAGGCCCGCATGCGCAAGAGCCTGGCGCTGCAGGCCGAACTGGGCCCGGTCTTCGACATCACGCTGGACGCAGAAGACGGCGCTCCCGTGGGCGGCGAAGCCGAACACGCCTTACTCATCGCCGAACTGGCGACCAGCGATGCCAACCGCTTTAGCCGCGTCGGCGCGCGGGTGCACCCCTGGGGCCATGCCGCCTTCGAGGCCGATGTCGACACGCTCATCGGCCGGGCTGGTCACCGTCTGGCCTACCTGATGATTCCGAAGCCCGACAGCGCCGAAGACGTCGAACGTGCCATTGCCACCATCGATGCCGCCTGCCGTCATCATGGCCAGCCACAACTGCCGCTGCAGGTGCTGATCGAAACCCACGGCGCCCTGCGCGATGTGTTCCGCATCGCGGCCAACCCGCGCATCGAGTCGCTCTCCTTCGGGCTGATGGACTTTGTGTCGGCCCACGGCGGCGCGATTCCCAAGACAGCCATGGAGCTGCCCGGGCAGTTCGAGCATCCGCTGGTCGTGCGCGCGAAGCTGGAAATCGCAGCCGCTGCGCATGCCTACGGCAAGACGCCCTCCCACTGTGTGGTGACCGAGTTCCGCGACACCACCCGGCTGGTTGAAGCCGCACGGCGCGCCGCGCACGAGTTCGGTTACACGCGCATGTGGAGCATCCACCCCGACCAGATCCGGCCCATCCTGGAGGCCTTCGCCCCGGGCGCCGACGAAGTCGCAGAGGCTGCCGAGCTGCTGCTGCAGGCCCAGGCCGCGCAGTGGGCGCCCATCTCCTTTCATGACCGACTGCACGACCGCGCGAGCTATCGCTACTTCTGGACCGTACTGGAAAGCGCCCGGCGAACCGGCCGACCGTTGCCCGCGGCCGCCCAGCAGGCTTTCTTTACGGACAGCCCCGGGTAAAGCACGGGGTAAACCCACCCGCCCCGCGCAGACAATCGACACACCTGCTCACCGACAAACGCCGGCTGCAACGCCATGATGCAGCGCTGGTCGCGGCTCGGTAACTCCGTGTCACGCGGCTGCCTGCACCCCTCTCCAACTCTCGCGCTCACCCCG
>JAIPCJ010000077.1 GCA_021738245.1 Methylotenera sp. | reverse complement strand
GGCTGCGCAGCCCGCGGGCTCAGCAGCCCGCGCCATTCGTCGGGCCCGGCAGGCGGCAGCGCAGCCAGCCAGGCGGCCAGCGTCTGCACCGGCGCCACCTGCAGCGGCACCGTGCGCCCGCATTGCTCGGCCGCCGCGATGGCCACACCCTGCCAGTGCGCACGTTTCTTGTCGGCACGCTCACCGCTCAGGCGCAGCACGGAGCGCTCACTCATCAGGGGCTGCAGCTGCACCGCGCCAAGCTCGGTGGCTTTCTCGACCACGAAATCCATGCGGTCGTTGGCCGGCATCACGACCGCCAGCGTCACCTGGCGGCCCAGCTCGCGCTGCGGCTGCCCGGCAGCGAGCAGCTTCACCCGCACCTCGCTGCGGCCCATGGCGGTGACCTCGGCCTGCCACTCGGGGCCGCTGCCGTCGAACAAGGTCAGGGCATCGCCCGGCTGCAGGCGCAGCACCTGCACATGGCGGGCGGCACTGGGCGGCAGGGCGAGCTCACCGGCGCCGGTGAGCGGGGTGTCGACGTAAAAGCGTGGCAAGGCGAAGCGCAGCAGCGGGCGGGCCCGCCAGTGTCCCAGATCAGCGCAGGCCCAAAGCCTCGCGCACGGCCGCGGCGGCCGCATCGCCCTTGGCCTTCTGCACCCGCTCGACGAACTGCAGCGCCAGCGTCTGCAAGGCCGGCAGGCTGTCGGCCCGCTCCACTTCCAGCGCGAAGGCATAGCCCTTGAAGGGGCCGAGCAGCTTGGTGGCCTCGCCGCTGAGGTAGGTGTAGAGGGCCGCGCGGTCCAGCAGGGGCGAGCCGGCGGGCGGCGCGGACACCGGCCCTGCCGCGGGCGCGGCTGACGGTGCCAGCGGTGCGGGCGCGGTGACGGGCGGCACCGCCACCGGCTGGCCGGCCGCGTTCTGCGGCGCGATCAGGCCCTGCTGGCGCAGCGTCTCGAAGTCGGCCTCGGTGGCGCCGGCCACCAGCCGCAGCCAGTCGGCGGCCGGTTTGCTGGCGTCCAGCACGAGGAGGAGGTTGCGCGCGGTGCGCGACAGCGGCAGCGCACGGGCACGGATTTCCGCGCGGCCGGCTTCAGTCTTGGCGTAGAGCAGTTCGAACACGTTGTCAGGCCTCACCCACGGTTGGCATCACGCCCAGGCGCGATGCCGGTTGGAACCAGCCTCAGCTTTTGTCCCGCAGCTCCCGGCGCAGGATCTTGCCCACGGGCGTCTTGGGCAGTTCGGTTCTGAACTCCACGATCTTCGGACGTTTGTAGCCAGTCAGGTTGGCCTCGCAGTAAGCACGGACGTCGGCTTCCGTGACATTCGGGTCTTTCTTCACGATGACCACCTTGACCGCCTCGCCCGCCTTGGCATCGGGCACGCCCACGGCGGCGCACTCCAGGATGCCGGGCATCTGCGTCAGCACATCCTCGACCTCGTTCGGATACACATTGAAACCGCTGACGAGGATCATGTCCTTCTTGCGGTCGACGATCTTGAAGTAACCGCGCTCATCGACGGTGCCGATGTCACCGGTACGGAAGAAGCCGTCGGCCGTCATGACCTTGGCGGTTTCGTCCGGCCGCTGCCAGTAGCCGGCCATCACCTGCGGGCCCTTGATGGCGATCTCGCCGGGCTGGCCCAGCGGCACCTCGTGGCCGTCGTCGTCCAGCAGGCGCAGCTCGGTCAGCGGCATGGGCAGGCCGATGGTGCCGCTGTAGGCGGTGCTGTCGGTCGGATTGCAGCTGGCGGTGGGCGAGGTCTCGGAGAGGCCATAGCCCTCGACGATGGGGCAGCCCGTCTTCTCGAGCCAGAGCTTGGCCGTGGCCTGCTGCACCGCCATGCCGCCGCCCACGGCGATGACGAGGTGGCTCCAGTCCACCGTGCCGAACTCGGGGTGGTTGGCCATGGCCATGAAGAGGGTGTTGACCGCCGGGAAGCTGTGGAAACGGTGCGCGCTCAACTCCTTGAACATGGCCGGCAGGTCACGCGGGTTGGGAATCAGCACGTTGGCGCCGCCCATGTGCATGGACAGCATCATGTTCACGTTGAAGCCGAAGATGTGATACAGCGGCAGCGCGCAGATGGTCACGATCTGCTCGCCGGCCGGCACCTTCTTGATGGCGGGCTGGTACCAGGCTTCGTTTTGCAGGATGTTGGCCACGAGGTTGCGGTGCAGCAGCACCGCGCCCTTGGACACGCCCGTGGTGCCGCCGGTGTACTGCAGCACGGCAATGTCGTCCGGCCCGACCTTGTGCGGCTTGAAGCCCAGGCTGCGGCCCTTGGCCAGCGCATCATTGAAGCGCACGGCGCCCGGCAGCTCGAAGGCCGGCACCATCTTCTTCACCTTGCGCACGACGTAGTTGACGATCATGCCCTTGGCGAAGCCGAGCATGTCGCCCATGCTGGCCAGGATGATGTGCTTGGTGGGCACGTGCGCCAGCACCTGCTGCAGCACCGAGGCGAAGTTCTCGATGATGACGATGGCCTTGGCGCCGGAGTCCTTGAGCTGGTGCTCCAGCTCGCGCGGGGTGTAGAGCGGGTTGACGTTGACCACCACGAAGCCGGCCCGCAGCACGGCCGCCACCGCGACCGGGTACTGGAACAGGTTGGGCATCATGATCGCCACGCGGTCGCCCTTCTCCAGGCCCAGGCTCTGCAGATAGGCGCCCATCGCGCGCGAGGCCTCGTCGACCTGCGCGAAGCTGATGCGCTTGCCCATCATCAGATAGGCGGGCTTGGCGGCGTTCTTCTTGAACGAGGTGTCCAGCAGGTCGACCAGGCTCGGGTACAGCGACGTGTTGACGTCGCGGGGCACGGCGGCCGGGTAGTGCTTCAACCAGATGGGCTCCATGGCCTTGTCTCCTTCTCGATGGCCGGCATTCTGACCGAAGGCTGACGCCCCCCGCTCAGGGGATTCGATAGCGGGCACCCCCCTGGCGTCACCGGAGTGCCGGGACAATGGGCGATCGAGATTTGCCGGGCCATCGCCACGGCAATCGGCCAGGGGAGGATGGGATGGCGCAATCATGGTGGGCCCGCATGGCCTCGCACGCGGCGGGGCCACAGCAGCTGGTGGGCTTCTACGTGCTCGTGGGAGGGCTGTGCATGCTGGCGATGTGCTGGCTGACACCCCCGTTCCAGGTTCCGGACGAGCCGCAGCACTACTACCGCAGCTACCAACTGAGCCGGCTGGAGATCCGCCCGGAGATCCGCAACGGGCAGGCCGGTGGGGCCCTGCCTGACGCCTTGCCAGCCCTGGTGGAGCAGCACCTGGGCACCCTCGCGAATCACCAGGACGGCCGAAAGGTTCCGCAGCGCTCGCTACACGACACGCTGCGCGGCCTGGGCACGCCCACCGAGCCAGAGCGCCAGCATTTCGTCGAGTTCAGCGGTTCGGCGCTGTATGCGCCGTCCGGCTACCTGCCGCAGGCCATCGGCATGGCCATCGGCCGTGCGCTCGACTTCAGCCCGCTCGGCCTGCTGTACGCCGGCCGTTGTGCCAACGCACTGGCCGCGATCGCGCTGACCGCCTGGGCCTTGTCGATGCTGTCGGTCGGCCGCCGCTTCGCGCTCGTCGTCGCCCTCTTGCCCATGACGCAGTTCATGACGGCGTCGGTGTCGCCCGACGCGCTCACAATCGCGGGCGGCTTCCTGGTGGCCGCCTGCGTTCAGCGTGTGCTCGACGAGGGCCGCTTCAGCGCCTGGCAACGGGCGGTCTGGCTGGCTGGCGCGGTGCTGCTCTGTGCGGTCAAGGTGGTGTACTTTCCCATCCTGGCCGTCATCGTCATCGGCCTGTACGGGCGCACGCAATGGGCCGACCCCCAACGCAGGCGCGCCGTCGCCCAGCAGGCGCTGGGCGTCGTCGCGGCGCTGGCCCTGGTGGCCTTCTGGTTCTGGTGGCGCAGCAGTGAGCCGGTCAAGGGCGGCGGCAGCCCCGCCGGGGTGGACCCGACAGCACAGATCGCCTACCTGCGCGAGCAGCTGCTGATGCCCGTGCGCGTCGCGCTGCGCTCGTTGGTGTACCACCGCGACTTCCTGTGGGAATCCATGATCGGCCGGCTCGGTTGGCTCAACGTCGAGCTGCCGGCCGCCCTGCTTGCCATGGCCGCCGCGGCGCTCGCGTTGAGCCTGGTCGAGACCGCACGCCGGGCCCGCCCGGGTGTCGGCGCGAGTGCCACGGTGGTCCTGCTCGTGGGCGTGTCGGTCGTGCTGATCGAACTGGCGCTCTACATCGCCTGGACCCCCGCCCGCGCCTACTTCGCCGTCGGCGTGCAGGGACGCTACTTCACGCCCATGCTGCCGTTGCTCGGCCTGGCGCTGGCGTGGCGCACCTCGGCCTGGGTCACCCGCTCGCAAGAGCGGTTGGCAGGCGCCGCCATCATGGCCTTGCTGTCGCTGATGAGCGTCGGGACGGTCGCGGCGATGGTGGTTTCCTACAGCCTCTTCTGACCCTGCTGTCGGCATGGATGACGCACGAGGCGGGCGCTGCCAGTCGTTGGTGCGTCATGCCGGTCTCGCAAGCCGCAAGCCCGCTCAACCGGCGGCAGCGGTTCGCGCGGGCGCCAACAGCGTATGCGCCGCGGCAATGGCCGCCATCACCAGTGCCGTCATGACCCGCCCGGCGAGGCATGACGCCACGACCACCTCTGGCGCATACCCGTAGCCACTGAGCGCCAGCACGAACACACCTTCGGTGATGCCGACGCCGTTGATGGTCACGGGTGCGAGTGAGGCCAGCACCGCCAAGGCGGACAGCGCCAGCAACTCGGCAAACGGCACCTGGATGTCAAAGGCCTGGAACTGGGCGTAGCTGCCTGCGACCGAAAGGCCGAAGCGCAGCACCATCAGGCCCAGGTGCAGCCCAAGGCGAGCGGGGCGGTCCCGCAACATGGCACGCCAGGCGTCGTAGAAGCCCGCCAGGATGGGGCCGAAGCGACGCCCGACCTGCTGGTTGATCCAGCCCCGAACGCCGGCGTGCGCAATCAGCAAGCCAAGAGCAACGCAGACCAACAGCACCGCACCGGCGATGCCCCACAAGTAGCTCGAAGGCGCCCAGCGCCCCGCCCCCAGCAAGGCGGCGATCACCACGATCAACAAGGCGGCAAAGCGCTGCACCACGAGAGCCGCAGCGATCTCGCCCGGCTTGAAGCGCCCGCGGCTCGCCACATAGGGCAGCGCGGCCTCGCCCATCTGCGCGGGCGTGAGCTGACACAAGGCCTGCACATAGAGGTAGTCAAAGGCGAACAGCAGCCGCTGACGGGCGCGCCCGCCCATGTCGAAGAGCACCAGCAATGCCGCCGCGCCGCTGAAGCCCGTCACCAGAGTCAACAGCGCCGCCACGCCGAGGTAGCCGGGCGCGATCCGGTCGCGCATCTGCACGAGGTCGTCCCAGGTCACGTGGCGCAGCAAGAGCCACAGGATGAGCGCGGTCAGCAGCAGCTGGAGCAGCTTCACGACGCGCCCACCCCAGCGCCGCGGCGCCGTAACGCGCTCGGCGCTAACCTGGGTCATGGCTGCGCCAGCCAGTGCTGATAGATGTCGCGGATTGACTCTTCCAGCGTGTGGCGCGGCGCCCAACCCAGGCTGCTCAGCAGCTTGTAGTTCGAGCCCACCACGACCGGGTTCTCGACCGGGCGGACCAACGAAGACTCCACCGTGATGGGCGGACGTGAGCCGCTGACGATGCAGAACAGCTCCACGACATCTGCGATGCTGATGCCACGGCCGCTGCAGATGTTGTAGACCTCACCCTTGACGCCACGCTTGAGCAGCGTGCCGTAGGCAGCCACCACATCGCGCACGTCCAGGAAGTCGCGCACCACGGAAGTCGTGCCCAGACTGATGCCGGCACGGCGTCCCTTGGTGAACTCGGCAAACTGCTTGGCGATCGAACTGATGACGAACTTGTCGGTCTGTCCGGGGCCGACATGGTTGAAGGAGCGCGTGTTGACGATGTCGAGGTCATAACCGCGCACGTAGACCTCACCCAGATGCTCCTGAGCCACGCGGGCCACCGCATAGGGACTGACCGGGCGCAGCGGCGACACCTCGCGCAGCGGCAACTCCTTGGCATCGACGATGCCGTACTCCTCAGATGAGCCAATCGACAGCACGCGCGCCTTGGGTGCGTGTTGGCGGATGCCTTCGAGCAGGCTGAGGAAGATGTTGGTGTTGTTCGTGAAGCTCTCGATCGGATGCTGCCAGCTGAAGGCCACCGAGCTGAACGAAGCCAGGTGCACCACGTACTGCGGCTGTTCGACCCGAAGGACATCCACCAATGCCGGCGTGTCGAGGAGGTCAATGGCGTACTCCGCCGCGACCGGCATGAGACCCTGCGGCGTCGCGCGCCGATTGACGGCGACGATGCGGGCTTGCGGCTCATGCTCAGCCAGATACCGGACGAGATACTGCCCGACGAACCCGGAGCAGCCGGTGATGAGATAGGTCATGGCATTGCCTGAAGGGAACGATAGATTTCGAGTGTGCGGGCCGTGGTGCGCTCCCAGGTGAACTCCACTGCGCGCGCGCGCCCGCGGTCACGCAGTTGATGGCGCAGGGTTGCATCAGCCAACAGCCGGGACAGCTCGGCCGCCATGCTGTCGGGCTCTTGCGGATCGAAGTACAGGGCTGCATCAGCCGCAATCTCGGGGAAGCAGCTCGCACGCGCCAGCAGCGTCGGGCAGCCGCAGCTGAAGGCTTCCAGGATGGGAATGCCGAAGCCCTCGTAAAGCGACGGAAAGACAAACACCTCGGCATGCGCGTAGCAGGCGGCAATCTCGTGGTCGGCCACATTGCGCTGCACGACGCGCCCTTCCAAGTCAAGTCGGCGAAGCAAGCCGCGCTCATCGTCATTGAAGGCGCCACCCCCGATGCACACCAACCCGAGACCCGGATCGGCGTGCAGCGAAACTGCCGCCGCTTCGAGGAAGGGGCCGAAGTTCTTGTACGTATTGCGTGTGCCGACGAACAGCACATAGCGGGCGGGCATGCCCGACGGCGGCTCGGGCGCCGGCTCGGGCGCTGCCGCCAGCCCAAGCCGGTTACCCAGGTGCACCACCGAGATGCGCTCTGGCGCAATGCCGTAGAACGAGACGAGGTCGTCCTTCGTGCTCTGCGAGATGGCGATGATCGCGTCGGCCCGTTCGCAGAGGACGCGCTTGCCCTCGATCCACCGCCGGGTCACGAAACGCCCGTAAAGGCTCTTCACGTCGAAGAACTCAGGAAAGCGCTCGGGAATCATGTCGAGCACCGTCACCACCAGCTTGCGGCCCCGTACGCTGTGCAGGACCGAGGGGTCATAGAAGGTCGCATGGACAACGTCGAACGACATCCGCCGCGCCAGCTGGCGCGTGTGCCATTCATTGCGCACGTAACGGCGCAAGAAGGCGCCTGTGCCGGCCGTGGTGTCTCGCTCCCCCTCGTAGAAAGAGGACTGCGCCAGGTACTCATTCGGCGAAGCTGCCACCCCCAACGAAAAGCGAGCGTTCCCCGCCGCGTCGATGACGTTCATCAACTCCGCAAAGTAGCGGGAGGCGCCACCGAATTTCTGGTAGCTGAAGATCTGGTGGTCGTAAAGGATGTGCATGCGGCGGCGGTCAACCGATCGATCAACGGGCAGACAGGCGGCGGCCCAGTCCCATGAGCTTGTAGATGACCGTGATGGCGCGGCTCTTGACCCATTTCATGCGCATCGCGCCGGCATCGGCAGGCCCGGCATGGCGCGCGGCCACACGATAGTCTTCATCGAACTGCCGGCGGTAGTTCGCACCGCTCTTGCTGGTCTCATACCAACGGAAGCAGGCCAGCGTCTGCTCGAGATACAGCGGTGGACCGAGTTTGGCGAGCCGAAGCCAGAACTCGTAATCGAACGCCAGCTTCAGCTCTTCGTCGAGATAGCCCACACGCTCATGCACCCCGCGGCGCCAGAAGGTCGTCATCTGGCTGACGTAGTTTTCCTGGAGCAGAGCCTGGAAGCTGTGCTTGAGTGCGCGCTGATGCTTGTAGCTGCTGATCCAGCCGCGGATCGGCTGATCGTCCGCATCGATGATCTCGCAGCGGCCGTGCAGCCACTGGCTTTGAGGATGGGCGCGAAACGCCTCGGCCACAGCCGCAAGCGCTCCGGGCATGAGCACATCGTCACTGTTCACCCACGCCACGATGTCACCCTCGGCGGCGCGCAGGCCCTTGTTGATGGCGTCGACCTGGCCGCGATCCGGTTCGCTCACCCACTGCAGGCGATCGCCATAGCGGCGCAGGATGTCCACCGTGCCGTCATTGCTGCCGCCGTCGATCACCCGGTAGACCAGATCGAAGTCGCCCTGCTGCCCGAGGATGCTGTCGATGGTTCGCTCGATGAACTGCGCCTGGTTGTACGACGGCGTGATGATGTAGAACTTGACGCGGCTCACGATTGCCCGCCTCGATCTGCGACGGCGTTCTGACGAGTGGAGGCCCCAGTCTGCGATGCCGGGTTGAGCGTGCGCTCACCGCGGCCACGGTGCAGCGCCACGAGATGCGCCCCGATGCGTTGCCGCGGCTTGCGGGGCACGGCCGAGATGTCATAAGCCAGGAACGCGAGCACGAACTGGAGCCCCATCAGCAGCGGCAAGGCCGACAGCATGACGGTGCCTGCCGTCGTCGGTACGCCGTAACTTGCCGACTGCACCCAGCTGTAAATGCCGAAAACCAGCCCGAACGCAAACATCAGCAAGCCCATCGGCAGCTCGAGCGATGCGATGGAGATGTCGCGCAGGTAGTAGTTGTAGAAGATGCGCTTGAAGAGGTTGCGCGCATGCTTGAACAGGAACTCGGTGACGATGCGGCTGATCTTGAGATTGCTCACCTCGTCGCCATAGCGGGCGTGCATGGGCACATCCACCACCACGGCGCGCAGCGTGTTCAGACGGAACAGCATGTCCGTCTCGAAGAAATAGCGCTTGCTGATGCGCTCGGTGGGCAGCTCGCGCGCCACACTGGCATGAATGGCGGTGTAGCCATTGGTGGGGTCGAAGAGATCCCAGTAGCCCGTGGACATCTTGGCCATCAACGACAGCACGGCATTGCCGAAGATGCGCACGCCGGGCATGGCCCGGATCTCCTCCAGGTCGTAGAAGCGGTTGCCCTTGGTGTAGTCCGCCTCGCCCGAAACGATGGGTTCCACGAAGCAGGGAATGAGGGCCGGGTCCATCTGGCCGTCGCCGTCGACCTTGACGATGACGTCGGCGCCTTTCTCGACCGCCACGCGGTAGCCCGCCATCACGGCACCGCCGACGCCCTGGTTCACGGGCAGGCGGATGACCTCGACGCGTGGATCGCGGCAGTGTTCCTGCACGAAGTCGCCGCTGCCATCAGGGCAGCAATCGTCCACGACGTAGATCTGCGCCACCTCCGGGCCGATCTCGGCCAGCACATCCAGGATGTGCCGACGCACCTTGTAGCTGGGGATGACGACCGCGACGCGGATTTCTGGCCTCATACGAACGACTCGTTTCGCCGACACGCCGGCGGAATTGCCGAACGACTCGGCAAAGCGCTCATCATCGGGCCAATTCGTGACGTTGCCCCCCGGGTGTCACCCCGCCTGTTGGGGGGTAGGCAGAGGAACTACTCCACAGCTTTGAGCATGTCCTCCACCACCTTCTTGGCGTCGCCGAACACCATCATCGTCTTGTCCATGTAGAAGAGCTCGTTGTCCAGGCCCGCATAGCCGGCCGCCATGGAGCGCTTGTTGACGATGATGGTCTTGGCCTTGTAGGCCTCCAGGATGGGCATGCCGTAGATGGGGCTGCCCTTCACGTGGGCGGCGGGGTTCACGACGTCGTTGGCGCCCAGGATGATGGCCACGTCCGCCTGCGCAAACTCGGCATTGATGTCTTCCATCTCGAAGACCTGGTCGTAGGGCACCTCGGCCTCGGCCAGCAGCACGTTCATGTGGCCCGGCATGCGGCCGGCCACGGGGTGGATGGCGTACTTCACCGTCACGCCCTTCTCGGTGAGCTTGGCGGCGAGCTCCTTCACGGCGTGCTGGGCGCGCGCCACGGCCAGGCCGTAGCCGGGGACGATGATGACCGTCTCGGCATTGCCCATCACGAAGGCCGCATCGTCGGCACTGCCGCTCTTGACGTTGCGCTGCTGCGTGGCGCCCGCGGCGGCCGCGCCGGCCTCGCCGCCGAAGCCGCCCAGGATCACGTTGAAGAACGAGCGGTTCATCGCCTTGCACATGATGTAGCTCAGGATGGCGCCCGAGCTGCCCACGAGGCTGCCCGCGATGATGAGCATCGGGTTGTTCAGCGAGAAGCCGATGCCCGCCGCTGCCCAGCCCGAGTAGCTGTTGAGCATGCTCACCACCACCGGCATGTCGGCCCCGCCGATCGGGATGATCAGCGTCACGCCCAGCACCAGGCCCAGCGCCACGACGATGCCGAAGGCCAGCGCCGACTGGCCTGCGAAGAACATCGCGCAGAAGGCCAGCGCCGCGATGCCCAGCACCAGGTTCAGCAGATGTTGCCCGGCGAACTGCACCGGCGCGCCCTGGAAGAGCCGGAACTTGCTGCCCCCCGACAGCTTGCCCCAGGCGATGACGGAGCCGGTGAACGTGACCGCGCCGATGAAGGCGCCCAGGGCCAGCTCCAGCCGGTTGCCCGGCGGGATGGGCGCGAGCGAGCGCGCGGCCTCGCCGTCTTCCGCAGGAATCGCAGCCAGCGCCGCATCCAGCGGCGGCGTGAGGCCGAAGGCGGCCGGCTCGGCCACCGCGGCGACCGCGATCGCCACGGCCGCCAGGCCGATCATGCTGTGAAAGAACGCCACCAGCTCGGGCATCTTGGTCATCTCGACCGTCTTGGCCTTCCAGGCGCCGAAGCCGCCGCCCAGCACCAGGCCGAGCAGTACCCAAACCAGGCCCATGCCGTGGCCGGCGAGCTTGACGATGAGCGCCGCGGTGGTGAACGCGGCGATCGCCATGCCCACCATGCCGAAGACATTGCCGCGGATGGACGTCGTCGGGTGCGACAGGCCCTTGAGCGACTGGATGAAGCAGACGCTCGCGATGAGGTACAGCAGCGTGACGAGGTTCATGCTCATTGCTTGGCCTCCGTGGCGGCTGACTTCTTCTCCTTCTTCTTGAACATCTCCAGCATCCGCCGCGTGACGAGGAAGCCGCCGAAGATGTTCACCGCCGCCAGCGCCACCGCCAGCACGCCCATGCCTTTGGCAAAGGGCGTCTCGGTCAGCGCCGCGGCCAGCATGGCGCCGACGATGACGATGGCCGAGATGGCGTTGGTGACGGCCATCAGCGGCGTGTGCAGCGCGGGCGTCACCGTCCAGACCACGTGGTAGCCCACGTAGATGGCCAGCACGAAGATGATGAGATTGATGATGGTGTGGTCAACGATTTCCATGGTCATGCCCTCGTGACTTGGCCGTCTTGCGTGACGCGGCAGGCCGCGACGATGTCGTCATCCAGCGGCACGATGAGCGTGCCCTCCTTGGTGATGACGAGCTTGAGAAAGTCCAGCACGTTGCGCGCATACAGCGCCGAGGCGTCGGCGGCCACCAGGGCTGGCAGGTTGGTCTCGCCCACGATCACCACGCCGTGCTTCACCACCGTCTTGCCCGCCTCGGTCAGCGGGCAGTTGCCGCCTGCGGGCGCGGCGATGTCCACGATGACCGAGCCGGGCTTCATGGCCTTGACCATGTCCTCGGTCACCAGCACGGGTGCCGCGCGGCCCGGGATGAGGGCCGTGGTGATGACCACATCGGCCTGGGCCACGCGCTTGGCGACTTCGATCTTCTGGCGGTCCAGCCAACTGGGCGGCATCGGGCGGGCATAACCGCCCACGCCTTCGGCAGCCTCTTTCTCCTCGGCCGTCTCGTAGGGCACGTCGATGAACTTGGCACCGAGCGACTCGACCTGCTCCTTGACCGACGGCCGCACATCGCTAGCCTCGATGACCGCGCCCAAACGCTTGGCCGTGGCGATCGCCTGCAGACCGGCCACGCCCACGCCCAGGATGACCACGCGCGCCGCCTTCACGGTGCCAGCCGCCGTCATCAGCATCGGGAAGAAGCGCTGGTATTTGTCGGCCGCGATCATCACGGCCTTGTAGCCGGCGATGTTGGCCTGGCTGGACAGTACGTCCATGCTCTGCGCACGCGTGGTGCGCGGTGCGGCTTCCAGAGCGAAGCTCGTCAGCCCCGCGGCGGCCATGGCGGCCAGGCCGTCACGGTCGAAGGGGTTGAGCATGCCGACCAGGGCCGTGCCGGGCTTCATCAGCGCGAGCTCGTCCGCCGCGGGGGCGCGCACCTTCAACACCAGCGCGGCGCCCAGCGCCCCGGCCTGGTCGACGATCTCGCAGCCCACCGCCTCGTAGGCCGCATCGGTCACGCTGGCGGCCACGCCTGCCCCGCTCTCGACGCGCAACACATGGCCCTGGGCCTTGAGCTTCTTGGCCGTCTCGGGCGTCAGGGCCACTCGGGTCTCTCCGGCCGCGCGCTCGCGCGGAACACCGATCTGCATGGGGTCTCCTCCTTGGGAAGGTGCCGGGGCAGCTTACACAATGCTTGCTTCGCCCCACTGCGGGAATGCCAGAGGAGGTTTCATGGTTGCCACAGAACGTTTTCGTCCCAGCGTGACCGTCGCTGCCGTGATTGCGAATGCAGGCCGGTACCTGCTGGTCGAGGAAGAGACGCCCGAAGGGCTGATGCTGAACAACCCGGCCGGCCATCTGGAGCAGGCGGAAAGCCCGATCGAGGCCGTCGTGCGCGAGGCGCTGGAAGAAACGGCGCGGCATTTCGTGCCCGACGCCTTCCTGGGCGTCTACCTCGCCCGCTTCGTGCGGCCCGCGCGTTTAGAGGATGTCACCTATGTTCGGCTGGCCTTTTCGGGCGAAGTGGGTGAAGCGATCGCCGGCCGGGCGCTGGACGAGGGCATCGTGCGCACCTTGTGGATGACGCCCGAGGAGCTCGCCGCCTGCACCGAGCGCCACCGCAGCCCGCTGGTGCTGCAGTGCGTGCAGGACCACGCGGCCGGGCGCCGCCTGCCGCTGGAGGCGGTGTACAGCCATGCGTCCCTGCGGGAGCCCTGGCTCAAGCAGCCCCCATGAGCCGTTTGGGACAATCGGGCGCATGAGTTCCGACAAAAAGCACCGCGTCGTCGTCGGCCTGTCCGGCGGCGTCGACTCGGCCGTGACCGCGCACCTGCTCAAGGCCCAGGGCCACGAGGTCATTGGCATCTTCATGAAGAACTGGGAAGACGATGACGACGACGAGTACTGCTCGACGCGTCAGGACTTCCTGGACGCCGCCTCGGTGGCCGATGTGCTCGGCATCGAGATCGAGCATGTCAACTTCGCGGCCGAGTACAAGGACCGGGTCTTCGAGAGCTTCCTGCGCGAGTACCAGGCCGGCCGCACGCCCAACCCCGACGTGCTGTGCAATGCCGAGATCAAGTTCAAGGCCTTCCTGGACCACGCCATGCGGCTGGGCGCCGAGAAGATCGCGACGGGCCACTACGCGCGCGTCCGGGAGGTCGACGGCCAGTTCCAGCTGCTCAAAGGCCTGGACCCGCTGAAGGACCAGAGCTACTTCCTGCACCGGCTCACGCAGGCGCAGCTGGCCAAGGCCATGTTCCCGGTCGGGCACCTGCCCAAGACCGAGGTGCGCCGCATCGCGGCCGAGATCGGTCTGCCCAATGCCAAGAAGAAGGACTCGACCGGCATCTGCTTCATCGGCGAGCGGCCCTTCCGTGAGTTCCTGAACAAATACCTGTCGCACCAGCCCGGCCCCATCAAGGACGAGCGCGGCCGCAAGCTCGGCGAGCACGTGGGCCTGAGCTTCTACACGCTGGGCCAGCGCCAGGGCCTGGGCATCGGCGGCATCAAGGACAAGGGCGCACAGCGCGGCGGCGGCGAGCACGCGCCGTGGTTCGTGGCGGCCAAGGACATCCCGAACAACACCCTGATCGTCGTGCAGGGCCACGACCACCCGCTGCTGCTCAGCCCCGCCCTGCGCGCGGATGACCTCAGCTGGACGGCAGGCCTCCCGCCGTCGCTCACGCAGGCTGCCGCCAAGACGCGCTACCGCCAGGCCGATGCCGCCTGCCAGGTGGGCTTCGAGGCCGACGGGCAGCTGCAGCTGCACTTCCCCGAGCCGCAATGGGCCGTGACGCCGGGCCAGAGCGCCGTGCTGTACGACGGCGACGTGTGCCTGGGCGGCGGCGTCATCTCGGCCGCACTGGCGCGCTGACATGCCGCGCAGCGCCGGGCAACTCCCCGCCAGCAGCGACTCACCCGGCGGGTCACCCGGCCGGCTCGCGGGGCGAGGGGCGCACGCGATCGACCGGCTGCTGGCCCGCCTCGCCGAGCCCGGCGTGGTGCTGCGGCTGGCCGCTCTGGTGGTCTGCGCGATGGAGCTGGTCAGCGCGGGCGCCGCGTTGCTGGGCGCGCGCACTGAGCCCTACGACGGGCTGGTGGCGCGGCTGTGGCGCGCGGCCGGCGGCCAGCCGGACGACCGCGGCCTGCTGCTGCTGTGCGTGGCACTGCTGCTGGTGTTCGTGGCCCTGATGTGGCGACTGGCCAGCCAGGGCGGTATCGGCGTGGCGGTGGACCGGCGGCTGGCCTGGCTGCTGGGTGTCGACCTGCTGGCCTTCGGCGTGACCCCGGGCCTGCCTTTCCTCGTGACGGCCCTGGCCGCAGTGCTGCTGCCGGCGCGCCTGGCGCTGGGCTTCGGCTTTGCGCAGGTGCTGCTCAACACCGGCATCTACGCTGCCCCGCAGCCTACGGCGTGGCTCGACCAGCTCGGCCTGCTGTCGTCCATGCTCGCGCTGCACGGCCTGGCCTTCGGCCTGGGGCGCATGGCCGCGGCCGAGGCCGAAAAGCGCCGCTGGCTGCAGGCGGTGCTGGCCGAGCAGCTGTCGGGCGAGCAGCTGCTGGCCGAGCAGATGCGCTACAGCGAGCGCATGGAGATCGCCCGCGAACTGCACGACCTGATGGGCCACCACCTGACCGCGCTGAACCTGCAGCTGCAGCTCGGCGGTGCGCTGCTGGCCCGAGCGGATGCCGCGGGCGCCGGCCAGGCGCTGGACCGCGCCCAGGGTGTGGCCGCACAGCTGCTGGCGGACGTTCGCGAGGCGGTGTCGCAGCAGCGCACCTCCCAGCGCATCGACCTCTCGGCCGCGCTGCAGGCCTTGGCCGAGGGCATTGCCAGCACGCGGGTGGAGCTGGCGCTGGACGACGCGGCCCGCGACCTCGGGCCGCGCGCAGCGCATGCGCTGCTGCGCTGCGTGCAGGAGGGCGTGACCAACGGCGTGCGCCATGCCGCGGCACGGCGCGTGACGGTCGAATTGCACGGCGAGGGTGATGAAGTCGCGGTCAGCATCGACGATGATGGGCGGGGTGCGCCGCACTGGCATGCGGGCCGGGCGGGCAATGGGCTGTCCGGCATGGCCGAGCGCATGGCCGAGCTGGGCGGGCAGATGCGCGTGACGCGCACCAGCCCGGGGTTTCGAATCGAGCTGAGATGTCCACGATGGGTGTGATCAAGATCCTGCTGGTCGAAGACCAGCAACTGGTGCGCGAAGGCCTCAAGGGGCTGCTCGCGCTGCATGACGAGCTGAAGGTGGTGGGCGAGGCCAGCGACGGCGCCGAGGCGCTGGAGTGGCTGTCGGCCGCTGCGGCAGACGACATGCCCGACCTCATCCTGTCAGACATGCGCATGCCGCGCCTGGACGGCCTTGGCCTGATCCGCGCCTTGGCGGCCCGCGCGCTGCGCCTGCCGGTGGTGCTGCTGACCACCTTCGACGACACCGCCGCTTTCGACGAAGCCGTGCGCGCCGGCGCCCGTGGCTTCCTGCTCAAGGCCATCAGCCCCGAGACGCTGGCCCAGGCCCTGCGCGACGTGCACGGCGGCGGCACCGCGCTGCGCCCGTCGCTCACCACGCGCATGGAGGCCAAAGGCGGCGAGCGCGCCTTCACGGCCGCCGATCACCCGGACCCGCTGAGCCCGAAGGAACTGCAGGTGCTGCGCCTCGTGGCCAGCGGCCGCAGCAACACCGAGATCGCGGCCCTGCTGGGCAACAGCGAGGGCGTCATCAAGAACCACTGCTCGGCCATCTTCTCCAAGATGGGCGTGCGCGACCGCACCCAGGCCGTGCTGCGGGCCATCGACCTCGGCTGGATCTAGCCGTCGGCGCGGCCGCTACCGGGCCGGCGGGCCACCCGCGGGCGCGGCCAGGTGCAGCACCCAGTAGCGCTGAAAGCGCCCGGGGCCGCTGACGCAGGCCAGGCCGAACTCCTGCACTTCGGCCAGCATGAGGTTCTCGCAGTGCGCCGGGCTGGCCAGCCACTGGGCCAGGGCCTCGTCCAGCGTCTCCGGGCCGCCGGCCAGGTTCTCGGCCGACAGACGCATCGCGTAACCCGCATCCCGCAACCGGGCCCGCAGCGAGTCACCGGCCGCGCCGACGTGCTCGATGCGGTCCCGTGCGGCGAGGGCCTGCGCAAAACGCAGTGCCGTCGTGTTCAGCGCGGGGCTCTCGCGCAGGGCTGGCACGGCCGGCCACCGGTGCGTGCCGCATTGCTGCGGCTGAGCGCGCAGCGCGGCCAGCGCGGCCCGCACGGCCTCGGCGCCGGGCTGGCAGTCCGACGCGGCGGGCTGGGCCAGCACGGTGGAGGCCGTCAACAGCAACAGGCAGGCAAGGCGCATGGCGAGATGCTAGTTGCTGCCGCCCCGCCCAGGGCGCAACATGCCCGCCATGAAGCACAAGCCACACATCTTGGGGGCCGTCCTCGCGCTGTTCATGCTCACCAGCAGCGCGCAGACACCCGCCGAGCCGGAGTCGCAGCGCCTGGCCCGCGAGCTGCGCGACCTCATCGGCCCCGCAGCCTGCCACAGCGACAGCCAGTGCCGCACGGTCGCCGTCGGCGCCAGACCCTGTGGCGGCCCGGCGGGCTACTGGGCCTGGTCGACCCAGGGCACGGACGCCGAGCGCCTGACCACCCTGGCCCAGCGCCAGGCTGCTGCCGAGAAAGCCGAGCAGCAAGCCCGCGGCCTGCGCTCCAACTGCCGCGTGCTGACCGACCCCGGCGCCATATGCGTCGCCAACCAGTGCCAGACCCGCGGGCTAGAAGCCGCGCGCGAGCCGGCCGGCAAGGAAGTCAACTAGGCGCGCCACGCTGGCCGCACGCCCACGAGTCAAGCCCATGAGCCACGCGCACGAGCCGCACCGCGTTCAGGGCGACTGGGCCAGCGTGCAGCGGTTGGCCGCGTTGTCGGGGCAGGGGCCGACCCAGCGGATCTGGGTCGCCGCCGCCGGGGGCAGGGGCGCGCGGCCGTCCAGCGGCTGGCCGCGCACGCCGGTGAAGCTGGCCAGCGCCGTCCAGCTGCTGCCCTGCAGGTATTCCAGCGTGTAGCGGCTGCCCGGGCGCAGCTGGCGGGTCTGGATCTGGTACTCGCCGTTGACGATGGCAAAGCGCGGGGCGTCGCGGAAGGGCTGGGCCAGCGGCTCGCCCACGAACAGCCCCTGACCGGGCCATTGCACGGCACGCCAGTAGGCCTCCAGGGCGGTTGCGCCGCGCCAGTAATGGTCGATGAGGACCGAGGCGCGGGAGAACTTCTGCGGCGGGTTGCACGGCTCCTCGACCGTGCCGTAGCTGGCCGTGGCACCGGCATCGAGAAAGGCGGTCACCGGCGTCTGGCCGTTGGCACCGGGCAGCAGGCCGCTGAAGGAGGTCAGCGTGTCGGCCAGGGCGCCGGGGCGGAACTGCAGCGTCGCGAGCTGGTCGACGTTGGCCAGGCCGGTCAGGTAGAAGAGCAGCCCGCTGCGGCCTGAGATCGAATTGCTGGCCGCCGGGCCAGTGCTGTTGTCGACATAGTTCAGGGTCAGCGCGCCGCTCCAGGCTGCGGGCAGGCCCGCGAAATCGGTCCAGCGCACGCTGCGGTCGGCGTCGGTGGTGCGCACCAGCCAGCCGTCGCCGCCGGGCCGCGTGGCGTCAGCGGCCACGCCGCGGTTGATCAGGGCCTGCGCCGCAGCCACCGTGCGGGCGCCCAGCAGCATGGACGGGCGCACCTTCAGATCGGCCTGCGGGCGGCGGGATTCGCTGTCGTACAGCGGAGACGCCGCCGTGGCTGCACAGGTGTTGGTGGCGGGCGCCGGGTTGCACCAGCGCGCGTCGTAGCCGAAGGCCATGGCGCTGGTGATGCCCATGCTGCAGGTGCCGAACACCCGGCTGGGCGCCGCCCACGTCAGCAGCGTGGCCTGCACGCCAGCGGGCAGCCGGGCGTCGATGTCGGCTTTTAGCAACGCGAAGTCGGCCGCGGAAATCACGTCGCTGGCGGTGTTCACCCGCACCCGGACGAGGTTGGCCGCCGGCACACCCCGCGCCGCCAGGTAGGCCGCGCCGACGGCTTCGCTCAAGGCGTCGCCCTCGGCCACCACCACGCCCAGGTCAGCCGGCGCCAGCCCGCTGGCGGGCAGGGTGAGGGTGAGCGTCTGCCCGGGACCGGTGGTGCCGCCGGCGCCGCTGCCGCCTCCGCTCCCGCCGGTGCCTGACGCGCCACCGCCCCCACCGCCGCAGGCGGCCACCAAGCCGAGCAGCAGCAGGGCGAAGCGAGGGTTCAGGTGCCGCATGGCCGCCATTTTGACCGGTGCGGGATGCCGTGGTAGCGCACACTTTTGGGGCGCATATGCACCTTTCGTAGCCAGCGAACCCGTAAATACCCCAGTTTCGTGCACCGGCGCGGGGCAATACATTCTCGGCACTCGACGCGGTTCCGGGCTCCCGGTCCAGGACCGCCGGGCGGGTTGTGAGGAGACAAGACAAGCGCTAGGCGCACATGGTTGCTTCGTAACCCCGAAGACAATCACGACGGCCACCAAGGCACCCTTGGTGGCCGTTTCTTTTTTCTGCCCTCGCCTGCCCCGCCCTGCCGGCAACGCCTACCGCCGCCCTGGAATGCTTGATCTCACCATCGTCGCCCTCGCCTCCCTGCTCGCCGGCTTCATCGACGCTGTGGCGGGTGGCGGCGGACTGATCCTCACACCAGCCCTGTTCAGCACCTTCCCGAATGCCGCTCCGGCGACGCTGATGGGCTCCAACAAAGGTGCGGCCATCTGGGGCACGGGCTGGGCCACGCTGCAGTACGTGCGCCGCGTGCAACTGCCCTGGGCGCGCCTGTTGCCGGCCGCCGTGCTTGCCGGTGCGGGCAGTTTCACCGGTGCCTGGGTCCTGACCCTGGTGAGCCCCGACGGGCTGCGCAAGGCCCTGCCGCTGATCCTGCTGGCCGTCTTCCTCTACACCCTCGCCCGCAAGGACCTGGGCCGCGATCACGCGCCGCGCTTTGCGGGCCGGGCCGAAGCCATGGTGGCCGGCGCCATCGCGCTGGCGGTGGGCTTTTATGACGGCTTCTTCGGTCCGGGCACCGGCAGCTTCTTCGTGTTCCTGTTCGTGCGCGTGCTGGGCTACGACTTCCTGCACGCCTCGGCCACCGCCAAGCTGATGAACCTGGTGACCAACGGCTTCGCGATCGCGCTGTTCGTCAGCAAGGGCCACATCTGGTGGCACGTGGCCGCCGTGATGGCCGTGACCAACGTGATCGGCAGCCTGGCGGGCACCCGGCTGGCGCTCAAGCACGGCGCAGGCTTCGTTCGTGGTGTGTTCATCACGGTCGTGGGGGCGCTCATCCTCAAAACAGCCTGGGACGCCTTCCTGCGCTGAACTACGATCAGACATCCCTCGAAAGACACCCCCGAAACCATGCCCGTCGATCCTCAACTGCGCAATCTGGACATCGAGATCCCGACCCAGCCCGAGGTCCTGGTCAAGCTCTCGCTGCTGATGGCGGCCGAAGACATCGACCTGCAGGCCATGTCGGCCCTGGTCGAGACCGACATGGCGCTGGCCGCCGCCGTGATGAAGGCGGTCAACTCCTCCCTGTACGGCCTGCGCGGCCGCGTGCAGACCGTGCACCAGGCGCTGACCTACCTCGGCATGCGCGAAGTGGCGGCCATCACCTTCGAGATGGGCCTGCGCGCCGCCTTCCCCGCGGCCGCGGAGCTGGAATCGGTGTGGGCCCGCGCCTCACAGCGCGGCCTGCTGATGGGCCGCATGGGCCAGATGCTGGGCGTGGACCCCTGGGCCGCGCACTCCGCCGGCCTGTTCGAGGAATGCGGCAAGGCCGTGCTGTACCGCCACGCGCCGGCCCACTACCCGGCCATGCTGCGCGCCGCCACCCGCGACGCCGAGCTGGTGGAGCTGGAGCGCACCGCGTTCGGGGTCAGCCACGACGCGCTGGGCGCGGCGCTGTGCGAAAGCTGGGGCCTGGCCCCGGCGGCCGTGGCCAGCGTGCGCCACCACGTCGAGATCCAGTCGTCGCTGACCATGCCCGATGCCCTCGCCCGCCGCAGCGTGGCCGCCATCTCGACCGTCGCCTGGGCGCTGATCAACCACCCCGACCAGCTCGACGACATCGCCAGCCAGATCGCCCCGCAGGCCCAGCTCGACGAAACCCTGGTGCTGCGCGCCGCCCGCCGAGTGAACGAGCAACTGCTGGCCGCTCAGGAACACGGCAGATAAAAAGCCCACCCCCTACTGGCTTCGCCAGCCCCCTC
>JAIPCJ010000076.1 GCA_021738245.1 Methylotenera sp. | reverse complement strand
GACGTTGGCCTGGATGGCGCTGAAGTCCAGCCGCGAGCGCTGGCCGAAGCCGTCGACGATCTCCATCGCGGCGAGGTCGCGCCCCTTGAAGCCGAGCTTGAGCGATTGGATGGTGGACTCGGCCGCCTTGGGGCTGGCCTGCACCCAGTCCAGGCCACCGTCGGAGGCGAGCGCCTTCAGCGTGAAGTCACGCTCCAGGTTCTGCCCGGCCAGCACGGCCGCCGGCGTGGCGCCGAGGGCGTCGGCCAGCTTGCGGGAGCTGGCCTGGTTGAGGTCGGCGTCGTAGATCCAGACCTTGCTGCCATCGGCCACGATGGTCTGCTCGAAGGGCTTGGCGTAGACAAAGCGAAAGCGGTTGGGCCGCTCGAACTCGAAACTGCCGGAGGACACCTTCTTGCGCTTGCCGTCCGGCGCAGTGACGGTCTGGGTGAAGTTGGCCTTGCCGCTTTTCACGTCGCGGGCGAAGTCGCGCAGCGCGTCGACGGCATCGGCTCGCGCCGCACCGGCTGCGGCCAGGCTCAGGGTGAGGGAGATCAGCAGGGTCTTCATTCGTCGCGGTGTGGGTCGCGTCATTCGTCGCGTTTGGGCACGATCAGCTCGCGGCTGCCATTGGCGGCCAGGGCTCCGACGAGGCCTGACTTTTCCATCTGCTCCAGGAGGCGGGCCGCACGGTTGTAGCCTATGCGCAGATGGCGCTGCACCAGTGAGATGGACGCCTTGCGGTGCTGTAGGACGATGGCGACAGCCTGGTCGTACATCGGGTCCGCTTCGCCACTCGATTCGCCAGGTGCCGGCGCCTCGCCGCCACCCATGTCGTCGAGCACGCCGCCTTCCAGGATGCCTTCGATGTAATTCGGTTCTCCCTGGGACTTGATGTACTCCACAACGCGGTGCACCTCGTCATCGCTGACAAAGGCGCCATGCACGCGGATCGGCAGGCCGGTACCCGAGGGCATGTAGAGCATGTCGCCCATGCCGAGCAGGGCCTCGGCGCCCATCTGGTCGAGGATGGTGCGGCTGTCGATCTTGGAGCTGACCTGGAAGGACAGGCGCGTCGGGATGTTGGCCTTGATCAGGCCGGTGATGACGTCCACCGATGGCCGCTGCGTCGCCAGGATCAGGTGAATGCCGGCCGCCCGGGCCTTTTGCGCCAGGCGGGCGATCAGCTCTTCGATCTTCTTGCCGACGACCATCATCAGGTCGGCCAGTTCGTCGATGACCACGACGATGAACGGCAGCCGCTCCAGCGGCTCCGGCTCTTCGGGCGTGAGGCTGAAGGGATTGGGAATGCTCTGGCCGCTGGCCTTGGCCTCGTCGATCTTCTTGTTGTAGCCGGCCAGGTTGCGCACGCCCATCTTGGACATGAGCTTGTAGCGGCGCTCCATCTCGCCGACACACCAGTTCAGCGCATTGCCGGCCTGCTTCATGTCGGTGACCACCGGGGCCAGCAGATGCGGGATGCCTTCGTAGACCGACATTTCCAGCATCTTGGGGTCGATGAGGATGAGGCGCACATCGCGGGCCTCAGCCTTGTAGAGCAGGCTGAGGATCATCGCGTTGATGCCGACCGACTTGCCGGAGCCGGTGGTGCCGGCCACGAGGCAGTGCGGCATCTTGGCCAGGTCGGCCACCACCGGCGCACCGACGATGTCCTTGCCCAGGCCCATGGTGAGCTGCGAGGCGGCATCAGCATAGACCTGCGAGCCGAGGATCTCGGACAGGCGGATGGTCTGCCGGCGGGCGTTGGGCAACTCCAGCGCCATGTAGTTTTTGCCCGGGATGGTCTCGACCACGCGGATGGACACGAGGCTCAGTGACCGCGCCAGGTCCTTGGCCAGGTTCACCACCTGCGAGCCCTTCACGCCCGTGGCCGGCTCGATCTCGTAGCGGGTGATGACCGGGCCCGGCGAAGCGGCCACCACGTGCACCTCGACGCCAAAGTCGCGCAGCTTCTTCTCGATGAGGCGGCTGGTCATTTCCAGCGACTCGGGCGTGACCGTCTCCTGGCGCCCCGGCGCGGCGTCCAGCAGGTCGACCTGCGGGAGCTTGGCGTCGCCGACATCGGCGAACAGGGTCTGCTGGCGCTCCTTGGCCACGCGGGTGGACTGCGGCACCTCGACGACCGGCGCCTCGATGACGAGCGGCGCGTGTTCAGCCTCGACCTGGCGCTCGATCTGGCGCTCGACCTCGACTTCCTGCTCACGCTCCTTCACCGCCTGCTCGCCGGCCTTCTGGTCAGCCTTGATCTCCCGGCGCTCGATGCGCTGCTCGCGCAGTTGCTCCAACCGCTCGCCGATGGATTCCGCCACATGGCCCCACGAGAAGCGGAAAGCCCAGGCCAGGCCGGTCAGCAGCAGCACGATCCAGACGACACCCGAGCCGGCAAAGCCGAGCGTCTTCATGCCCAGCGGCCCGAGGGCGTAGCCCAGGATGCCACCCGCATGGCCCGGCAGGCGGGCCTCGACCGCATAGAGGCGGCTCCACTCGAGCGCACAACTTGCGCCGATCAGCAGCACCACGCCCGCCCACCAACGCACGCGCTGACTCCAGCGAGGCACGGGCGCCACGTCATGGCGCAGCAGGCCGGCCAGGCTGCGCAGCCACGCCCGCAACGCCAGCAGCGGCAACCACCAGGCCGAGAAGCCGAGCAGGAAGAGCAGGCCGTCCGAGAGCCAGGCGCCGAAGCTGCCGACGCGGTTGCCGACCAGCTCGCGCTGCCCACTCGTGCTGAAGGCAGCATCACGCAGATCGTGCGTGGCCAGCGCAAGAACCAACAAGCCCAGTGCCAACGCGGTCAGCGCCAACCACAGCGGCGTTCTCAGCAGTCGGGACGCCGCGGAGGGCGGCCCCACCTCGCGCTTGGCGGCAATTGGGCGGCGGGCGGGTTTGGGCGGTGTGGCGGCTTCGCCAGCGGCGGGATCACCGCCCAGCAGGGAACCCAGGGGAAAACTCATGCCGGCATTGTGCCCCGGCGGCCCCCGGTGACCTGTATCAATCTCAATCGTGGGTCAGGCGTTCCTTGATCACGACGGAGCCGTTCTCCAGCGTCTCGATGACGCCGCGCTCCTCCAGGTCCTTCATGACGCGGCTCACCATCTCGCGCGACGCACCCACGACCTTGGCCATGTCCTGGCGCGACACCTTGCCGCGGATGAGCTTGATGCCCTTCTCGTCTTCGGCCATGTCCAGCAGCGTGCGCGCGACGCGGCCGTAGACATCCAGCAGCGCGAGGGACTCGATCTGGCGATCGGCGTTGCGCAGACGCGCCACCAACCCGCGCAGGATGCCGTAGGACAGGCTGCTGCTCTCCGGCAGGCAGCGGGCGAACTCCATGCGACCGAGCACCAGCATGTCGGTCTGCACTTCCGCACGTACCGTGGCCGAATGCGGCTCGTTGTCGATCAGGCTCATCTCGCCGACGTAGTCGCCCGACTGCAGCACAGCCAGGATGACCTCGCGGCCACGGTGGTCGGCCGTCAGCACGCGGGCGCGGCCGTTGAGCAGGATGAACAGCGCGTTGGACTTGGTGCCCTGCTCGACGATCAGTTCACCCCGCTTGAAGCGCCGCTTGACGACGCTGTCAGCGATGGACTGCGCCTGATCGGTCGTCAGCATCGAGAACAGCGGCACCCGACGGATCAGGTCGAGGTTGGAAATCATCGCCATATGCACACTCCAGGTTTGGGCCCCAGGCCGGCGCGAAGATATTCGCCTGCCTAAAATGGCGTGCATTGTGCACACGCGGCAGGGGTTGCCGCATCGGGTTAGGCCGGGGTTTTCACCCCTAAATGCTGGGCCCGTTGCTCTTGAGCCCCATTCGACCGCCCTCAAATCCCCGCCATGACCGCAAATACCCAACACCACGGCCTGCTCATTCTCGGCTCCGGCCCCGCCGGCTACACCGCCGCCATCTATGCCGCCCGGGCCAACCTGAAGCCCACGCTGATCACCGGCATGGCCCAGGGGGGTCAACTCATGACCACGACCGAGGTCGACAACTGGCCGGCCGACGTCATGGGCGTGCAGGGCCCGGAGTTGATGCAGCGTTTTCAGCAGCACGCGGAGCGCTTCCAGACGCAGATCGTGTACGACCACATCAACTCGGTCGACTTCTCCAAGCGCCCGTTCACGCTGACCGGTGACAGCGGCGTGTACACCTGCGACGCCCTCATCATCGCCACAGGCGCCTCGGCCAAGTACCTTGGCCTGGACTCCGAGCAGGCCTTCATGGGCCGAGGCGTCAGCGGCTGCGCCACCTGCGACGGCTTCTTCTACCGCGGCCAGGAAGTCTGCGTGGTGGGCGGCGGCAACACGGCGGTTGAAGAAGCGCTGTACCTGTCCAACATCGCCAGCACCGTGCATTTGATCCACCGCCGCGACAAGTTCCGCGCCGAGCCCATCCTCGTGGACAAGCTCATGGAGAAGGTCGCTGCCGGCAAGATGAAGCTGCACCTCTTCCAGCAACTCGACGAAGTGCTGGGCGATGCGTCGGGCGTGACCGGCGTGCGCACGGTCAACGTGAAGGACGGCAGCAAGACCGACATCCCCGTGCACGGCTGCTTCATCGCCATCGGCCATCAGCCCAACACCGACATCTTCAAGGGCCAGCTCGAGATGAAGGACGGCTACATCGTCACCCGCAGCGGCCTGAACGGCTTCGCCACCATGACGAGCGTGCCGGGTGTCTTCGCAGCCGGCGACGTGCAGGACCACATCTACCGCCAGGCCATCACCAGCGCCGGCACGGGCTGCATGGCGGCGCTCGACGCCCAGCGTTTCCTGGAGCAGGAGAACGGTTGACCCCCGCCAAGCAGCGCTGCGCTAGGCGGCCTGCGGGTTTGCCGCTATACTCGCGGGCTTGCCTGCCGGATGGACCGCACTTTGGCCTTCAGCTCTTGAGCTGAGGCCGGGTTTAGCAGGCATATGCGGTCAAAGGGTTGCCCGAAACGTTTTTGGGCAACTGGTCGAGAAGTCAAACCGGAGAAGCGTCAATGGCACGCGTCTGTCAAGTCACGGGCAAGAAGCCCATGGTCGGGAACAACGTTTCCCACGCCAACAACAAAACCAAGCGTCGGTTCCTGCCGAACCTGCAATACCGCCGTTTCTGGGTGGAATCTGAAAACCGCTGGGTCCGCCTGCGCATCACGAACGCCGCTCTGCGTTTGATCGACAAGGTCGGCATCGACCAAGTCGTCGCCGACCTGCGCGCCAAGGGCGAGCTGTAAAGCGACCTCTCCTCTGACCCACTGAAGGAACACGACCATGGCATCCAAAGGCGGCCGCGAAAAGATCAAGCTGGAGTCCACCGCGGGCACCGGCCACTTCTACACGACGAACAAGAACAAGAAGACCACGCCCGAAAAGCTCGAATTCATGAAGTTCGACCCCAAGGCGCGCAAGCACGTCCTGTACAAGGAAATCAAGCTGAAGTGATCGCACGGGCGGCCCGACCGCCCTGCCCTCCCAGCCAACAAAAACCCGCCAAGCGGCAACGCTGGCGGGTTTTTTGTTGCCCTTCTGCGAAAGGGCCGAGCCATCTGGGCCGGATCAGCGCGATGCCGGCGCCGCCGCGACAGCCGTGCTGAACTCCTGCCGCATCCAGCGGTCCAGCATCTGCTTCTCGTAGCGCAACGGGTCGCCGCTGCTGAAGTTGTTGAAGCCGTCCTGGTAGTTCATGTCGCGCAGCCGCGTCTTGCCCTGCTGCACCACCTTGTCCCCCTCGCGCACCTCGTAGCTCAGCTCGATGGACGGCGAGGTGACCGAGCGCATGACCCGCAGCCACTGACCGCCCCAGCCCACCGGCTCGACTTCGCCGGCCAGGTCCACATCGGTCACCTCGACACGGACGTCCCGGCCCGGCAGGCGCTTGTCGAATTGCGTCACCAGGTAGGCCTTGATGTCGTCCAGCACCTCGGGCTGCCGAAAGCCGTTCTTGTCCTTGATGTCCGAGAACTGATCAGGCTTGACGAAGTTCACCTGCACATCCGCCTGCGCGGCGGCCGACGCGGCGGCCAGCACCGCCAAAGCGATCCAACGAGGTTTCATGGTGACTCTCCTTACCGAGTGACTGCGTGCAACAAGTCTAGGACAAACCATGAAAAAGGGCGCCCGGTAGGGGCGCCCTTTACACCGCGAAACGGCAGACGTGATCGTCAGGCGTGCGCGGCGCGCAGACGCATGGAGAAAGCCTGCAACTCGGCGATGCCGCTTTCCTCGGCACGGCGGCACCAGGCCTGCAGGTCAGCAACGAGCTGTTCGGCCGACACATTGGTGCGGGTCCAGAGCTGACGCAACTCTTCGCGCATGGTCACCAGCTTGTCGATGACGGGGCTGGCGGCGCGGGCATGGGCCAGTTCGCCCTGCACGTTCGCCGGGATGCGGTCTTCGTCACGGTGCAGCCAGCGCTTGGCCAGCTTGAACTGCGCGAAGCGCTCGCTGTGCTTGCCGCCCTCGGCCTTGATGCGGGCGAGTTCGGCGGCACAGGCGCCCTTCAAGCCGCGGGCGTAGGTGGCCATCACTTCGTAGCGGTTGGCGATCAGGGCTTCCAGCGTGCGGGCGTCTGCCGGTTTCACTTCGCCCAGGCTCAGCTTGGGCGCGGTCTTGCGCACCTTGGCCCAGCCCAGCATCTCCAGGCCGCGGATGTACATCCAGCCGATGTCGAACTCGTAAGGCTTGACCGAGAACTTGGCGGACGTCGGGTAGGTGTGGTGGTTGTTGTGCAGCTCCTCGCCGCCGACGATCAAGGTCCAGGGCGTCAGGTTGGTCGAGGCATCCGGCGCCTCGAAGTTGCGGTAACCCCAGTAGTGACCGATGCCGTTGATGACGCCGGCTGCCCAGAACGGGATCCACGCCATCTGGATCGCCCAGATGGTGGCGCCGATGGCACCGAACAGCGTCACGTTGATGATCAGCATCAGCGCCACGCCCTGCCAGCTGTACTTGCTGTAGAGGTTGTTTTCAATCCAGTCGTCGGGCGTGCCGCGGCTGTACTTGGCAATCGTCTCGGCGTTCTTGGCCTCGGCGCGGTAGAGCTCGGCGCCCTCGGCCATGACCTTGCGCAGGCCGCGGGTCTGCGGGCTGTGCGGGTCTTCTTCGGTTTCGCACTTGGCGTGGTGCTTGCGGTGGATGGCGACCCACTCGCGGGTGACCATGCCGGTGGTCAGCCAGAGCCAGAAGCGGAAGAAATGCGACGGAATCGGCCCGAGGTCCAGCGCGCGGTGCGCTTGCGCACGATGCAGGAAGATGGTGACGGAAGCGATCGTGATGTGGGTCACCACCAGCGTGTAGACCACCAATTGCCAGGCGCTGAAATCAGCCAGGCCGTTGGCCACCCAATTCAGCAGCGCGTCGAAGAATACGTTCATGCGTCCAGGACCCCGGCCGGAAGCGGCCATTCAAAGTAGGTGCAATTGTAGGGGCGCGCCTCCAAAGTCAAGGGGGCGCGCGCACCGCAATCGGGCGGGCACGTGCGAATCGGCGCGTTCCTTGACCCCGGTCAAGCCCGCCTCAGCCTTTGCGAACCCACGCGACCGCAAAGAAGCCATCGGTCGCATGGCGGTGCGGCCACAGGCGCAGCGCGCCGTTCTCGGTCAGCTCGGCTGCCCGCTCCACCTGCGCCTTGTCGAGCGCCTCGGCGGCATCCAGCCGCTCAAAGTCGGGGTGCGCCGCAGCAAACTCGTTGGCGATCACCTCGTTCTCGGCGTCCAGCAGGCTGCAGGTGGCGTAAACCAGCCGGCCGCCCGGCTTCACCAGACGGGCGGCACTGGCCAGGATGGCGCGCTGCTTGTCCTGAAGCTCCGACACCGCCTGGGGCGACTGGCGCCACTTCAGGTCGGGGTTGCGCCGCAGCGTGCCCAGCCCTGAACAAGGTGCATCCACCAGCACGCGGTCGATCTTGCCGGCCAGACGCTTGATGCGGTCATCGCGCTCGTGGGCGATCTGGGCCGGGTAGACGTTGGACAGGCCGCTGCGCGCCAGGCGTGGCTTGAGGGCGTCCAGCCGGTGTCCGGAGACATCGAAGGCGTACAGCCGCCCGGTGTTGCGCATGGCCGCGCCCAGGGCCAGCGTCTTGCCGCCGGCGCCCGCGCAAAAGTCCACCACCATCTCGCCCCGCTTGGGCGCCAGCAGCAGAGCCAGCAACTGGCTGCCCTCATCCTGCACCTCGATGGACCCGTTGGTGAAGAGCTCAAGCTTGTTCAACGCCGGCTTGCCCTGCACGCGCAGGCCCAGGGGCGAATACGGCGTGGGCGTCGCCTCGATGCCGGCCGCCAGCAAGGCCGCCTGGGCTTCTTCGCGCTTGAGCTTGAGGCTGTTGACCCGCAGGTCCAGCGGCGCGGCCTCGTTCAGCGTGGCGGCCAGGCGCCAGAACTCGTCCTCGCCGAGGCGGGCCAGCAAGGGTTCGGCCAACCAGTCCGGCAGGTTGTGGCGCAGCTTGGGCGCCAGGCTTTGGGGGGCGATGGCCTGCACCTGGGCCAGCCAGTCCTTCTCGGCGGCGCTGAGCGCGGCACGCAAAAAGGTGTCGCTGCCGCGCCAGGCCAGGATGGCCAGGCGCCGCGACATGGGGCCGCTGCCGCTCTGGGCCAGGTTCTGGAACTTCAGCCGCTCGCGCAGCAGCGCATAGACGGTCTCGGCGAGGCTCGCGCGCTCGCGCTGTCCGAGGTTCTTGTGTTGACGGAAGAAGGCCGAAACGGTCGAGTCGGCCGGGGCGTCGAGCTTGTTGACGGCACCGATGAGTTCGGCGGCGAGCTCCAGCAGGGCATTAGGATGCATCGCCCCATTATCCCAAGCCGCCCTGCATGACTCTCTGGAACCAGCTACGCCTGCGCCCTCGCCTGTTGACGGCCGTGATCGTGGGCAGCGCGCTGGCAGCCGCCTGGCCCGGGGTCACCAGCCTGCAGACCCGATTGCTGATCGGCTGGAACCTCGTCATCTGGATCTACCTGCCGCTGGTGGTGTGGATGATGTTCAGCCACAGCACCACCGCGGATGTGCAGGCCCGCGCCCGGCGCCTGAACGAGGGCGTGCCTGTCGTGCTGCTGCTGGCAGTGCTCGGCGCCCTGGCGAGCCTTGCGGCCATCACGCTGGAGCTGCAGGCCGCGCGCCAGAACCACGACACGCGCTATGTGCTGCTGGCCCTGGCCACGGTGGCCGGCTCGTGGCTGCTGCTGCCCGTGGAGTTCGGTCTGGCGTATGCGAGCCTCTACCACCGCCAGGGCAAGGGCCAGCACGGGTTGGAGTTCCCTGGCGACGACGAACTGCCGGACTACGCCGACTTCCTGTACTTCTCGATCACGGTCGCGGCGACCTCGCAGACGTCCGACGTCGTGGTGAGCGCCAAGCCGATGCGCCGCCTGGTGCTGCTGCAGGCCTTGATCGCCTTCGTCTTCAACACGGGCGTGCTGGCCCTGTCGATCAATATCCTGGCGGGCCTGATCAGCTGAGCAGCAACTGCTGGGCAGCGCCGTCGCGGTGCTGCACGGTGTCTCCCACCCAGACCAGCGCGTCTTCCACGAACCACCGCACCGACTGCGGATAGATGCGGTGCTCGGCGGTCAGCACGCGGCCCGCCAGGGTCTTGGCATCGTCGCCCGGCTGCACCGGCACCACGCCCTGCATGACGATGGCGCCATGGTCCAGTTCGGCGGTCACGAAATGCACCGTCGCCCCCGCCACCTTGCAACCCATGGCCAGCGCCCGCTCATGCGTGTGCAAACCCGTGAACGCCGGCAGGAGCGAGGGATGGATGTTCAGCAGGCGCCGTTCGTAACGCGCCGTGAAGGCTGGCGTCAGGATGCGCATGAAGCCGGCCAGCACGACCAGGTCGGGCGAGAAGCTGTCGATGATCCGGGCCAGCTCGGCATCGAAGTCGTCCCGGCTGGCGTAGGCCTTGTGGTCGACCACCGCGGTGGCGATGCCGCGCTCTGCCGCGAACTGCAGGCCGCCTGCGTCGGGCCGGTTGCTGATGACGGCCGCGATGCTCGCCGGCCAGCCCTCGGCAGCACAGGCCTTCACGATGGCTTCCATGTTGGAGCCCCGTCCGGAAATCAGAATGACCAGTCGCTTCATGGGGGCGGGAGTGTAGGCGAGCGACAATCCGCGCCCCATGTCGACACCCGCCACACCCCGCCCGCGCGTCCTTTCGGGCATGCGCCCGACCGGCGCCCTGCACCTCGGCCACTACCACGGGGCCATCAAGAACTGGGTGCGCCTGCAAGACAGCCATGAAGGCTTTTTCTTCGTGGCCGATTGGCATGCGCTCACCACGCAGCGCCCGAGCGGCGAGACGCTGACGCGCCATGTCTACGAGATGGTCACCGACTGGCTCGCAGCCGGGCTGGACCCGGAGCGCTGCACCCTCTTCCTGCAAAGCCGCATGCCCGAGCATGCCGAGCTGTTCACGCTGCTGGCCATGTGCACGCCTTCCAGCTGGCTGGCCCGCATGCCCAGCTACAAGGACCAGGTGGCGGCCGACAGCGAGCTGGCCACGTACGGCTTCCTCGGCTACCCGCTGCTGCAGGCCGCCGACATCCTGCTGTACAAGCCCGCTGGCGTACCCGTGGGTGAAGACCAGACGGCGCATGTCGAAGTGACCCGCGAGGTGGCCCGGCGCTTCAACCGACTCTATGCCGAGACCGCGCCGGTCTTCGTCGAGCCCCAGGCGCTGCTGACCGACACCGCGCGTGTGCCCGGGCTGGACGGCCAGAAGATGAGCAAGAGCCTGGACAACGCGATCGCGATGCGCGACGAGCCCGAGGTGACGGCCGCCAAGATCCGCACCATGCCGACCGACCCGCATCGCGTGCGCCGCACCGATGCCGGCGACCCGGCGCGCTGCCCGGTCTGGCCCCTGCACCAGATCTATTCCGACGATGCCACGCGCGCCGCCTGCGAGACCGGCTGCCGCAGCGCCAGCATCGGCTGCCTGGACTGCAAGCAGCCCCTGATCGAAGCCATCCAGCGCGAGCAGGCGCCCTGGCGCGAGCGCGCCGCGGCCCTGGACCCGCAGCAGGTCAAGTGGACGCTGGAGGTCGGCACCGAACGCGCCCGTGCGGTGGCGCGCAAGACCCTGCGAGAAGTGCGCGGGGTGATGGGACTGGTGGCGTGACCGCCCGGCTGCACGTCACCGACCTGGAGGCCGCCATCAACTGGTGGCGCGAGCGTTCGCCCTCGCCGGACGGCATCAGCGCTGCGCCCGAGGTGCGGGCGCTGGCCGAGGCCTATGCGCTGCTGGCCTGGCAGCGCCGTGCCGAGGTCGAGGTCGAGGTCGATACCCTCTCGCCCCGCGCCCTGGAGGCGTGGCTGGCCTGGTATGCCACCACGCCGGATTCGCCCTGCATCGCCATCTGCTCCACCGCCCAGGGCGACCCGGTCTGCAAGGGCTGTGGCCGCAGCTTCGACGAGGTGCAGCACTGGCCCGCACTCGACCCCTTCGAGAAGCGCGTCGTGTGGCAGCGCATCACGCAGGAAGGCACGGCCTGGCGCTTCAACCGCTACGCCGAACGCGGAGCACGATCCTGACTCGCATCCGTTTTGTTGACAGCGTGCGGCGCATCGTGCCGCAGGCCTGGCCGGTGCTGGTCGGGCAGATCGCCGTGATGATGTTCAGCACCGTGGACACGCTGATGATGGGCCGCGTCGGCCCGTCCGACCTGGCCGCACTGGCCGTGGGCTCGGCTGCCTACGTGACCATCTTCGTGGGCCTGATGGGCGTGGTGCTGGCGGTCGGTCCGATCGCCGGGCGCAAGTTCGGTGCCCATGACCTGCCGGGCGCCGGCCAGAGCTTCGTACAGGCGCAGTGGCTGTCGGTGCTGCTGTGCATCCCGGGCTGCCTGGCCTTGTGGTTCCCCGACCCCTTCGCGGCGCTGGCGCAGCTCGATGCGGCCCAGGCCGACAAGGTCCGGGCCTATACGCGGCCCGAGGCGTTCGCGCTGCCCGCGGCCCTGCTCTTCACGGCCTTTCGGGGTTTCTCGACGGCCGTCAGCCGGCCCAAGGCGGTGATGGCGATGCAGCTGACGGGCCTGGCCGCCAAGGTGCCGCTCAATGCCGTGCTGGTGTTCGGCTGGGGGCCGATCCTGGCGATGGGTGTGGCCGGCTGCGGCTGGGCGACGGCCATTGCAATGGTCGGCCAGGCGGCCGTGGCCGCGCTGCTGCTGCGCCGGGACCCGTTCTACCACCCCTTCCAGGTCCCGCATCTGTGGGCGACCCGCCCCGACTGGCGGGAGCTGCGCGCCCTCGTGACGCTGGGCCTGCCGATGGGTGGGTCCATCCTGGTGGAGGTGACGGGATTCACCTTCATGGCCTTCTTCATCGCACGGTTGGGGGCCACGCCAGTGGCCGGCCACCAGATTGCCGTCAACCTCGTGGCCATGATGTTCATGATCGCGCTGGCCCAGGCCACGGCCGCCGGCACGTTGGTCGCCCAGCACCTGGGCGCAGGCGAGAAGCGTGAGGCGCGCATCGTCGGGCGGCACGCGATGGTGCTGGCCACGCTGGTGGCGGCCGCGGTGGGTGCGGTGGTGGCCCTGGCCCGCGGGCCCATCGTGGGGCTGTACACCACCAACGCCGCCACGGCTGCCGCGGCGCTGCCGCTGCTGGTGTGGGTCTGGTTCTTCCACCTCGGTGACGCCTTGCAGACGGTGGCGGCCTATGTGCTGCGGGCCTACCAGGTGGCCACCTTGCCGATGATCATCTACGTGGTCGCGCTGTGGGGCCTGGGCATCGGTGGCGGCTACGTGCTGGCCTTCGGGGCCGACGGCGTGGGCGCGGTGGGTTTCTGGCAGGCGGCCACGGCCGGGCTGCTGACGGCGGGCCTGCTGCTGAGCCTGCTGCTGCGGCGCGTGTTCAACGAGAACCGTTAGCGCTTGTTGACGCAGCCGCCGGCAGGAAGATCACGAATCGACTGCCACCGCCTTCCCGCGACTGGCAGCTCACGCGGCCGCCGTGGCGCTCCGCGATCTGCTTGACCAGGCTGAGCCCGAGACCCACGCCGCCCGCCATCTCGGCATGGCCCGGCAGGCGATAAAAGGGCTCAAAGATGCGCTCGCGCAGGTCGGCCGGCACACCCGGCCCCCGGTCGGCCACGACGAATTCGAAACCGCCCGCCACCGAGCGCAGGCTCAGCTCGACCTCGGGGCCACCGTAGCGGCGGGCGTTGTCCAGCAAATTGCGCAACGCGCGGCGCAGCAGTCGCTCCTGGCCTTCGACGCGGGCGGCATCGGTCTCGGGCTCGAACGCCACCTCGGCCCGCGCGGCCTCTTCGGCACCCAGCGCCAACAGCTCGACCGCATGGGTCTCGCCGACAGCACTGCCGGCCTCCAGGCGGCTGGCGAGCAGGACTTCCTCCACCAGGGCATCCAGCTCCGCGATGTTCACGTCGATCTCGTGCGACAAACGCTCGCGCTGCGCGGGTGCAGCGTCTTCCAGCATGGCAAAGGCCATCTTCAGGCGTGCCAGCGGCGAGCGCAGCTCGTGGCTCGCATTGGCCAGCAGGCTCTGGTGGGAGCGCAGCAGGGTCTCGATACGGTCGGCCGCCTGGTTGAAGCTGCTCGCCAGCGCGGCAACTTCGTCCCGGCCGCTGTCATCCACGCGGTGCGTCAGCTGACCGGCGCCAAACCGCTCGACGCCGCGCTTGAGCATCTCCAGGCGGCGCGTCAGGCGACGCACCACCGGGTAGGCCCCCGCCGCCACCCCCACGAACAAGAGCACGAGCACCACGGCCAAGGTCGAGACGGCAGGCGCACCCGGCGACACCGGCCGGTGCAGCCACGGGCCCGCCCACGGGCCCTCGTCGGGGCGCCCTGGCAGCCTCGCCGCGGGGTTGCCACTCGCGGAGCCCGAGGCCGCCCCTGGCGGCGCGGGCGGCCGCACCGTCCGCACCATCTCCAGGCTGCGCCCGTCGCCGAGGTTGGCGCTGACGATGATCGCCCCCGGGTCGTCCGCCCGCCGCAGGAACATCTGCGTGGTGCCGATGCGCTTGCCGTCTGCATCCTCCAGCGCCAGCGGCATGCGCAGGCGCTGCCCCCAATCGGTGAACGCCGCGGCCTGCTCCTCGCGCGGCGCGGTGGCTGGCGGCAAGGCCAGCTTGAGCAGGCCGGCCATGGCATTCAGCCGCTCACCGGCGGCGGTCTCGACATTGCCCCGCTCCTGCTCGATGTGGCGCTGGAACAGCCAGGCCGAGCCGAACGCGAACGCCAGCAGCAACGCCACCAGCGTCAGGTAGATGCGAACGTAGAGGGCTTTCAAGTCAGGCGGCGTCCGCGTCGGCGTCCTGCTTGCGCGCGAACACGTAGCCCGCACCCCGCACCGTCAGCACGCGGCGGGGGTTCTTGGGGTCGTCCTCGATGACGGCGCGGATGCGCGAGATGTGCACGTCGATGGAGCGATCGAACGCCTCCAGCGGATGGCCCTTGAGCGCATCCATGATCTGGTCGCGGCTGAGCACGCGGCCGGGGCTCTGCGCCAGCACCACCAGCAGGTCGAACTGGTGGCTGGTCAGGTCGCAGATCTTGCCGTCCAGCCGGGCCACACGGGCCGCCAGATCAATCTCCAGGCGTCCGAAGCGCAGCACCTCGTCGCCGTCCAGCTTGGGCTCCAGGCGGCGCAGCAGGGCCTTGATGCGGGCCTGCAGCTCGCGCGGCTCGAAGGGCTTGGCGAGGTAGTCATCCGCGCCCAGCTCCAGGCCCAGGATGCGGTCCATGGGCTCGCCGCGGGCCGACAGCATCAGCACCGGCTGGTGGCGCCAGCGCGCGTCACCGCGCAACCAGCGGCAGAAGTCCAGGCCATCGCCGTCGGGCAGCATCAGGTCCAGCACCAGCAGCTCGAAACGGCTGTGGGCCAGGGCCTCACGGGCCGCGGCCAGCGTACCGGCGGTGCTCACCTCGAAGCCTGCCGCGCGGAGGTAGTCACCCACCATGCCAGTCAGGCGGGCGTCATCGTCAATCAACAGAAGTCGGGCGCTACTCATCAACGGGGCGAGGGAAGAAATGGGAATCCGGCGCGCCTCGGCGCCGGTGGAACGGGGCTCAAGCATCGCAGAACTCCTCGTCTGGGGCCAATGGGTGGATCAACCAGCCTGACGGCTGGCCATGCGCGCCTGGCGCTTCTTCATGACCTCGGCGATCTTGGTGCGCTGCTCGGGTGTCAACACCCGCGCGGCATCGATGCTGGCCTGGCTCATGCGCTTGGAAGCCACCTCGTGCTGGGCACTCAGTTGCGCACGCACGTTCTCGATGGCGGCTGCGTCGACGTTGGTGGCGGTGTAGAGCGCGGCCATCTGCTCATGCAGCTTGCGGCCGGTGTCGCGCTGACCGGCGAGGTCCTGGCGAGCCGCCTTGAAGATGGCGTCAATCTGGCTGCGCTGCGAGTCCGTCGCGTTGACGAGATCCAGCATGTGGTCCATGTGACCGCCGAAGAAGCCGCCGGGCGCCATCATGCCGGGGCCGCCAGGACCACCTCGCGGGCCCGGGCCGGGTTGCGCCTGCGCTGCGACGCCCCCCACGGCCAGGGCGGCCGACAGCAAGGCGATACGGAAGAAATGCGGGGTGCGGGGCGTTGTCATCACTGGCCTCCTGAAGAACTGGGGTGCAGTCATCTTCAGGCGGCCCTGTGTGGGATCTTTGGGCACCCGGTAAAGAACTGTGTCGGGGGTCGGGGTGCGTTTCACATTCGGTGAACCGCGCCCCGGGCCGACGGGCTTTACTTGATCGGCTTGAAGCGCATGCGCTTGGGGCGCGCGCCTTCTTCGCCCAGGCGCTTCTTCTTGTCGGCTTCGTACTCGTGGAAGTTGCCGTCGAAGAAGAACCACTGCGAATCGCCTTCACAGGCGAGGATGTGGGTGCAGATGCGGTCCAGGAACCAGCGGTCGTGGCTGATGACCATGGCCGAGCCGGCAAACTCCAGCAGCGCTTCTTCAAGGGCGCGCAGGGTTTCGACGTCGAGGTCGTTGGACGGTTCGTCCAGCATCAGCACGTTGCCGCCCTGCGCCAGGGTCTTGGCCAGGTGCAGGCGACCGCGTTCACCGCCCGACAGCGAACCCACCAGCTTTTGCTGGTCGTTGCCCTTGAAGTTGAAGCGGCCGAGGTAGGCGCGGCTGGGCATGACGAACTTGCCGACCACGATGTTGTCCAGGCCGCCGGAGACGTCTTCCCAGACCGTCTTGCTGCCGTCCAGGCTCGCGCGGCTCTGGTCGACGAAGGCCAGCTTGGCCGTCTTGCCGATCTTGACCGTGCCGGAATCCGGCTGCTCCACGCCCTGGATCATGCGGAACAGCGTCGACTTGCCGGCGCCGTTCGGGCCGATGATGCCGACGATGGCGCCCGCGGGCACCTTGAAGCTGAGGTTGTCGATCAGCACCCGGTCGCCGAAGCTCTTGGAGACGTTTTCGAACTCGATGACTTCATTGCCCAGGCGCTCCGCCACGGGGATGAAGATCTCGTTGGTCTCGTTGCGCTTCTGGTACTCGACGTCGCTCAGTTCCTCGAAGCGGGCCAGACGCGCCTTGCTCTTGGCCTGGCGGCCCTTGGCGTTGGAGCGCACCCACTTGAGTTCTTCCTTCATGGCCTTGGCACGGGCGTCTTCCGACTTCTGCTCCTGCTCCAGGCGGCGTTCCTTCTGGTCCAGCCAGTCGGAGTAGTTGCCCTTCCAGGGAATGCCATGGCCGCGGTCGAGTTCGAGAATCCACTCGGCGGCGTTGTCCAGGAAGTAGCGATCGTGGGTGATGGCCACCACGGTGCCCGGGAAGCGCTGCAGGAACTGCTCCAGCCACTCCACGCTTTCGGCGTCCAGGTGGTTGGTGGGCTCGTCCAGCAGCAGCATGTCGGGCTTGGACAGCAGCAGGCGGCACAGCGCCACGCGGCGCTTTTCACCACCCGACAGCACGCCGATCTGCGCGTCCCACGGGGGCAGGTTCAGGGCGTCGGCGGCCAGTTCGAGCTGCAGGTCGGTGTTCTCGGAGCCGGCGGCGGCAATGATGGCCTCCAGTTCGCCCTGCTCGGCGGCCAGGGCGTCGAAGTCGGCGTCGGGTTCAGCGTAGGCGGCATAGACCTCGTCCAGCCGCTTCTTGGCAGCCAGCACGCCGCCGATGCCCTCCTCGACGGCCTCGCGCACCGTCTGGTCGGGGTCGAGCTTGGGTTCCTGCTCCAGGTAGCCGATCTTGATGCCCGGCATCGGGACGGCTTCACCCTCGATTTCCTTGTCGACGCCGGCCATGATCTTCAGCAGCGTGGACTTGCCCGAACCGTTCAGGCCCAGCACGCCGATCTTGGCGCCCGGGAAGAACGACAGCGAGATGTCCTTGAGGATGTGGCGCTTGGGGGGAACCGTCTTGTTGACACGGTTCATCGAGAAAACGTATTGGGCCATGGCAGTCCTTGAAACAGCGGCAGGCCCCGGAGAGGGCCTGCGTTGCCCGGCATTGTCGCCGATGCCTGCCTGTCGCCCTTGGGGTTCATCCCGAGGCAGCCGCCGCGGAGCCACCCCAGACTGCGCCGGCAGTTCATGCGAGGGGGAAGAAGATGAGCCATTCACGCATCGGCCGCAGCCTGGCGCTGTTGGTCGTCAGTCTGGTCGCCGGCCTGGCCCAGGCCCAGACCCTGCGCTGGTCCAGCCAGGGCGACATGCAGACCACCGATCCGCATTCCCAGAACGAGGTGATGACCAACAGCCTCAACAACCAGGTCTACGAGGCGCTGACGCGGCGCATGAAGGACCTGAGCATGGGGCCGAGCCTGGCCACGGAATGGACGCAGTCGACGCCGCTGATCTGGCGTTTCAAGCTGCGGCCGGGCGTGAAGTTCCATGACGGCACCCCGTTCACGGCCGATGACGTGGTGTTCTCGATGCAGCGCCTGCGCGACCCCAACTCGCCGCACCGGGTCTACGCCAATGCGGTCGGCATCCCGAAGGCCATTGACCCCCTGACCCTCATCTTCACGCTGGACAAGCCCAATCCCATCCTGCCCGAGATGCTGGGCAACCTCTACATCATGAGCCGGCGCTGGAGCGAGCAAAACCGCGTCACCCGGCCGCTGGACTTCAAGAACCGCGAAGAGTCCTACGCCAGCCAGAACGCCAATGGCACCGGCCCCTTCATGCTGGTCTCGCGCCAGCCGGGCGTGAAGACGGTCTTCAAGCGCAACCCGAATTGGTGGGGCAAGTTCGAGGGCAATCTGCAGGAGTTCGTCTTCATGCCGATCTCCAACGACGCCACCCGCACCGCCGCGCTCATCTCCGGCGAGATCGACTTCGTCATCGACCCGCCACCGCGCGACCTCGCCCGGCTGCGCACCCTGCCCCAGCTCAAGGTGCTGGACGGCGAAGAGAACCGCCTCGTCTACGTCGGCATGGACCAGTCCCGCGACAAACTGCTCTACGGCAACGTGCCCGGCGACAAGAACCCGTTCAAGGACGTGCGGGTGCGACGGGCGCTCTATCACGCCATCGACATCGAGGCCATCAAGACCAAGCTAATGAGCGGCTACTCGGTGCCCACCGGCGGGCTGACCTCCTCGCCCCGCGGCGGCTACAACGACCCCAAGGTCGAGACCCGACTGCCCTACGACCCCGCCCAGGCTCGCAAGCTGCTGGCCGAGGCCGGCTACCCCGATGGCTTCGAGGTCACGATGGACTGCCCCAACAACCGCTACATCAACGACGAACGCATCTGCATTGCGCTGGCCAGCATGTGGGCGCAGATCAAGGTGAGGGTGAAGGTCAACGCGCTGCCGCGCACCCTGTTCTTCCCCAAGGTCGAGAAGTTCGACACCAGCCTGTATCTGGCGGGCTGGGGCGGCGGCTCGACGGACGCCGAGGTCATGCTCACGCCGGTGCTGCGCAACCGCGGCGAACAAGGGGTGGGCGTGTCCAACTACGGCGGCTCCGTCAACAACGAGGGCGACGCGCTGGCGGCGGCCTCCACGATTGAAACCGACCCCAAGAAGCGCGAAGGCCTGGTCAAGGCCGCGCTGCAGTCCTTCCGCGAGCAGGTCAACCTCATCCCGCTGCACCGCCAGGTCATCCCGTGGGCCATGCGGCGTGAGGTCAGCCTCCCGCACTCGCCCAACAACTGGGCGAACATGGATTGGGTCACGGTCACGAAATAGTCCTGCCGCTAGAATGAGAGCAACGCCGCGCTTCTCAGTCTTGCGCGGCGTTCTCTTTTCAGCCCCTGCACGCTGCCCGCCCTGCCCGAAGACTGGCGCCGCTCCACATGCGGCGCGGCAGGCGATGCGACCAGGCGTGCTCACTCCCTTTCTCGATGAGTTTCGATTCCCTCGGCCTTGCAGCGCCGCTGCTCAAGGCCATTGCCGACGCTGGCTACACCTCACCCACCCCCATCCAGGCACAAGCCATTCCCGCGGTGCTCAAGGGCGGCGACCTGATGGCCGGTGCCCAGACCGGCACCGGCAAGACCGCGGGCTTCACGCTGCCCATGCTGCACCGCCTGCAGGCCGGACAGCGCACACTCGACAAGCGCGGCCGTCCCGCCATCCGTGCCCTGGTGCTGACCCCCACCCGCGAACTCGCCGCCCAGGTCGAGGAGAGCGTGCAGACCTATGGCAAGTACCTGCCCCAGCTCAAGAGCATGGTCATGTTCGGCGGCGTGGGCATGCAGCCGCAGATCAACAAGCTGCGTGACGGCGTGGACATCCTCGTCGCCACGCCCGGCCGCCTGCTCGACCATGCGGGCCTGGGCAACCTGGACCTGTCCAAGGTCGAGATCCTGGTGCTCGACGAAGCCGACCGCATGCTCGACATGGGCTTCATCCACGACATCAAGAAGGTGCTCGCGCTGCTGCCCGCGCAGAAGCAGAGCCTGCTCTTCAGCGCCACCTTCAGCGACGAGATCAAGGCCCTGGCCGACCGCCTGCTGAACCAGCCGGCCCTGATCGAAGTGGCCCGCCGCAACCAGACCAACGACCAGATCGCGCAGAAGGTCCACCCCGTGGGCCGCGAGCGCAAGAAGGAACTGCTGGTGCACCTCATCAAGGGCGGTGACTGGCACCAGGTGCTGGTGTTCACGCGCATGAAGCACGGCGCCAACCGCCTGACGGACTACTTGAACGAACAAGGCATCAGTGCCATGGCCATCCATGGCAACAAGAGCCAGGGCGCGCGCACCAAGGCGCTGGCCGACTTCAAGAGCGGCGACCTGACCTGCCTGGTGGCCACCGACATCGCGGCCCGCGGCATCGACATCGACCAGCTGCCCCACGTCGTCAATTTCGAGCTGCCCAACGTGCCCGAAGACTACGTGCACCGCATCGGCCGCACCGGCCGCGCTGGCGCCCAGGGCGAGGCGGTGAGCCTGGTCTGCGTGGACGAGAACGGCTTCCTGCGTGACATCGAGAAGCTCATCAAGCGCGAGATTCCGCGCGAGATGGTGCCGGGCTTCGAGCCCAACCCCAACGAGAAGCCGGAACCCATCGTGCTGGGCCGCACCGTGCTCAACCCCAACGGCAGCCGGGGCCGCAACCCCAACCCGCCGCAGCACGCCGGCCGCGGTGGCCGGCCGGGCGGTGGTGGTGGTGGTCGGGGCGGTGATGCCCGGGGCGGCAACGGTGGCGGTGGCGGTGGCAACGGCGGCGGTGGCCGCCCGGGCAGCCATGGCGGCGGCGGTCGCGCCGGCGGCAAGCCCCAGGCGCACGCCGGCCATGGCGGCGC
>JAIPCJ010000075.1 GCA_021738245.1 Methylotenera sp. | reverse complement strand
CATGCGTCTGCGCCCACTGCTGCTCGTGCAGCGATGCCGACAGGCTCTCCGGCCCGCGGCGGTAGACCATGGTGACCTGCTCGGCGCCCAGCAGCTTGCTCTGCACGGCGGCATCCACGGCCGTCATGCCGCCGCCGATGACCACCACGCGGCGGCCCACCGGCACGATCTCCGGCGCGCTCTGGCGCAGCTCGGCGATGAAGTCCACCGCATCGCGCAGGCCGGGCAGCTCGGGCTCGGCGATGCCCAGCGCGTTGACGCCTTGCAGGCCCAGGCCGAGGAAGACGGCGTCATGGCTGGCCAGCAGGCCGTCGAGCGTGATGTCGCGGCCGAGCCGGCAGTTCAGGCGCGGGGTGATGCCGCCGATGGACAGCAGCCAGTCGATCTCGCGCTGGGCAAAGCCGCCCGCGACCTTGTAGGTGGCCAGCCCGTATTCGTTGAGGCCGCCGAGCTTGGGCGCGGCGTCGAAGAGGGTCACGTCATGCCCGCGCCAGGCCAGGCCGTGAGCGGCGGCCAGCCCGGCCGGGCCAGCGCCCACCACCGCCACGCGCCGGCCGGTGGGCGGTGCGCGCTCGAACAGCGGCTTGCCGGGCTTGGCGAAGTAGCCCTCCACCGCAAAGCGCTGCAGCAGCCCGATCTCGACCGGCTTGCTTTCGTTGGTGTTGCGCACGCAGGCCTGCTCGCACAACACTTCGGTCGGGCAGACCCGCGCGCACATGCCGCCGAGCGGGTTGGCCGTCAGGATGGCGTCGGCCGCGCCGCGCACGTTGTCCTGCGCCACCCGCTGGATGAAGGCCGGGATGTCGATGCCCGTGGGGCAGGCCGTCTGGCAGGGCGCATCGAAGCAGTAATAGCAGCGCTCGGCCTCGATGAGCGCCTGCGTGCGGTTCAGCGGCGGGTGCGCATCGGCGAAGTTGCTCGCGTAGTCGGCGGGTGCGAGCCGGCCGGATTTCAGGTCTGCAGAGTCCACGGGCATCTCCGGGTGGAAAACAGGCAAACATTACTAGCCAGTAAAACTTGACCGAAGCGTAAAAACCCGCAGGGCCCGTTTGGTGCGCAACGTCAAAATGCGGTGCATGACCGACATCGCCACCGTGACGCGCATCCCCCGCGCCGCCACCCTGCGCAAGCAGGAGGCCATCCTGGCCGAGGCCGAACGCCAGTTCGCCCGCTTTGGTTTCGAGGGCGTGAGCCTGGACAGCATCGCCGCCGTGCTCGACATGTCGCGCCAGAACCTGCTCTACCACTGGCCCAGCAAGGAAGAGCTCTACCGCGCGGTGCTGGACAGCGTCATGAACGAATGGATGGCCTGCATGACGGCCATCACGGAGGCGAGCGAGCCGCAGGCGGCGCTCAATGCCTACGTGGAGGTCAAGCTGCGCTTCAGCCGCGACCGCGCCTCGGGCAATGCGGTGTTCACGCGGGAGATCATGGCCGGCGCGCCGCGCTACCAGGATGTGCTGAAGGCACGCGTGATGCCGCTGCTGCATGCCGACGTCGAGCGTTTCGAGCACTGGGCCGACGAGGGCCTGATCCGCCGCGTCGACTTCATGCACCTGATGTTCCTGATCTGGTCGTCCACCCAGGCCTATGCCGACCTCGCGCCGCAGTTCGCCCTCTACATGGGCAAGCCGCGCCTGGAGGATGCCGACTTCGAGGCCGCACGCCAGCTCATCACCAGCCTGATCTGGCGCAGCCTGGAGCTCTGAAGCCCGCGCCTCAGGGGCGCCAACCGGCATCGCGCGCGGCACGTTCCTGGGCGGCGTTCAGCGGGTCCCCGGCGGCTTGCGCGTCGACAGCCGCCAGCACCGACGCGGGCAGGGCGGAGGCGGCCTGGCGCAGATGACCGTCCGCGGTCGCCGGCCCGGGCAACGCGGCCACACGGGATGTCGTGAAGCTGCGGCAGTAGCGGCCGCGCTGATCCTTGAAGCTGAGCTGCACGGCCACCGCGCCCGGGGTGTCGCTGGCCAGCCGGTGTTCAAGCGCCTGCGCCACGTCGCCGGTGGCGATGAGGTCACCAGGGCTTGTCGCGGCGGGTGCGACCGGCGGTGCGAGCCGGGTGCCCAGCAGCGTGCCCAGCAGCAGCGTGGCCGCCATGCCGCCCCACGCGGCCCAGGTGGGCATGCGGCGGCGGCCCGCGCGCACGGCGGCCAGGCCCACCACCGGGGCTGCGGCAGGGGTCAGCAGGGCGCGCAGGCGTTGCGGCACGGGCTCGTCCAGCACAGGATCGAAGGCGGCTGCGAGTCGGCGTCGTTCGGCCTGCATCAGGGCCTCGTCGGGATGGGGCATGCGCGGGTCCTCCGGGCGGGTCATGGCCATTCCCCCAGCATCTGCTGCAAGGCCTCGCGGGCGCGGGCGAGGCGGCTCGTCACGGTGCCGACCGGCACGGCGAGGGTGTCTGCGGCTTCCTGGTAGCTGAGTCCTTCGACGAGCACCAGGCCCACCACGATGCGGTGTTCAGGCCCGAGCCGCGCGACGGCCTCGCGCACGCGGATCGCGTCCAGTTGGGCGCCGCTGTGGTGGCCGTCGCTCACGTGTTCGCCTTCCTCCTCGGGCAGGAAGGTCTGCCCGCGGCGCTCGCGGGCGCGCAATTCGTCGATCCAGGCGTTCTGCATGATCCGGAACATCCAGCTGTCCAGACGCGTGCCAGGCGTCCACTGCTCGGTGCGCGTCAGGGCCTTCTCGATGGCGACCTGCACCAGGTCGTCGGCATCCTCGCGCCGGCTTGCCAGGGTGCGGCCGAAGCGGCGCAGCCTGGGCAGCAGGGCGGCAATAGCCTCGCGGAGTTCGGGAAGGTTGTCGGGCATCGATACCAGCACAACGGATGGGCCGCGGATTTTCATCCCGACCTCAGTCGTTATCCTGACGAGCATCTGAGCCGTCCATGAAGTTTTCCCACACCGCTGCCCTGGCCGCCTTCGGCCTGCTGCTGACGTCGCAAGCCCTCGCCCAGCTGCGCCTGCCGCAGTTGCCCTCGCTGCCGAACCTGCCCCGCCCGCTGGAGCGCGCCATCGCGCCGCTGCCCGACCTGCTGCCCACCACCACGGCCCTCGTCGATCAGCGGCTGGCCGCGGTGCGCGACCTGCTGGCGCAGCACGGCGACCGCATCGAGGCCGACCCGGCCGGGGCACCCATCCGTCGCCGTGAACTGGTGCTGGTGTCGCCCGATGGCGCGGCGCTGGCCGAGGCGGCGCGCCTGGGCCTGACCGTGCTGCGCGAGGAGGGCTGGCCGGAGCTCGGGCTGCGCGAGGTGGTGCTTGCCGTGCCCGAGGGGCTGGCCACGGCCGAGGGCTTGCAGCGGCTGCGCGCCGCGCAACCCGCGCTGCAGGCCGACTTCAACCATCTGTACCTGCGCGGCGGCGCACTCACCGGGACAGCAGCCAGCGCCACGATGCGCGCTGACACGCCGACGCTGGGCACCGGCCGCGGGCTGCGGGTGGGCCTCATCGATGGCGGCGTGGACTTCAGTCACGCGGCGCTGCGGCGGGTCACCCCGCGCACCCATGGCTGTGAGGGCGAGCAGCGGCCGAGCGACCACGGCACCGCGGTCGCCTCCTTGCTCGTCGGGCAGGATTGGCGCTTTCGGGGCGCCCTGCCGACCCCGGAGGTCGCGCTGTTCGCGGCCGACGTCTACTGCGACCGGCCGAACGGCGGCGCGGCCGATGAGGTCGTGCGCGCGCTGGCCTGGATGGCGCGCGAAAGGGTGGGGGTGATCAACCTCAGCCTGGTCGGCCCGCCGAATGCGCTGCTCGCGCGCGGGGTGGCGGCCCTGGTGGAGCGTGGTCATCTGCTGGTGGCAGCGGTGGGCAACGACGGGCCGGCGGCGCCGCCGCTGTACCCGGCCTCGTATGCGGGCGTGATCGGCGTGACCGGCGTGGGCCCATCGCGGCGTGTGCTGCCCGAGGCGGCGCAGGGGGCGCAGGTGCTGCTGGCGGCGCCGGGGGCATCGCTCGCCGTGGCGCAGCGCGGCGGCGGCTACAGCCTGGCGCGCGGCACGTCGTTCGCCGCGCCGTGGGTGGCGGGCCTGCTGGCGGCGGAGCTGCCCGCGCCGGACGTCGCGTCGGCCGCGGCGGCGCTGCAGCGCCTGATCGCTTCGGCCCGGGACCTGGGCGTCCCGGGGCGCGACCCGGTCTATGGCCATGGCCTGGTGGCTGAAGACCTGCCGGTGCCGCCCGAGCGGCTGCAGGACCGGCCTGGCCGCTGAAACAGCCGGTTGCATCTCGGGCCGGAAGGATTTTTTCGGGGCACCCGTTGTGAGGAATGAAGGGGCCGGACGGGCCGGCTCCTCCAACCTCAGTTTCAGGAGTTCCCATGAAAGCCCATCGCACCTCGAACCTCATCCGTACGTCGCTGAGCCTGGCGGCGCTGTCTGCTCTCCTGGCCAGCCCCGTGGCGCATGCCGGCCTGCTCGGCGGCGGCAGTGGCCTCATCGGTGGCGGCGGCCTGACGGGCGGCTTCAACAGTGCGCTGTCGCCGCGTCAGCTGGACGTGGGCGGCCGCGCCAGCGGCCACCGCGAGGAGGGCCTCGTCAAGCGCACGGTCGACAAGGCCCAGGCCCCGACGGCCGAACTGCCCCAGCGCACCGCACCGGGCGAGGCGACCCAGGCCTCGGGCCGAGCCGACGGTGGCCTGTCCGGCGCCCTGGACAGCAGCACGCGCAGCGCGACGGCGCAGGGCCAAGGCGGGCTCGGCGGCCTGCTGACGCGCGAGACGGCCAGCCCCACGGGACCGGGCACGCCGGCCACCACCCCTGCCACCACCGCGCCGGCCACCACCACCCCGGGTTCGTCCACGGGCTCGTCGACCCCCGCGCCCGCCCCCACGGCCGGCGGCAGCACCTCGTCGGCACCTGCCGGGGCCTTGCTGTCGGGCAGTGGCAGCGCCAGCAAGTCGGCGGGTGGCGTGTCGGCGCAAGGTCAGGGCACGGCGGCGGCCCGGGCCTCGCGACAGGACCGCAGCCTCAGTGCCGACGGCTCGGCCGGCGCGAGCGTGCAGCGCTGAGCCCGCGTCAGAGCTTGAGCAGCGCTTCCAGGTTGACGCGCAGCTTGAGCTCGCTCGGTGCGAGGCTGGCTGCGATGGCTTGTGACGCCAGGCGCGTGTCGCGCACCACCGGTGCGCTCAGCGGGCTGCCGCTCTTGCCGAGCAGCGCGGCCACCAGCGGCTCGTTGGCGCTGAAGCCGCGCTTGAACACCAGGCCGACTTCGCCGTTGGCCAGCCGCACGATGGTGCCCGGCGGGTACAGGCCCACCACCTTGATGAGGGCGGCGCCGGCTTCATCCGGCTGCTGCCGTTCGTCCAGGAAGACCGCGCGGGCGGCCTTGGCGCCGCTCAGGGCCGGGCGGCTGCGGCGCGGGGCGAGGCGGGCGCCGAAGATGTCGATGCGGCGCAGCAGGCGGGCCAGGGTTTCGCCGGCGCTTCGCCCGGTCAGCGGGCCGGGGCCGGCCTCATGGTGCAGGCGCACGGCGGTGAGCCACGCCTGGTCCTGGATGCCGAGCTCGGCCAGGCGTGTGGCCGCGCGGTCACCGTGGGCTGCCATGGCCTGGCGCTGGGCGGGCGTGGCGGCATCGGCCTGGCTGGCCATGCGGTCGTGGGCGGCTGTGGCGCCGTAGTTCATGGTGAGGGCCGCACCCTGCAGGGCTTCCCGCAGGGCGGGCGGCAGCTGCAGCTGCTGGGCCACCAGGTCCGCCAGCAGCAGGGTCAGCAGCGCATGGCGGGCGCTGTAGTCGGTGAACTCCTGGCTGGTCTCGAAGATCAGCAGCAGCAGCGTGGCGTCCGGGTGGGCATGCAGGCGCTTGAGGGCGGCGTCCCTCAGCTGAGCCACGCGCGCCGGAAAGTCGGCCGGCTGGTTCTCGCGCAGCAGGTTGTGGGTGTGCAGCAGCAGGTCGGACCAGGCCTCCCGCGGGCCGAGCTCGATCCGGGGTGTGTTGCCGGGTGGCGCCTCCATCCGGAAGCTGGAGTCGGCCTTGGCGATGTCGGCCAGCGGCACATCCTTCAGCACCAGGGTGTCCAGGCGGTGCGCGCGGGCGCGCTGGTACTCCATCGTCTGCTCGGCGCTGACCCAGGCGCCGCCGTCGATGAGGCTGCGCACCAGCGGCGAGTCCCGCAGCGTCTGGCCGCGCGCGAACAGCAGCTGGCCGCCCGCATCGAACAGGTCGTAGGGCAGCGTCATGCCCACCCGCAGGGTGCGGGCCGGGAGGGGGATGAGTTCAGAGGCCATGGATCCGGGCATTGTTCGGCAGGAACGACGGGTGCTTGAGCACCGGCGAAGGCCGGCTGCGTAGAATTCCCGGCTTCATCCGAGGAGCGCTGCGAGGTTTTCCCCAGGCTCGGATCGTTCTCCCAACGGCGCTCATCGATCTCCCGCCCGTGGACCGCCATCGATGACCCTCACGCCGCCTCCCCTGAAGCTCTCCGGCCTCGAGCCCGTCGCCATCGGCGCCGGGTCGCTGTTCGTCAACATCGGCGAGCGCACCAACGTCACCGGCTCCAAGGCCTTCGCGCGCATGATCCTGGCCGGGCAGTTCGAGGAGGCGTTGGCGGTGGCCCGCCAACAGGTCGAGAACGGCGCGCAGGTCATCGACATCAACATGGACGAGGCCATGCTGGACAGCCAGGCCGCCATGGTGCGCTTCCTGAACCTGATTGCCGGCGAGCCGGAGATCGCGCGCGTGCCGATCATGATCGACTCGTCGAAGTGGAGCGTCATCGAGGCCGGCCTGAAGTGCATCCAGGGCAAGGGCATCGTCAACTCCATCTCGCTGAAGGAAGGCGAGGCCGAGTTCAAGCGCCAGGCCACCCTGGTGCGGCGCTACGGTGCCGCGGCGGTGGTGATGGCCTTCGACGAGCAGGGCCAGGCCGACACCTTCGCCCGCAAGACCGAGATCTGCGAGCGGGCCTACCGCATCCTCGTGGACGAGGTGGACTTCCCGCCGGAAGACATCATCTTCGACCCCAACATCTTCGCGATCGCCACCGGCATCGAGGAGCATGACAACTACGCGGTGGACTTCATCGAGGCCACGCGCTGGATCAAGACCCACCTGCCCGGCGCCAAGGTGTCGGGCGGCGTGTCCAACGTGAGCTTCAGCTTCCGCGGCAACGAGCCGGTGCGCGAGGCCATCCACACGGTCTTCCTGTACCACGCCATCCAGGCGGGCATGGACATGGGCATCGTCAACGCCGGCATGATCGGCGTCTACGACGACCTCGACCCCGAGCTGCGCGAGCGTGTGGAAGACGTGGTGCTCAACCGCCGCCCCGACGCGGGCGAGCGCCTGATCGAGATCGCCGACCGCGCCAAGAGCGCCGGCAAGGACGACTCCGCCCGGCTGGCCTGGCGTGCGGGCGATGTCAACGCGCGGCTCACGCATGCGCTGGTGCACGGCATCACCGACTTCATCACCGAAGACACCGAAGAGGCCTGGCAGGCCATCCGCGCCACGGGCGGGCGGCCGCTGCACGTCATCGAAGGCCCGCTGATGGCCGGCATGAACGTGGTGGGCGACCTCTTCGGCGCCGGCAAGATGTTCCTGCCCCAGGTGGTCAAGAGCGCCCGCGTGATGAAGCAGGCCGTGGCCCATCTGCTGCCGTACATCGAGGAAGAAAAGCGGCTGCTGATCGAAGGCGGCGGCGACGCCAAGCCCAAGGGCAAGATCGTCATCGCCACCGTCAAGGGTGACGTGCACGACATCGGCAAGAACATCGTCACCGTCGTCCTGCAGTGCAACAACTACGAGGTCGTCAACATGGGTGTCATGGTGCCGGCGCAGGACATCCTCAAGAAGGCCAAGGAAGAGGGCGCGGACATCATCGGCCTGTCGGGCCTGATCACGCCCAGCCTCGAAGAGATGCAGCACGTCGCTGCCGAAATGCAGCGTGACGACTACTTCGCGTCGCGCAGGACGCCGCTGCTCATCGGCGGCGCCACCACGAGCCGGGTGCACACCGCGGTCAAGATCTCTCCGCACTACGAGGGGCCGGTGGTGTACGTGCCCGATGCCTCGCGCGCGGTGGGCGTGTGCAGCGAGCTGCTGAGCGACGAACGCGCCGCGGCCTACATCGCCGAACTCAAGGCCGACATCGAGAAGACCCGCGCCCTGCATGCCGGCAAGAAGCAGACCCCGCTGGTGCCCCTGGCCGAGGCGCGTGCCAACAAGGCGCCGCTGGACCTGGCCCGCGTGCCGCCCGCGCCCAAGTTCACCGGCCGCCGGGTGCTGAAGAACCTGGACCTGGCTGAACTGGCCCGCTACATCGACTGGGGCCCGTTCTTCCAGACCTGGGACCTGGCCGGCCCCTTCCCGGCCATCCTCGACGACGAGGTCGTCGGCACCGAAGCCCGCAAGGTCTACGCCGATGCGCAGGCCATGCTGAAGCGGATCATCGACGGCCGCTGGCTGCAGGCGCATGCGGTGTTCGGGTTGTACCCGGCAGCACGCGCAGGCGACGACGACATCGCCATCCACAGCGAGCCGCCGATGGTGTGGCACGGCCTGCGCATGCAGAGCGAGCGGCCGGTGGTGGACGGCGTGAAGCGACCCAACCGCTGCCTGTCGGACTTCGTCGCCGAGCAGGGCGACCACATCGGCCTGTTCGCCGTCACGGCGGGCCTGGGCGTGGACAAGAAGGAAGCCGAGTTCCTGGCCACGCACGACGACTACGCCGCCATCATGCTCAAGGCCCTGGCCGACCGCCTGGCCGAGGCTGCCGCCGAATGGCTGCATGAGCGGGTGCGCCGTGAGTTCTGGGGCTATGCCCCGACCGAGCAGCTCGGCAATGACGAGCTGATCGCCGAGAAGTACAGCGGCATCCGCCCCGCGCCCGGCTACCCCGCCTGCCCCGACCACCTCGCCAAGCGCGACCTCTTCCGGGTGCTCGCACCCGACGAGATCGGCATGGGCCTGACCGAGAGCATGGCCATGACGCCAGCGGCCAGCGTGAGCGGCTTCTACCTCGCGCACCCCGACGCCGCCTATTTCAACGTCGGGCGCATCGGCGACGACCAGCTCACCGACTGGGCCACGCGCTGCGGCTTGAGCGAGGCCGAGGCGCGCCGCGCCTTGGCACCGTTGCTGGGCTGAGCCGCGGATTCATTCGCTTACACCGGTCACCAGGCCGTGCGGCGGCCTCCTACACGGCGCCCGCCCGGGGTGAGGCAAGCTCTCGTCATCTCAAACAAGACCAAGAGGTTTGCCATGTCGAGCACCGTTCCCGCCAAGTCCGTTCAGATCGTCGCCGGTGTGGCCGTGGTGATGGCCCTGCTGGGCGGCGCCTACGCCGTGGGCCGCTCGCAGCAGGCCACGCCGGCCCCGTCGGCCGAACCCGTCACGGCGCAGGCGCCTGTCGAACCTGAAGCGGCCGCGCCCACCAAGGCGCAACTGCAGCCCCAGCCGCAAGCGCAAACCCAACGCCTGGCCAGCGCGCAGCCCGCGCGTGACACCTACCGTGCGCCGGTTGCCGAGACCCGCGAGGCGGCGCCGGCCCTGTGCAATGGCTGCGCCCGCGTGACCGACATCCACACGGAAACCCGTCGCGGCCAGTCCAGTGGCGTGGGCGCGGTGGGCGGTGCGGTGGTGGGTGGCCTGCTCGGCAACATGGTGGGTGGCGGCAACGGTCGCAAGCTCGCCACCGTCGCGGGTGCCGTGGGCGGCGGTTATGCCGGCAACGAGATCGAGAAGAACCAGAAGAGCACCACCGTCTGGGTCATCCAGATGCGCGAGGCCGATGGCCGCCTGCGCCGCTTCGAGCGCAGCGCTGACCCGGGTCTGCGGGTGGGCGACGAAGTGCTGCTGACCGAGCAGGGCTTCACGCGCCGCTGAGTTGCGAGGGGGCTGAGCGCCCCCTTGGCCGTTTCACGGCCTGAAATTTGCTTGCCTCCCCCGACTGTGGCGCGCCTCGGCGCTGCATGTCCGGGGAGGCAAAGTGTCGAAGTTCGTCCGCTGGTTGGGCCGTTTGAGCGTGGGGCGCAAGCTCTCGCTGATCTATCTGCTCGACCTCAGCGCCGTCATCTACGTGTCGGGCATCCTCATCCACGAGAAGCTCGATGCGATCGATTTCACCCGCAAGGAAGTCGTCGGGGCTGCCTACAACGAGGCCGTTCGTCAGCATTTGATGGGCGCGTTGCTCGGGCAGCCGTTGGCGGGTGGGCCGGGCTCCCGGCTGGCTGAAGCGCGGGCCGATCACGATGAAGCGCTGAAGGCCACCGAGCAGGCCGCCGCCATGCAGGCGCAGCTCGAAGCCCTGGCCGCTGTCCACGAGCCATCCACCGCGCGGCTGCCGCAGCCGGCGCTCGCCACCCGGGCCCGGGAGCTGCTGACCACGGTGGCCAACCAGTCCAACCTCATCCTCGACCCGGACCTGGACAGCTACTACGTCATGTCCCTGGTGTCGCTGCGCTATCCGGAGCTGCTGCAGGGCATGCACGAGGCGCAGGCCCTGGCGACCGGGGCGCCGGGTGCGGCGCGGCAGGTGGACCTGCTGACCGTGGCGGGTCGTTTGACGGCCGTGGTGCAGGGCATCGAGTCGGACTTTCTTCAGGCGCGCAAGGCCGGCGACGCAGCGCTGGAGGCCGCGCTGGCCGCGCGTCATCGCGCGCTCATCGATGCCATCCAGGCGCAGGAGGGGCTGTTGCGGGCGCTGGCCAAGGGCGGCGATGACCCGGGGCGTGACCTGGCCACCAGTGCCGCCTTGACCGACGCCTTTGCCCACGGCCAGCAGGCGCTCGACCAGGCCTGGGCTGACGGCCTGCAGCAGATGCAGCGCCTGCTCGCGCAGCGGGTCGATGGGCTCTATCGCAAGATGGCCCTGCACCTGGGCACGGCCCTGGCCTTGCTGCTGGCCATCCTGTCGCTGGTCTATCTGGTGGCCAGCCAGATCGCCCGGCCCCTGCGCGACCTCGCGACGGTGGCCGAGGCGGTGCGCCAGACCTCGGACTACACCCGCCGCGCCCAGTGGCACAGCAGTGACGAGATCGGGCGGCTGTTCAGCGCCTTCAACGCCATGCTGGCCCAGTTGGATGAAGACCGGCTCGTGCAGCAGGAGCTGGCAGCCACGGCGCGGGCGGCCGATGCGCAGAAGGCGCTGCTGGAGGCGTCGCCCATCCCGTTGATGGTGACGTCCGTGCCCGACCACCACATCCTGCACCTGAACGAACCCGCACGGCCCTGGCTGGGCAACATCAGCCGCGACCCCTGGCGCCAGGCCCTGGAGCCGGGGGTGCGGGCGCGCTTCTTCCAGCGCCTGGCCGACCGTGGCGCGGTGGACGAGTTCGAGGTGCGATGGCGCAGCGGAGGCGACACGGCCTGGGCGGTGCTGTCGGCGCGGCGGCTGGAGTTCCAGGGCCAGGACGCGGTGCTCACGGCCTTCACGCCCATCAATGTGCTCAAGGTGATGGAGCAGCGGCTGGAGCTGTGGGCCAAGGTCTTCGAGGCATCGTCCGAGGGCATCACCATCATGGATGCGCAGCGCCGCATCGTCAGCGTGAACGCCGCGTTCTGCCGGCACACCGGCTACGAGTTCTACGAAGTGGTGGGCGAGGCGCTGGATGCCCTGATCGACGGCCCCGGGCCCGTCTGGGACGTGGGCAGCGACGGCTGGCAGGGCGAGGTGCAGCTGCGCCGCCAGTCGGGCGACACCTTCCCGGCGTGGCTGATGGTGTCGGCCGTGCGAGAGGGCGGCGGCGGGGAGACGGCGCACTACATCGGCATCGCCATCGACATCACCGACCGCAAAGCCAAGGAGGAGCGCATCCGCTTCCTGGCCCAGCATGACGTGCTGACCGAGCTGCCCAATCGGGCGCTGTGCCAGATCCGCCTGGGTGAAGCGCTGGCCGAGGCGCGCCGCACCGGTGAGCGGCTGGCGGTGCTGTTCATCGACCTGGACCGCTTCAAGCTCGTCAACGACACGCTGGGCCATCACATCGGCGACGGGCTGCTGCGCACCGTCGCGCGCCGGCTGCAGCTGGCCGTGCGCGGGGAAGACACCGTCAGCCGGCTCGGCGGGGACGAGTTCGTCATCGTGCTGCGCAACGTGGGCAGCCGCGAGGAGCTGGATGTGCTGGTGCATCAGCGCCTCATCCCGGCGGTGCGAGCGCCCATGGTGGTCGAGGGGCATTCCCTGCATGCCTCGTGCAGCGTGGGCGGTGCGCTGTTCCCGGAGGACGCGCTGGAGCAGGACGAGCTGATGCGCCGGGCCGATGCCGCGATGTACGAGGCCAAGGCCGCCGGCCGGGACACCGCCCGCTATTTCTCGGTGGAGACCGACCAGCGCATCTCGGCTCGCCAGGCCATGGAGGCGCAGCTGCGCCAGGCCGTGGCCAACGGCGAGTTCACGCTGGCCTTCCAGCCGCGGCTGTGTGCGCGCACCTCGCGGCTGCTGGGCGCCGAGGCCCTGCTGCGCTGGGACAACCCGGTGCTGGGCGCGGTGCCGCCGGCCGAGTTCATCGGGCTGGCCGAGGAGACCGGGCTCATCCTGACCATTGGCGCCTGGGTGCTGCAGCGGGCCTGCCAGCAATGGCGGGCGATGACCGAGATCGAGCCGGCGCTGGATGGCTTGCATCTGTCGGTCAACCTGTCCGTCGCCCAGCTTGCCGACACGCTGCTGGTGCCGCAGGTGCAGTCGGCCCTGACACGGGCCGGCCTGCCCGCCTCGTGCCTGGAGCTGGAGTTGACCGAGTCTCACCTGATGGACAACCCGGAGCAGGCCCAGCAGCAACTCGCGGCATTGAAAGCGCTCGGCGTGCTGGTGTCGATCGACGATTTCGGCACCGGCTATTCGAGCTTGGCCTACCTCAAGCGCTTCGACCTGGACAAGCTCAAGATCGACCAGTCCTTCGTGCGCGGCATGCTGGACGACGAGGCTGCACGCGCCATCGTGCAGGCCATCATCGGCCTGGGCCACACGCTGCGCCTGAGCGTGGTGGCCGAGGGTGTGGAGACCCTGGCTGCGGCCCAGGCGCTGGCGGCACTGGGCTGCGACGAACTGCAGGGCTACGGCTTCGGTCGGCCGATGGCGCAGGACGACTTCCTGCGCTGGGTGCAGGGCTGGTCGGCCGGGCACGAGCGGCGGCGCCACCGCCCCGAGGCGTCGGAGGCGGCCTGAAGCAGCCTGAGGCGTCAGGCTGCAGCCGGCAGCCCGCGCCGCATCTGGATGGCCTCGGCCACGTGCGCGGCGCCGAGGGTGTCGCTGCCGGCGAGGTCGGCCACGGTGCGCGCGACCCGCAGCACGCGATGAAAGCTGCGTGCGGACCAGCCGAGCTTCTCGGCCGATCGGTCCAGCAGCAGGCGCGCCGAGGGCTGCAGCTCGGCATGCGTGGCCAGGTCCTGTGCGGCCAGCTGCGCATTGGCCACGCCCTGCCGCGCCAGCGCCCGCTGGCGAGCCGTGGCCACGCGCGCCGCAACCGCCGCACTGGCTTCGCCCGTGGTCAGATCCTGCAGTTCGCGCGGCGGGATGACCGGAACCTCGATCAACAGGTCCAGGCGGTCCAGAAACGGGCCGCTGAGCCGGCCTTGGTAGCGGGCAATCTGGTCAGGCGTGCAGCGGCAGGCGCGCAAGGGGTTGCCCAGGTGGCCGCAGGGGCAGGGGTTCATGGCCGCCACGAGCTGGAAGCGTGCCGGGAACTCGGCCTGACGGGCCGCGCGGGAGATCAGGATGCGGCCGGTCTCCAGTGGCTCGCGCAGGGCTTCCAGCGCGGCACGCGGGAACTCCGGCAGCTCGTCCAGAAACAGAACGCCATGCAGGGCCAGCGAGATCTCGCCCGGCCGCGGCGGTGAGCCACTGTCGCGTTTTTTCATTGGTGCGATAGACACTTTCGCGCCACAATCACTTAGCCGGATTTTTCGTTTCATTGGTGCGACGAAATTCTTTATATAGGTGCGACGAGGTGCGAGTTGGATTTAAATAGCTGCGACAGCGTTGAGAGCCCAATTCCCTCGTCCGTGCGGGTGATCCCTCGCTCGCGGCGCAGCGTCACCGGCTACCAGACATTCAGACGGCAGCATTCAATCCAGTACGAGTCCACGTTGGAGCGTGACTTCATCGTCCGACAGGAGTTCGACCTCGCTGTCGCCCAGGTGATCTCCCAGCCCTGCCGCATCCCTTTCACGACGCCGTCGGGGCGCCAGAGTCACTACACGCCTGACTTCCTGGTGGTCTTCAAGACGAACTCTGCCCCTCCGAGCTTGCAGACCAAGCCCTTGTTGATCGAGGTCAAGCCAGAGGCTGACTGGCGCCGGCATTGGCGCGAATGGCTGGGTAAGTGGAAGGCTGCCCGGCGCTACGCCGAGTCACAGGGCTGGCGGTTCCGGATCATGGACGAGTCGCGCATCCGCACGCAGGCGCTCTCCAACATCCAGTTTTTGCGCCGCTACCGCGACACTGCGTTTCCAGTCGAAGAAAGCAATGCGATCGTCCAGGATGTCCGGGCGCTGGGCAGCGCGACGTTCGACTACCTGCTGGCCAAGCACTTCCAAGGGATCTATGCCGCGGAAGGCGTAGCTCACCTTTGGGGTCTGCTGGCCCAGCGCCGCCTCGATTGCGACATCTGCCTGCCTCTTGGCGGCAACACGGAGTTCTGGGTGCCCGATGAAGCCTGAAGCACAGGCGTCTAACGACGCGTTTCCGCCGTCGCGGCTGCGCATCGACCTGCGCAGCGGCGCGCTCGTCCGGCATGCCGACGGCGCCTTTCGCATCACAGAGGTCCTCGACTTCGACAGTGTGGTTGCAACGCAGGTGGAGACCGGCCGGACCCAGGTGCTCCGCATCGGAGAACTGTTGTCCATCGAGTCGTTTCCGGCGGTTGCCTCGGATGTCGACATCGACGCGATCGCCGAGGAAGACTGGAAGGTCGCCAACGACCGCTACGGCAAGATCAAGCCGCTGCTTGAGAGCGGTGACCAGTCGCGCAAAGCGGTGGAGGCCCGTGCGGCCGAGGTTGGGGTGGACCCCGCCACGCTCTATCGATGGTTGAGCCGCTACCGGTCGATGGATGCCATCTCCGCGCTCATCCCCTTCAAGCGCGGCTGGAAGACCGGCAACTACCGAATCAACGAGCACGCCGAGCGCGTCATCCAGGCCGTCATCAAGGATTTTTACCTCAAGCCCGAGCGGCCCACGGTCCAGAAAGCTGTTCGGGAGGTTCATACCCGCTGCGATGAGAAGCACATTGAGCGGCCGAGCCCGACCGCCATCCGCGCACGGATTGCGCGCATCCCTGAGCACGTGCGGCTCATGCGTCGGGGCCAAGCCGAGAAGGCCCGCAACAAATTCCACCCGGTCCCGGGCAAGTTCCCAGGCGCCGACTACCCCCTGTCGGTCGTGCAGATCGATCACACGCGCGTTGACATCATCCTCGTGGATGACGTGCACCGGAAGCCCATCGACCGTCCATGGGTGACCGTGGCGATCGACGTCTTTAGCAGGATGACGGTCGGGTATCACTTGTCATTCGATGCGCCGTCGACGACGTCTGTCGCGATGTGCATCTCGCACGCCATGTTGCCGAAGGAAGAATGGCTGCTATTGCACGACGTCGACGGCACGTGGCCGGTCTGGGGGCGGCCGCACAAGGTCCACGTAGACAACGGGCCCGACTTCCGGTCCCAGAGCCTCAAGCAGTCCTGTGACATGCATGGAGTGGACCTCGAGTTCCGTCCGGTGAAGCAGCCGCGCTATGGCGGCCACATCGAGCGCCTGCAGGGCACGCTGCTCAAGGAGATCCACGACATCCCCGGCACGACTTTCTCGTCGGTGGCTGAGCGTGGCGAGTACGACTCCGAGAAGAACGCCATCATGACCAAGGATGAGTTCGAGCGTCAGCTCATCAAGCTCATCTGCAACGAATACCACAGGCGGCCCCACTCGGCGCTCGGCATGCCGCCGCTGCGGATGTGGGAACTGGGCATCTTCGGGGGCGTGGGCAGGCAAGGGGTCGGGCTGCCACCCCGCCCGGCAGACCGACAGACGGTGATGCTGGATTTCCTGCCGTCGTTCTCGCGGACGATCCAGCCCGACGGCGTTTCCATCGACATGCGCTACTACGCCGACGCCCTGAGACCTTGGATCGGCGCGGTCGACTCGCAAACTGGCAAGGCAAGGCAGCACATCTTCCGGCGCGACCCGCGGGACATGTCGACCATCTGGTTCTTCGACCCGGAACTCAAGCAGTATTTCAAGGTGCCGCTGGCCGACCAGAGCATCCCGCCCTTCAGCATCTGGGAGTACCGCATCGCCAAGGCGGAACTGGCCAAGGCCGGCTACAACGCGAGCGATGAGCGTATCGTGTTCCAGTCGATCCGCGAACGCCGCGCCATGACGCAGGAGAGCGCGGCCAAGACTAAGAAGGCCCGCAAGGAAGCCCAGCGTCGCTCCGACCACCAGAAGGGCAAGACGCCCGTCACGCCGGCCGGTGCGCAGGCACCGGCGCCTGCACAACCCCTCGATGTGCCCAAGGCGCCTCCGCTGGGCTCATTGCTTTCCACCGTTGAAGCGACGGACGACATCGCATGACCACTGCAAAGGCGACCGCCGCCCCGAATGCAGGCCCCTACGCGCATGTCCACCCGGAATTCCGAGAGTTGATGCATGCGAGCGACGAGGCGCGGCTGGCCTTCCTGGACGAGCCGCGGTGGATCGGCTACCAGCGGGCGCAGGTTGCGCTGGACACGCTGCAGGCGCTCATGAACAAGCCCCGGCAACCCAGGATGCGCAACCTGCTGATCGTTGGGGACTCGAACAACGGCAAGACCACGCTGATCCAGCGCTTCGTGCACCTGTGCGGCGAGGCCTACGTCGACGAGGAGGCCAATTCGATCAAGCCTGTCATCGTCGCGGAGGCGCCGCCGTCTGCTGACGAGAAGGGCATGTACATCTCCATTCTTGAGCGGTTCTGGGCGCCGTACCGGGCGACGTCGCCCCCTGCAGAGCTGCGATACCAAGCCGTTCACATGCTGCGCAAATGCAAGGCGCGCATCTTGATCATCGACGAGTTCCACTCGCTGCTCACAGGTCCAGCGACCAAGCAGCGGGAGGTCATGAACGCCATCAAGCTGCTGTGCAACGAAGTCGGCATCCCCATCGTCGGCGTTGGGACACGTGACGCTGTCCAAGTGCTGCACACCGACCCGCAGCACGCCAGCCGGTTCGATGTGTTGCCGCTGCCGCTGTGGACACTCGATCCGGAGTTCCAGAAGCTGCTCGCGGGCATCGAGCGCGTGCTGCCGCTGAAGAAGCCGTCGCTGCTGTCATCGCCGGAGAAGGCGACAACTGTCCACGCTATCAGTGGTGGCAACCTTGGCGATGCCTACCGGCTGCTGAACGAGTGCGCCAGGAAGGCAATCGCGGACGGCAAGGAGCAGATCACCGACGAGCTGTTGCGGTCGATGGCCTGGCTGCGGCCGACGCGGGGTGTCCGAGAGATGGCGCTGTGAGCGCGCCTTGGCCGGTGCACGTTCCCCTGTTTACTGGCGAGCTGTTCTCGACATGGCTGTCCCGGGCCGCCTTGGCACAAGGCTGCGACCCGATGGTCCTGACCGGCGTGTTGTGGCCTCGCTGGCGGGCATGGACGAGAGATCTTGACCGTGGAGTGTCCGAGGACCGCATGGACGTCTTGGCGGCGAGGTCCGGGCTTTGTCGCAACCAGCTCGAGGAGGCCACGTTGCGACCGGTTGTCCGGACCATCGCGCCTCATTTCGTGGAGAGCAAGACCAGTTGGCCGTGGGTGATGGCTCAAGGCTCGCGGAACCGGCGCCGCTTCGGTGGTCTGCAGTACTGCCCGGAATGTCTTGTCGAAGATCCTCAGCCCTACTTCCGCCGGCGCTGGCGGCTGGCTTGGCACATCGGCTGCGAGCAGCATCGCTGCTTGCTGGCGGATCACTGCGGCCATTGCCGTGCGCCCGTAGAGCCTCATCGATGCCGCGCGCGGGATGAGGTGCAAACCCTTTGTCCGAACTGCCGCGGCGACCTTCGAACGGTCAAGACTGCGCCTGCCTGCACCGACATGCTGGCGTTCCAACGGTCGGCCGACGCTGTGCTTTCCACAGGCGGCGGGACGTGGGCTGGAGAGAGCATGGAGCCGGCTGCATGGTTCGGCGCTGCACGTCGCCATGCAGGCGGACGCATACGCCTGCTTGGAACCGACGTGGCTCCGTCGAGCTTGAGCGCTCTGCCGCTGGTGCTGCAGCGGCCGAGTGAACGCGTGGTGCGCCTGCGGATGGCCTACCGGGGGATGCAGGGGCTCGAGAAGGGCAACGTCCTGGCGGATGCGGCCAGGCCAGCATGGGACGGCGTGCGCGGGCGTGCTTTTCTCGCGTCCGGCAAGCTGCCGCCTTCGCCCCGGTCGCCGGCCAAGGTCCACGGCGACTGGGTTCGGCTGTTGCGTCGTTTGAGGGTTGGGTTGCCATGAGCCCGCTCGACAGCGTGTGCGGCTGCTGTGAGGAGCCGCTAGAGAGGCCGGCCCATCGTGTGCATGCTGGCGTCAAGTATTGCCAGCGCTGCTATTGCCGCGAGTTCAAACGCCTGCTGTGCGTGGGCTGCGGCATGTTCAAGCGGCTGCTTCGGTCGGAGGAGCGACCCCAGTGTCAAGTCTGCCTGGCGGCCCAGCCCTGTGTGCGTTGCCAACGCGTGGGCCAACCCGTGGGGTTGATTACGGCATATGGGCCAGCCTGCGAGTCATGCCGCGTGTACTTCCTCGAGCCGCAACCCTGCGAGGGGTGCGGCGTCCCGTCACAGCGGCTGAGCCGCGCGGCCACGCAAGACGGTGACAAGCGGGTGTGTCCTCGGTGTGCGACCCAGCACCACCGCACCTGCGCGGAGTGCCGGCGATACCGCCCGTGCGAAGCTGGGGCCGATGGGAAGTGGCGTTGCAAGGTGTGCTCGGCCGTTGGGACTGTCCCTTGCGAAACCTGCTCGAACCCCATGCCCGCCGGGTTCGGCAAGCGGTGCAGTGGCTGCTACTGGCGCGAACGTGGCGAGCGCAATGCTGGTCAGCTTGTCGAGCTGTTGAGCACGCCGCGCGTCAGGGATGCGTTTCTGGAGTTTGCAGCTTGGCTGCTCGGCGACGAGAAGGGGGTCGAGCGGCGCACACGACGGCTTCCCGAGCATGTTCAATTCTTTGTGGCGCTAGACCGGTCGGGCGATGAGCCATGGACCGGCGAGTTCTTGCTCAAGAACTTCACCACTTCCGAATTGCGCCGGCTCGAGTTGCCAGTCAAGTGGCTGCAGACTCGCAGCGGCAGCGCGCTTTCTGTGGGGGCCAAGAGCGACGCGGCGGACCTGCGCCGAGTGCGCGAGGCGGTCGACCGGTTGCCTCACGGCACGAGAGCCCGCGAGGTGGCCGATGCCTTCGCCAGCGAACTGATCACCCGACACGCCGCTGGCGAGCTTTCCGCAAAATCCGCTCGAATGGCATTGAGGCCCGCAGTCTCTCTGCTGGAGGAAGAAGACCCGGATGGCAGCCGACTGCCTGCTCAGGCGGCTCTGGAGTCGTACCTGGGCAAGGTGCCTGGTCAGCGAGCGGCTATGTCGACCTTCCTGGGCTTCCTCAGGGCCAAGCACAACTTGGATCTGCGCTTGCCGCCGAAGCAGTCATCGTCGGCCGCGAGGAAGACGTTGGAGAAGCAAGTCGCTGCGATGGTCCAAGATCAGCGGCCAGCTGCGGAGGTCGACAAGCGGTGGTTGCTCCTCGCCCTGCGCTATTTCCACCATCTTTCGGCGGTCGATGCCAAGGCGATCCACGCCACGGCCACGCGTGTCGACACCGTCGATGGCGTTGAACTGCGGCTTGAGAAAAGCGTGTACTGGATGCCGAGGCGTCCGGGATTCCCTCTGACAAGCCGCCTTGATGCGGATGTGCCGGGAGCGAAGGGCTAAAGTTGCAGACCAAGGTCTCAATATGAAGCGTGTCCGCGTCGCCCCCGGCAAGTTCGTCACAATCTCCGCTGAGCTGTCGGAGAAGGCGGCGCGGGTCTTCGGCGGCGGCCTGTCGCGTCAGACCGTCCAAGACAGCGCGGTGCGCGAGCCCCGTTCGCGCACGCTTATGTTGGGTAGCCCTAAGCCCCTCGCCTTGTCGAACCCGCGAAGCCGAGACAAGAAGCCACTCAAGAGCGGATAGCAATCTCTGCACGCGCGCAGCCTGCCCGCGGGGGCGCCACCCGAGAAGAGGAGTGGGTACCAGCTTCCCGGTTGGCATAACAGTGCTGGCCACTTCCAAAGGGCGGCACGGTCAAGCCGGCCGTTGCTACACGGCGGCCAGGAAGCTCCGGCGCGTAGACTTTGCATCAGAAAAGCCGGGGTGGGCTCAGCGGAAAGCTGATGCTAAGGCTCTGGGTCGATAACTGACCAACTGGAGGGGGCCAGATCCGGCGGTCGAACAAGCAGCGGTTGAACAAGGCAAGCCTGGAGGGCGGCAACTTTCCCTACGCCTTCGTGCAGATCGATCACACGCGGGTGGACATCCAACTGGTCGACGGCGAGCACCGCATTTCCATCGGCCGGCCCTGGATCACCGTCGCCATCGATGTCTTCAGCCGGATGTGTGTCGGCTACTACATCAGCTTCGATCCGCCGGGGATGCTGGGCACGGGGCTGTGCCTGACGCATGCGATCCGTAACAAGCAGGAGTGGATGGCCAAGCTGGGCGTCGACTACGACTATCCGTGCCAGGGCTTGCCGCGCGTCGTACATGCTGACAACGCCAAGG
>JAIPCJ010000074.1 GCA_021738245.1 Methylotenera sp. | reverse complement strand
CACAGCGACGGGTACTCCCCTCGGTGCTCCTGCACCATCCTCACTGCGCGCTCACGCACCTCGGGCGAGAACTTGTTCGACTTGCTCATGGCTCAATCCTCTCAGAGTGTTGAGCCTCCTCGAAACCCGGGGCGATTCACATCGCCAACTCAAGCACAAGGAGCGCCACGCTCGACCAGGCCTGCGGCATGCGGGAATGACGCAGAACGACTGCCGTGTACAGGGCGGCATAGGCGCTGCCCACAACGATGGCGACCACGGTACGGGCCGTCACATCCTCGAAGTCCAAATGCGACACCAGGAAGGACAGCGAGGTGAAGCCCAGCAGGACCAGGGTCACTTCCAGAACGGTACGCGCGGCTCGCCTTGCCCAGGTGTCATCCGCCTTGGGCATTGCGAAGAGTCGTTGGAAAGCCTGAAGAACAACCTGCATGACCGAGACGCAACAAGCCAAAACGGCAGGAGTTTCATCCAGCCCTCCAGGCGCAGAAGTGGCCCGTACGCCAGGCAACGCCACCTACCGGGAATATGCACGCGAGAGAAGGCATGCTCACTCTGCGGCCAGTCTGCTGAAGAGCTTTCAGCCGGCGCTCAACCGATTGCAAGAAGTCGCCGCTATCGCTCCACAGCCACCACCCGCACAAGCTCGCCACCCGCCAAGCGGCAATGCCAGCCCGGCAATCGTGGATAGCGGCCCACCGCCGGGCCCTCTGGCGACTCCGAATCCCGTCCGCGCCCGCCCTGCTCGAGTCGCTCGAACATCAGGTCTGCGCCGACGCGCAGCCAGCGCACCACTGACGAAAAAAGGCCCGGCTGACCCCGCCTGATCGCGGCATCGTTCACGCTCGGGCACGACGATGATTCAGCCCGTCACCAGTGCATGGCCCCCGGCAACGTTGCGGCCCCTGGCGAGGCGGAACGCGACCGCCCGCGACCCTGAGAAGCACCAAGTTCGGGCCCGACTGCGTCACCTCCCGGTGTCGCCTGCCAGGCCGCCTGCGCTGTGATGAACGCCGCAGCCCCACGCCCCGTCTCGGGGTGTCCCGGGCGGCGTGAGGCGCTCTTTCGCCCCGCCCGGCTCACGCCCGGCGGGGCTTTCCTTTGTGCGGATGCCGGCGCTTCAGCGCATCGCGACGATGCCGCCGTCGCGCGAGGCCGCCAGCAGGAAGAGGCCGGCTTCGCTGCGCTCGCCGCTCTTCACCTGCACGTCCACCAGGCACGCGGCGCCCACCGCGGTGGCCCGCACCACGCGCGTCTGGCGCTTGGCGGTGGAGCGGCCCAGACGCTCCACGAGTTCCCGGTAGACGGCCTGGCGGCCGGCGGGAGCTTCGGCGCCCAGGCTGCCTTCGGGGGCGAACTGCGCGGTCAGGCCCCAGGCATCGCTGGCGTTCCAGTGGGCGTCGAAATCGTTGAGCCGCTGCTGCAGGGCGGCGGTGTCGTCGCAGGGCGCGGTGGCGGCATGGGCTTCTTCACCGAAGGTGATGACGGCCGCAGCCACGAGGCACAGGGCGGACAGGAGGCCCAGGCGGGCGGGGGTGATGAGTGTCATGGCGGTGTCCTGATGGATGGAGGCAAGAAGGGCGATGCCGCTCAGCGCACGCCGGCCGGCGGCAGCGGGTCGGGCACCTTGTTGCGCGTGGGGGGCAGGGTCTGCAGGTAGGCGAACACCGCCTTGAGGTCGTCGTCGGTCATGTGGTTGTAGACCGGGATGGGCATGGGCGGCAGCACCGGGCGGCCGCGGCCGAGGTGGCGGCCGGTGCGGATGGTCTGCACGAAGTCGCTCTCGCTCCAGCGGCCCAGGCCCGTCTCGGGGTCGGGCGTGAGGTTGGCGGAGAAGCTCACGCCCCAGGGGCCGGCGTAGGCCGTGCCGGTCTGGGCGATCAGCACCATCCAGGGCTCACCGGGCGGCGTGGCCGGCGCGGTCACGGCAAAGCCCTGCGGGTGGCCGGACAGGTGACGCGCCTTGTCGGGCTCGGGGCCGTTGGCGCCCATCTTGAGCGGCGTGTGGCAGTCGGCGCAGCCGCTGGTGTTGACGAGGTAGCGGCCGCGTTCGATGCGGTCGCTGGCCTGGGCCGAGGCGGCAACCAGGATGAGCAGGGGCAGGATGGCCTTCATGGGCTTTTCTCCGGGAGGTTGAGGTTGAAGTGGCGGGCCAACACAGCCAGGCCCAGGGCATCGATCTCGCGGGTGCCGAGCGGCGGCATCTGCTGGTAGGGGTTGCGGGTGCCGGCACGGCGCAGCACCGCGGCGCCGTCCACCGGCGCGGGCGGCTGGCCCACGTCCAGCGCCAGCCGCAGGGGCACTGGCACGCCGCCGTCGAAGTGGCAGTGGCCGCAGTTGCCGTGCAGGTAGCCGCGGGCGGCCTGTTCGGCGGGGGTGGCGGCGACAAAGTCGGGCCCCTGCTCGCGCCAGGCAGTGGGGCCGTGGGCGATGACGCCCTCGCGCACCAGGGCCGGCACCGCCGGGCCGAGCTGCAGGGCGGCAAAGCCGAGCACCGGGCTGCGCGCACCGGCATGGCAGGCCATGCAGTCACCCACCGACGGCAGCTCGTAGCGGCGCCCGCCGGGCAGGGTCAGCACGGCGCCGCGATCCGGCGCGCGGCGGGCCTGGCCGTCGTGCCAGACGTAGGTGGCGGCCTCGACGCGGCCGTCGGCCTGGACCACCAGGTGCCGGGTCTCGACGGGACGGCCGTCCACGCTGAAGGTCTTCCACAGCCGGGTGCCGGCCGGAAAGCGCCAGGCGTCAGGCTGGCTGGCGTCGACCGCGGTGCCAGGCGGCAGCGCGATCCAGCGCTGCTTGGCCGCGCCGTCGGACCAGAGCGCAAAGCGCGGCTCGAAGGACCGCAGGCCCGGCCCGCCGAAGCCGGTGTCGGCCAGGCGCTCGGGCAGAGCGGCCTCCGCCGGCACGGCGGCGGCGAGCAGCAACAGGAGGGCAAAGGCAACGCGGGGCATGGGACGGCACTGTGCCGAGCAGCCCGCTGGCCCACATCGCCCGGACGGGCCAGGGCCGGCGCCCCTGAAGAGCCATGACCCTCGTCACCCCCGTGGCCCACCGGCCCTGGCCCGTCAGAGCGATGGCAGCGCCCCACCCGAACGGAACACTGCCCGGCATCCGGCCCCTTTTCACACTCCTCTCACGCCGGCTTCAAGGAGATCTGCATGACCACCCCCACCCACCGCGTCGACCTGTATGCCCACATTCACAAGGCGCTGCGCCTGTCGATGTGCGAGACGCTGCGCCAGCTCAGCAGCCTGGACCCGGCTGACCCACTGGACATCGCCGCCACCCTCGGCCAGCTCGACGCGGTGCTGGATGCCGCCCAGCATCACGTCGAAAAGGAGAACCGCTTCGTGCACCCGGCCATCGAGGCGCGGCGTGCCGGCGCCAGCGCGGCCATCGAGGCGGAACACGAAGAGCACCTGGACAGCATCACCACGCTGCGCGCTGAAGCCGCTGCGCTGCGCGCCATGCCGTCGGCCGCCGCCGCCCAGCGCCTGTACCGGCGCTTTGCCACCTTCGTGGCCCACAACTTCGAGCACATGGCGGTGGAGGAGAGCCGCCACAACCAGGCCCTCTGGGCGGCCTACACCGATGACGAACTGCACGCCCTGCACGGCCGCATCCTGGCCAGCGTCGGCCCGCAGGAGATGAGCGAGATCCTGCGCTGGATGATCCCGGCGCTGGCGCCGGCCGAGCGCGCCGAGGTGATCGGCAGCCTGCCGCCCGAGGTGCAGGCCCCGGTGATGGCCTCGGCCCGCGCGCTGCTGAACGATGCCGCCTGGGGCAAGCTCAGCCGGGCGATGGGCCAGGCCAGCGTGCCGGGCCTGGTGGAGGCCTGACGGCCGCGGCGCGGACGGGCCCGCGCGGCCCGCAATCGGGCCGGTTCAGCGCTGCCGGTTCCACCACGCGGCGGCCTCGCCGCGTGAGTTCAGGCCCAGCTTGTCGAGGATGTTGGCCACGTGCCGCTTGACGGTGTGCGGGCTGAGGTCCAGCGCGCGGGCGATGTGCTTGTTGCTGGCACCGGCGGCGATCTGCGCGATGACCTCGGCCTCGCGCTGCGACAGCCGGTCGTCGGCCGCCGGCGCGGTTGCCTCCTCGGTGCCCACGGCCAGCGGCTTCAGGGCCTCCACCCAGCTGCGCAGCCGCGCCAAAGCCGCCGCGTCGAGCAGGCCGCCCCAGTCGTGCGCGGCCATGCGCCGCATCAGCGGCACGTCCCACAGCAGCCCGCCGGGGTCGTGCTCGGCCAGCGCGGGCGCCAGCGCCTCGGCGGCCTGGGCGGGCTGACCGTCATCCAGCAGCGCGCCGGCCAGACGCAGCTGCGCCTCGGCGCGCTGGCCGAGCAGGTCGGCCGATTCACCCTCGGCGAGCAAGGCCCGACACAGCGCAATCGCCTCGGCGCGGCGGCCCGCCAGTTCGGCCTGGCGCGCCCGCAGGCCGGCCAGCGGGTCGCGGCGGTGCGGGGCGGTCAGGTCGGGCAGGTCGGCGCCCTCGCGCACCAGGCGCGCCAGGCCTTCGTCCAGCAGGGCCACCTCGCCACAGGCCGCAGCCATGCGCGAGCAGAAGAAGATGCCGTGCCACAGGCCCCAGCGGCCATAGCCCGGCACATGCTCGGCCAGGCGCAGCCGCATCAGCGCCACGGCGGACTCATGCCGGCCGTGCACCAGGTCGAGCATGGCATGCAGGGCCTGCCCGTGGTTGCGGGCGATGACCAGCCGGCCGAACCAGGCGGCATCAGCTTCTGCGCGCGCCAGATGCTGCTCGCACTCGGCCAGATCGCCCTGCCAGAAGAGACTCCAGGCCCGCGCCATGTAGCCCATCACGCCCAGCGGCAGCGGGCGATCGCCCACCACCTGCATCGCGCCGCGAAACCACCGCTCCATGGGCGCGGCCATGCCGCGGCAGCTGATCTGGCGCGGCGGCGGCACGCCGGTGTACCAGGCCTCCACGGTCGGATGCTTGAGCAACTCGGCCAGCTGCACCTCAAAAAGAGGCGCCACCGCGTCGAAGTGGCAGCTCTCCAGCGCATGCCAGCAGCGCGCCAGCAGCACCACGCGGCGGGCCTCACCACTCAGCCGGCTTTCACCATCGAACGGGTCCAGCGCCTGCAGGATGGCTGCTGCCTGCGTGAGCCGGCCTTGCGCGATCAGCAGCACCGCGAGGTGGGCACGGGCCACGCGCAGGGCAGCCGTATCGCCACGGGCCTGGAACAGCAGCTCCGCACGACCCAGGTGGTACTCGGCCCGTTCGGCCTCCCACAGCGTCCACAGCGCCACGGCCTTGACGCGGTGCAGCTCGGGGCTGACCTCGGCAAAGTCCGCATCGAAGCGCCCGGCCAGGTCGAGCAGCCCTTGGGCGCCGAACTGGTTGATCAACATGCCGGCATCGGCCAGCAGCAGCTCTGCCGCACGGTCGGGCCGGCCGGCGGCCATCAGCAGGCCATGGCGGCGCTGGGCGTCGCTCTCCAGCACCGCAGCGCGCTCCAGCAGCTCGCGGTGCAGGTCGGGCTGGGTCTGGCGCAGACGCAGCTGCAGCATGTCGCGGAAGAGCTGGTGCAGGCGCAGCGTGTGCGGCGACAAATCGACCACCGTCACGAACAGCGACAGCCGCTCGATCTCGGCCAGGAAGGTCGCCACCATCGCGCCCTCCCCCAGGGCCTGGCAGCGGGCCACGTCCAGTTCGTGCAGCACGCTGGTGCGCAGCAAAAAGTCGCGCAGCTCGGCATCCAGCCGGTCCAGCACCTCGGCGGCCAGGTAGTCGAAGGTGGCCCGGTCGATGGCCGCGGGCAGCGCGGCGCGCTGCGACAACCCCAGCGCCAGCCGCAGGCCCGCCGCCCAGCCCTGGCTGCGCGCATACAGCTCGGCCGCAGCCTCGTCGCCCAGGCCGGCGGCGTGAGCGAGCTGCGTGACCTCTGCCGGCGCCAGGGCCAGCTGCTCAGGCCCGAGGTCGGCCAGATCGCCGGTGGCCCGCAGCCGGGCCACGCGCAAGGCGGGCTCGTGCCGGGCCGACAGCACCAGCCGCCAGCGCTCGCCCATGCGCGCGAGCCAGCGGTCGAGGAACTGCAGGGAGGCGGTGTCCACCAGGTGGTGGGCATCGTCCAGCACGATCAGGCCGTGGGCAACCTCGCAGGCTTCCAGCGCATTGGCCATCGCATCAGCCGCCGTGATCAGGTCGGCGCCACCGCGCAGCGCGGCATCGCGCAGGCCCTCGGGCGCCGTGCGCCACGGCGGGTCGTAGGGCTCGAAGGCGGTGAACAGGCAGTCCAGCAGGCGCCCGAGGTCGTCGCCCTCGTCGAGCGATACCCAGGCCACGGCGGTGTCGTCGCCCACCTCGGCCAGCGCCTGGGTCAGCAGCGCCGTCTTGCCATAACCAGCGGGCGCGCACAGCAGCAGCGCCCGGTGCGTGAGCAGGGCTTCATGGAAGCGGGCCAGCAAGGCCGGGCGCGGCAACAGCAAGCCGGCCCGCGGCCGCGGGGCTCGGGTTTTGGTGTGGGCGAGTGCCATGGCCTCGAATGATAGGCACGCACCCCCCTGCTTGCGGGGCTTTTGCCCCCCTTGAGCAAACGATGGACGAACGCTTGCCTAACGGTCGGTTCAGAGACTGCGGCCACCTTGATGGGAGAACCGCCATGTCACTCACCCGCCTCCTGCTGCCCCTCGTCTTCGCTGCCAGCGCCTGCGCGGCCCATGCCCAGCAGGGCGTGGACCTGCTCGACCCTGGCCAGAGCCCCAACTTCCCCGCCTGGACGCTCTACGGCAGCGCCAGCGCCCAGAACCTGACGCCCGGCAACGGCTTCACCTACAGCACGCTGAACCTGACCCAGGCCACGGTCGGCGGCTCGGCCGGTGCCGGCTGGGCGCCGCAGACGCTGCTGCTGGACTTCAACACCGCGTTCAGCTTCCGCTTCGCCTTCAACATCCACAACAACCCCGACGAGGTGCGCGGCGACGGCCTGACCTTCGTGCTGGCCGATGCCACCGGCGTGGGCGGCACCGGCTCCGGGCTCGGCTATGAGGGCCTGTCGTCGCGCAGCCTGGCGTTCGCGATTGACACCTTCCACTTCGACGGCGAGCCGGTCTCGCCCAGTCTGCAGATCCTCACGCAGGGCGTGACCACGCCGGTGGCCTACACCGAGACCGGGCTGGGGGACGCCATCCGCAACGGCAACTACGCGTTGATCGCGACGTTCGACTACACGCCTTCCGGCCTGGCAGACCACGCCGGCACCCTGACCGGCACGATCTGGAACCCCGACGTCGGCAGCTTCAGCGTGCAGGCCGGGGTGGACTTCGCCGCGCTGGGGCTGGTGGATCTGCCGGTGTACTACGGCTTCACGGCCGCCAATGGCCTCGCCACCGACGGGCACACCATCCAGTGGGGCGCCGTGGCGCCGGTGCCCGAACCGGGCAGCTGGGCCCTGATCGGCGCCGGCCTGGGCTGGCCCGGCCTGCTGGCGCAGCGCCGCCGGGTGCGCTGAACCGCGTCGTCACGACCGCTTCACAGAAGCGACCCATCCTCCGCGCCCATCCGCAGCAGCCGCTGCGGCAGCGCACACGAGGTAACGCATGGGTCGTCCTAGCAAGGTTCAGCCGTCGCGCGAAGGCAGCAGCCGCCGCGACTTCTTCAAACGCTCAGGCGCTGGCGCCGTGGCGGTGGCGAGCGCCACGCCGCTGCTCGCGCAGACCACCGGGCCGGTGCGCTTCGAGCACGGCGTGGCCAGCGGCGACCCGCTGTCTGACCGCGTCATCCTCTGGACCCGCGTGACGCCCTCGGCGGCCCGCCCGGCCATCGCGGTGCAGTACGTGGTGGCGACCGACCCCGCGCTCACGCAGATCGTGCAGCGCGGTGTCGCCAAGACCAACCCTGGCCGCGACTACACGGTCAAGGTCGATGCCGCAGGCCTCAAGCCCGGCACGACCTACTACTACCGCTTCAGCGCGGAGGGCGTGGACAGCCCCGTGGGCCGCACCAAGACCCTGCCGACGACGGGCGTGAGCAGCCTGCGCTTCGCGGTGGTGAGCTGCTCCAACCACGCCTACGGCTACTTCAACGCCTACGCCCGCATCGCCGCGCGGGCCGACCTCGACCTGGTCATGCACCTGGGCGACTACATCTACGAGTACGGCGCCCGCCAGTACGGCAGCGTGCGCACGCCCGAACCGGCCAACGAGATCGTCACGCTGGCCGACTACCGCCAGCGCCATGCGCAGTACAAGCGCGATGCCGACTCCCAGGCCATGCACCGCCAGCATCCGCTGATCGCCATCTGGGACGACCACGAGACGGCCAACAACGCCTTCAAGACCGGCGCCGAGAACCACCAGCCCGCCACCGAAGGCGACTGGAGCGCCCGCGTGGCCGCCGCGATGCAGGCCTACTACGAATGGATGCCGGTGCGCCCGGTGGATGTGGCCAACCTGCGCGACAACCACCGCAGCTTTGCCTACGGCGACCTGGCCGAACTGCTGATGCTGGAAGAGCGCATCAACGCCCGCTCCGAGCAGCTGACCACGGCCGTGCACCCAACCGCCTTCGGCGCCGGGTTTGCGACCACTGACCCGGGCTACGGCGATCCGAGCCGCACCCTGCTGGGCGATGCGCAAGAGGCCTGGCTGATCAACCGCCTGCGCACCACGCCGGCCCAGTGGAAGCTGCTCGGCCAGGGCGTCATGTTTGCCCAGCTCAAGGCGCCGGGCAGCAACCAGGCGACCGACCCGGGCCTGTACTTCATCAACAGCGACCAGTGGGACGGCTACGAGCCGGCGCGCAATCGCATCTTCGCGGGCATCCAGGGCGATGCCGCGAACGCCAAGGTCAACGACGTCGTCGTGCTGACCGGCGACATCCACAGCAGCTGGGCCGCCGACCTGCACCCCAACCCCTACAACCCGGCCGCCTACGACAAGGCCACCGGCGCGGGCTCGCTGGCGGTGGAGTTCGTCGGCACCTCGGTCACTTCGCCCGGCATCGACACCGACACGACCGGCGCCGTGGCCGGCGCCATCCGCTCCTTCAACCCGCACTTCAAGTACGTGCAGCTGACCCGCCGCGGCTACATGCTCATGGACGTGAACCGTGACCGCGTCGTGGGCGAGTGGTGGTACGTCGACACGGTCGCCAGCCCCAGCAACATCGAGACCTTTGCGACCGCCTTCGAGGTGCGTGCCGGCGAGAACCGCCTGCGCGCCTCCGCCCAGACGCCCAACCGCGCCAACCCGCCGGCCCTGGCCCCCTGAACCTCCCACGGACCCTCGACATGAAGCACTCCCTCACGCTCCTGGCCACCCTGCTGTCGCTGAACGCGGGCGCGGCCGACCTGACCTTCTCCGGCCAGGCGGTCAACCACAACGACAAGATCGTCATCGACTTCCAGGTCGCCGCCGGCAGCAGCATCTCGCTGTGGACCGACAGCTGGCAGTCGGGCCTGAACTTCGACCCGCAGCTCTACCTGGCCCAGGGCGATGTCATCGTGCGGGAAGACGATGACCAAGGCAGCCTCGTCAACGCCAGCGCTGGCTTCTACGACGCCGGCCTGACGTTCACCGCCAGCGCGGCCGGCAGCTACCGCCTGGTGCTGAACGCAGCCTCCAACCTGAGGCTGGGCTCGACGCTGTCGGCCGGCTTCACCTACGACGGCGACACGCCCATCCCTCTGGCCAGCTGGAACCAGCCGAGCTACGACGTCAACGCCAACGACCAGAAGGGCGGCTTCTGGCGTGTGCACCTGAGCGGCGTCGAGACCGCCGCCGTGGTGCCCGAGCCGGCCGGCTGGGCGCTGATGCTGCCGGGCCTGCTGGCGCTCGGCCTGCGGGCACGCCGACGCGGCTGAGAGGCCTCACGACAGCCGGTCCGCGGTGCGGTGGGATGCCCAGCCCCCCGCACACGACAGGGGCGATGGCAGGGTGATGGGGCGAACGACGCTGCGCAGCGGGCGTCGGCAAGCTGGTATTGGACAGGCCGTCGGCGCCCTGGCGGAGTTCCAGGCAGCTTGACAACGGTTGCCAACGGAATCAGCATTTCATGGTGAGCACCAGCACCATGAACATCGCCCTCCCCGAGGCCCTCCGCGCCTTCGTCGCCCAGCGGGTGGAGTCCGGGGAATATGGCAACACCAGCGAGTACGTGCGCGAGCTGATCCGAAAGGATCAGCGCGAGCAGCGAGTCTTGCGGCTCCGCGCCCTGGTGGAGAACGGCCTGGCCAGTGGCCAGGCAACGGCAGACACACGCGACGACTGGGCTGAACTGCACGCCATCGCCGACGGCCGACGCCCGTGAAGCCCGCGCTTCTGACCCCGGCGGCCAAGCAAGACCGGCGCGAAGAGGTGCTCTACTACAGCACGCAAGCCGGGGCACGCGTCGCGAAGAAGCTGGTCGTGGCGATGCAGGAGGCGCTGCATGCGCTGGCGCAGCAACCGGGCATTGGCTCCCCGGCCATCGGCCAGGAACTTGACATTGACGGGCTGCGAGCCTGGCGCTTGAACGGCTTCCCGTTGTCGTTCTGGTACTTCGAGCGCGCAGATCATGTCCTCGTCGTGCGGCTGGTAGGCCAACGGCAGGACGCTGAGTACCTCGATGTCGCAGCAGAATGAGTGCAAGATGCCCCGACGCCCGGTGAAGGCTGCCCTCAATGCCCTGCTCGGGCTGGCCCTGAGCACCCTTGCGCCCCTCGGCCAGGCGCTGGAACAACCGCCCCGCTGGATCAAGGCCGACGATCTGCGCGTGCGCAACGGCCCCGGCCTCGACCAGCCCGTGCGTGGCCTGCTGCAGCGGGGCGCGCAGGTGATCCTGAAGAGCCCGACCGTCTTCGACGGCTTTTGCCTGATCGAAGGCGACGGCCTGTACGGTTACGTCGCCTGCCAGTACCTGAGTGCCGACCCGGTGGCGCGGCCGCGCGCCGGCCAGGGGGGTGTGCCAGCCGACCAGCGCTGGGTGACCGGCACGGCCGTGATCCTGCGCAGTGGCCCATCGCGCGAGGCGCCGCAACTGTCGAGGCTGGCGGTGAACCGCACGGTGAGGCTGCTGAAGGCCGAGGCCAGCGCCGGCTATTGCGAAGTGCAGCCCCAGGACCGCACCGGCAAGCCCGATGGCCCGAGCGGTTATGCAGCCTGCCAATACCTTGGCGTGGAGCCGCTCCCGGCAGCCATGGCCGCCGGGGATGACCCCGACCCCATACGCGCCTTCTGGCGGGCGCCCGGCTGGTGGAAGCTCGAAGCGCATGCCCAGCAACTCGCCAAGGCCCTGCCCGAGTCGGCCAAGGCCGGCCCCTGGCCGCGCGACGAACCGCTGGAGCGCATGAAGGCGCACCTGGCCCTGGGCCTCAAGGGCAGCCCGCCGCCACCGCTGCCCGACTGGGCGGCCTTGAAGGCGCTGGCGGCGGCGCACGACCCGTCGCTGCTCAGCCCGGCCCGCCGCGCGCAAGCGCAGTCCGGCCAGGACAAGGCCCTGTGGGAACGCGAGTACCGCGCCAGCGGCGCCGCGCATCGCATCGCCAATGCCTTCGGCCTGTCTGGCCCGTTGCACGATCCCATTTCCGCTGAGGGCGGGGGTGAACGGGTGCTGCGCCTGATGCGCGCGCTGGAGCTGCCCACCGCGGCGCCCTCCCTGTTCAAGACCGAGGCCGAGATCGGCCCGCCGGGCGAGAACGCCCAGGCCCTGGCCGGCCGCTTCGACGGCATCTACCGCACGGTGGTCGCGCCGCGCAAACCGCAGCGCCGCAGCGACGAGCCCAACGCGGCAGCCGGGCTCTACGACATGCTCAGCCGCACCGAGTCGCTGACCCGCCCGGTGCAGTTCGTGCGGCTGCATCGCGACGGCACATTGACGAGCGAACCCAACACGGCCAGCTACACCGAACTGCTGTGGCGTGATGTGGATGAGCCCGAGTGCGGCGACTGGACGCCCGGCTTCGGCTTCGGCGATGTCGACGGCCCCATCTGGCGCTACGGCCAGGAGGCCGGCATGGGCCTGACACCGCCGCCGCGGCGTGGCGGCCCACCCCGGCTGTTTGGCTACAACGCGCTGCAGGCGCCGCCCCGCACCAAGGCCGAACGCAGCGAGCAGGTGATCAAGCTCGACCGCGAAGCGACCGGCTTCGTGCGCGTCGTGCAGATGAGCTTCGACCTCGATGGTGACGGCCGTCCCGACCTGGTCGTGCTGGAAGGCGTGGGCCGCGGGCCGGGCCACCTGGACATGATGTCCACGACCGACGACCCCTGGTGGCGGCTGCAGCTCGCCAACATCGGCGGTGCCTGGAAGGTGCTGGGCCGCGACACATTCGGCTACGGCTGCGGCTGTTGAACCCAGCGGCGCCGCTCGGCACCGCCCTTTAGAAGCGTGCGAAATATCAAAACGCTTCAAAATTACCCGACTCGTATAATCCACCAAGCGACGCCGCCCAACCGGCCGGCTCGCCCGGCGGCTCGCCATGCCCGCCGAGATGCGCGACGCCTGTCGCCCGTTGGCCCGCCGAGCCTCGGCCAACCGCCCCTCCCGCTCAGGCCAGTGCCCACAGCACAGGCCGATATCCCCTTCAGGGTCCGGCCCTGCCAGCCTGCCGACTGGTGACGCCCCCTGACTCCAAGAAAGGCTCGACCATGAGCAGCAAGATCTACGTGGGCAACCTGCCCTATTCCGTCACCGATGCCAGCCTGAAGAGCAACTTCGCCGAGTTCGGCGACGTGGCGTCGGCCAAGGTCATGATGGACCGTGACACCGGCCAGTCCAAGGGCTTCGGCTTCGTCGAGATGAGCTCGGCAGAGTCGGCCCGGGGGGCCATCAGCGCGCTGACCGGCCTGTCGGCCGACGTCCGCCGCATCGTTGTCAGCCTGGCCCGCCCCCGCGAAGAACGCAGCGCCCCGGGCGCCCACAGCGCCACCGGCTACCGCGCGAGCCACCGGGCGGACGTTGGCTACGGCAACGGCGGCTTTGGCGGCGGTCGCTACTGAGGCCCGCAGCGGCTCGCGGAAGACGGCTCCACGGAGCCGTTTTTTTTCGCCTGATTCAGCTAGCGCCCGGCCAGGTGATGGGCCACCAGCGCATTCGCATGCCCATGCCCCAGCCCATGAGCCGACTTGAGCAAGGCAACCAATTCCATGTGCTTCAAGTCGCCCGCCGCCCGCAGGACGGCCAGCCAGTGCTCAACAGGTTGGCCGTAGGTCTTCTCGATGGACGGAAAGTAGGACGCGGGGCCTTTGACTTTGTCGGGTGTCGGCATGGGCAGCTCCAGATGGCAAGGCATGGCTTGATCAGGCGCATGCGGATGGGACGACGAATCAACCGGTGCGGGATCGACAAGCCGCAGCGCTGCTGCGCTGGGTCCAGGGCGCTGGCTTGCGGCCAGTTGGCTCAGTGGCCCTGCCGTTGAGAGGCGCTACCCGCTGGGGGACGGGGTGAGTAGAGGACGGCTACCGACCCTGAGCGGTCTGCCGATCCAAGGAAATCGCGGCCGGAAGGCAGCCGTTAAATTGCTCGCTACGACGACTCGTCGGGTCGCCCCCTCAATGCTCCCCTGCATCGACCGAGATGGACGCGGGCAGCGGGGCGGGCCTGATGCTCCATGTCCCCCGGTACCCCCGCGTCCCACGGCCATCCCTACAAGCGTGGAAGCAGACCTCCGCAGCTGACCGCTCCTGGCCGAATTCGGACTCATGAGGCGCTTCCCCGAGCAACCACAAGATGCGGGGACGCGCGAAAGGCGGCGATACGGTCGCTGAGATGAACATGGTCAAAGGAATCGCCCATGCGCTCCATCTCTTTCGCACACTCGATCAGGAATCCAGCGAGCGCTTGAAGTTCGGCGGGCGTCGCCACCAAACTAACCTCGGCAAGGGCGTCCGGCAAAACGCTTCCCGCTTCACGCGCCGAGTCCGAGTATCCGTAGAGCTTCATGGTGCGACGCTACCTGAGAGCGGTCAGTCGCGGCCGACCGCTCCTGGCCGACTGCTACCTCTGCTCGGCGCTCGCGCTACCGGCAACCCGTTTGAGCCCTACTCTCGCATGCGAACTTGGCGATCGCGACAAGGCCGTGGCGATGGCGCTCGTAGCACGCCGTGCAACTGCTGAATCGCTTGGGAGTTGGCGTCGAAATCGTGTTGAGGGACGGCTGCGGGCCGCGCTGCGCCGCTCGACACCCACCGCTCAACACCGTCGGCCCAACCTGCTGCCGATGATGACCGCGAGAACAGCGCCCAGCAAACTGGCGACGGCAAGCAAGCCTGCGATTGCAGGCTGTCTGCATCGGGCATTCGAAGCGCCCAGGCCCAGCTTCCCGCTGCATGCCGCGAACGCCATGCTGCTGGATGAAAGCACCCACAGCAGGCACCAGCCGGCGCCAATCAGAAGCACAGTGGCGAGCCCGTAGCACACGAGGCGAAGGGCGAATCGGGCCCGCATGACGTCAGCGCCCGCAGTCCCAGCCGTTCAGAACGGGCCGAGCGGCGATGGTGAGCTGTCGTGTGGTCGTCCTGGTCTTGCCCTTGATGCGTGTCGTGGACGTGTGCCGGCCGGTCAGGAAGTTGGTGCTGCCATGTTCCGCCTCGCCGGCTTTCTCGTCTTCTGACCGCGTGTCTTCGCCGATCAGCTCCAGGTCCTGCAGCCTGGCGTTGTAGCGCAGCCGCCAGGTCGTGCTGCCCCGTCGACTGGCGTCTGCCGTCTCCACCGCTTCCACCAGCAGCGCGCCGCGCTGGACCTCCAGGTTGTAGAACTTGCTCGGATGGCAGAAATCACCCGACACGGACAACACGCGGTAGCCGCCTGCGGGGGTACCGGCCAGGACCACGAGCCGCTCGTCCCGGCCGGCGTCGGTGCCGGTGCTGCCGGTCAACAGCATGGCGACGTCTGGAAGGCCATCGCCGTTCAGGTCGCCCTCGGTCTGGGCCCAGACGAACTGGAGGTGGCTCAGGTCAGGCCGCAGTTGCACGAAGGCTTGACGCGGGTCGGGGCGCTCGGCAGCGGCCAGCGGCAGAGCGAGCGCGAGCAGCAAAGGCCCGGCAATCCAAGAGCTGAGGCGCACGATCAAAGTCCTGAGTGCTGCTGGGGGGTGGGGTTCGAACCTGAATCATCCGTCGCGCTTGACGACAAGCGCCGCGCCACGGCCAGTGTCTCCCAGAGGATGATGGTCTCGTCACTGAACGACTGCCCCTCGCGCGCCGCCTTGGCGCGGTACCAGCCGCCGGTGTGGTGATGCCAGGACGCCAGCGTGCGCTCGCCTTCGCCGTAGGCCAGGGCCATGGCCTGGGTCACGTCGCAGTAGCGCACCGGCATGACGCCGGTCGTTTCGATGATGGCCACGGGCTGGTCTCGCCCGTCCAGCAGCACGGACAGCGCACCGGCGAACGGGATGCGGCCGTCCGGGTAGTCCCAGAAGGCCGAAGAGGTCGCCGTCTTGATGCCCGACAGGATGAGGCCGGCGCCTTCGTCCGCGAGCGCTGGCGTGCCACCGATGCTGATCGGCAGGAAGAATCGATGGCTCTGCCCGGGATAGGCGGCTTCGAGGATGTCGTGATGCAGGTTCATGGGACCTCCCGTGGCGGCATTCTGCCCAGCAGCGCTGCACTTGGGCGACCGGCAGCCGTCGGCCCTCAGGGCTGCAGCCAGCCGCCCAGCCGCTCCCAGCGCCGACGCCCGGTGTCCCAGCCGTAGCAGATGTACTCGTAGTCCGACGCCATCGGTGCCACGCAGGCGGCATCCATGAAGGAGCGTCGCTTGACCGCTTCTTGAACGCCTGCCGCGCGACGGCGGGCGTTCAGCCGCTCGATGGCGGTCCAGGACAGGCAGCGGGCACTCGGAAAACGCGGCATGGTCCCCGTCACGGGCCCGGGTGCCGGCTTCTCATCCCACACCACCTGCGGTGCGGCACCCGGCGGGAAAACGGCATACATCAGCCGGCTTGCATCGGCCGTGACGAGCCCCAGCAAGGCCTGTGACTGCCCCGGCCGGTCGAACGAGCCCAAGCAGGCAGCGACGACATGGAGACCGCCCGGCATGTCGGCCACGGCGGTCAACCACTGCTGTGCCTGCTGGTCGCCGACGGCAACGCGCAGGTAGGCCACCCCGGCGGCATGCAGGGCGGCCAGCCGGTCGACCCTGATCGGCTGGGCTTGCTCGGCGCTCGGAAAGTCCTCCTGCGCCCGTGCCGTGGGCGCGCTCAGCAGGCCGGCCCACAGCACCCAGGGCAGCAGGCAACGGTCAAGGTTGTGCAGAGGCATTCAGCTCCCGGAATGGTTGTTGGCAAGCGCCCCGTTCCAGAGGGTTTCGGTGCCGGGCCGGGTGCTGGGCCGGATTGCATCGCCACAGTCGTGCCTGCGGCAACTGCGGCTGCCCCGAATGTGGCCCCGGGCGCGCTGGGGTCTGCTGCAGTGCTGCCGCTGAACTTGCACGGCCGCTGCTTTGCGACTCACGCGGCCAGCAACTGCTCCAGCCGCTGTTCCTTCAACCCGTAGAAGCGCTTGATCTCGGCAATCTGCGCCAGCAGTTCCGGCCGCCGTGCGGCGAGTGCCGCGGCGGCAGCGCCCTGCGCCTTCACCGCCAGGATCATCTTGTTCTTGCTGGTGTGCTCCAGCGCGATGAACTCGAACACCTGCGTGCGATAGCCCTGGCTCTCCAGCAACAGGGCGCGCAGCGAGTCGGTCACCATCTCGGCTTCCTGGCCGAGGTGAATGCCGTGCTGCAGCATGGGCCGCAGCACCTCGGGCAGCGTCATCTGGGGGCGCAGCTCCTTGTGGCAACAGGGCGAGCTCATGATGATGCGCGCGCCGCTTTGCAGGCCCACGTGCAGGGCATGGTCGGTCGCGATGTCGCAGGCATGCAGGGCAATCATCACGTCCAGCGGCTGCACGGCCTGGGTGCGCACATCGCCTTGGTCGAAGCGGATGCCCTGCAACTGCTCGCCTTCGATGACGGCATTGCACAGCTTGACCATGTCGTCACGCAGCTCGATGCCGGTCACCCGCGGCGCCAGGCCCCGGGCCTGCAGCCAGTCGTGCACCGCAAAGGTCAGGTAGCCCTTGCCGGAGCCGAAATCGGCCACGCGCACCGGGCCTTGCAAGCCGGCCTCGTCGACCGCAGCCGACAGGATCTCGACGAAGCGGTTGATCTGCTTCCACTTGCGCGCCATGGCCGGCACCAGGGCCGGCTCGCCCTTGACGAGATGCGTGAGGCCCAGTGCCGCCCACACCGGGTGGGCCATCTCCAGCGGCCGGTGCTTGGCCTTGTCATGCACGGCAGGCGCGGGCGCCTCGGCGGCGTCGATGCGCGTCACGCGCAGCGTCTCCCGGCCCTTGCGGCTGACGGCGAACTGCACCTCTTCGGTCGCCGTGTGCAGATGGGCATTGCGAAATCGCGCGCCGAGCAGGCGGGCGATTTCGCCCAGGCCCGCCTCGGGCGCGTGGTTCTTGGTGATGTCCTTGGTGCGGTGGCGCCACAGAAAGCTGAGCGCCGGCTCACCGCGCAGCTCGATGGCACGCACGGTCAGCCGCTCCACATCCTCGTCGTCGCCCACGGGGCCCGACAGCAGCAGCTTGCCGAACTGCCCGCTGCCCAGGGCCAGGCGCAGCAGATGCATGAAGCGCTCATGCGCGGGCGCCGTGGCGGCAGGGGGCGGGGTGATGAGGGCGGTGAACAACGGCGCGACCATCGCGCCATTGTCAGTGACACGGCCTACCCCGCCTGCGCAAGGCCACCACGCCCAAGCCGGCCAGCCACAGCGCCAAGCTCTGCGGCTCCGGCACGGCGGCCGACACCGCCAGCGGGGCCCAGGAGCTGGAAGACAGGCCGAGCGGCTCGTCGCTCACCGTGCCGGGCACCTCGTAGCTCGGCCAGCCCATGCTGTCGTAGCTGAAGTGACGCCCGCCTTCGGCATCGGTGCTGACACCGGCCATGTGCCAGACCCGGCCGGTGGCCAGCTCGAACTCCAGGCCCGCGCGGTCATCGAAGCCGAGGCTGAACGCGGCCACCGCACGGTTGCCGCTCCAGTGCAGCTCGAAGCGGGTGAGCTCGTAGCCGTACAGCCAGCCATCGCCATCCAGGTCGGCGCCCGCAAAGGCGCCGGTGATGCGGGCCTCGTCGGCGAAGCCCGTCTGGCTGAACACGAAAGACTGCTCGGGCGCCTCGGCCCGCGCCGGTTCCACCACGACCGCGGCCGCCAGGGCCAGCAGCGCCGTGAGCGCAAAAAAACGAGAGGTCGACATGAGGGGACTCGATCCGTTGAACAGAGTCGTCATGCTGCCGGCCGGGCGCCGGGCGCACTTCGCCCAGGAGAGCCACTGACCGTGAACGAGGGATGGCCCGATGGGGCCAGCCTCCGCGGCCTCAGCGCCCCGGCCAACCGAACTGCAGGCCCACGACCACTGCGTTGTAGACCGCGTGCACCAGCATCGGAGCCATCAAGCTGCGGCCACGTTCGTAGGCCGCCGCGGTGCACAGCCCCAGAAAGAACACCGGGATCATGGACACCGGCGGATGCACGACCGCAAAGACCGCCGCGCTGGCGGCCGCCGAGGGCCACCATGCGAAGGAGCGGCGCAGGCCCGCAAAGATCAGACCGCGGAAGATGAACTCCTCGAACACCGGCGCCGCCAGCACGCACAGCCAGGCCAGCCCGATGCGCAAGGCCGGCGCCATCGCAGCGCCGGCCTCGGGCACCAGCGACAGCTGCCTGAGGGCCAGCAGGTAGGCAGCCCCCAGCCCGGCCGCCGCCGCGCCCCACAGCAGGCCCTCCCGCACCGCGGCGCTGCGCTGCCCGGCCGTGCCGAGCAGCGAGGGCAGCGTCTTCACGCCGGCACGCCAGTACACCAGGCGCGCCAGGCCGTAGGTCAGTGCACCGGCCGCCACAAAGGACACCAGCACGCCGGCGCCGGGTCTGTCGGGCTGCAAGAAGCGCCACAGGGCTGACAGCATCAGCTGCAGCACGAGGAAAGCCGTCGCGGCGATCAGGCCGTCCGCCACCGACGGCTGGGCCGGGGGCGAGGCCACCGGATCGAGCAGGAAGGGCAAGGCGTCGTTCGCCTTCTGCCACAGGGCCAGGGCGAGCAGACCGACCAGCAGCAGGATGACCAGGGACTGCCACCACGCCGCCGCCCAGAGGCCATAGCCATAGAAGCCGCTCAGCATCATGAACAGGTAGACGAAGCCCGGCCGCACGCGCGCGCTGCGCTCCTGCGCCAGCGGGTCGCTGGCAAACACCGCGAGCGAGACGGCAATCACCGAGAACAGCGGCACCCCGGCCAAGGCCAACAGGCCAAGCCCCAGGTAGCGCCAGCCCGCGCCGGGTGCCAGATGCAGGGCGCCGGGCAGCAGCACGCCGACCGGGTAGGCCAGCGCAATGACGGCCCACAGGGCCGCCTTGTCACGCAGCACGCTGCCCACACTGCGGGGGAAGGTGTAGAGCAGCCACAAGGCCGCGCCTTCGGTGTTGAGCGTCTGGAAGGCCGACAGCATCAGCATGTAGCTCGCCAGCCCGAAGGCGATGGATGCAATCAGTGCCGGCGGGCCGCTGAACAGCTGGCCGAGTGCCTGGGTGCCGCCGTTGAGCATGATCTGGCTGCCGATGATCAGCACGGGCAGCAGCAGGGTCTGCACCAGGAAGTTGCGGTCACGAGCGAGCAGCAGCAGTTCGCGACGCTGCACCGGCGAACGCAGGGGCAGTTGCCAGCCGCCTCGGGCGCTGCGCGCGACGCCCGGCCCGCGGGCGCCGGCCTCGCGCGAGCCGCCCGACAGCAGCCCATGACGCAGCTGCCGGTGCATCCAGGCCACGCCCGCCACCAGCAGCAGGCCGGCCTGCGCCCAGGCGGCAAGCAGCAGCACCAGGGCCTGCCATGGCGTGCCGGCATACAGCGCCTGCACGACCAGGCCCGGTGGTGTCCACAGCAGCCAGGCCGGGCTCTCGCTGACCATCGACACCCCCAAACTCGCTCCCTGCGAGCTCCCGACCGACAAGGCCAGGTACAAGCCCAGCAGCCCCAGCACCGACATCAGGGCCTGCAGATTGCGCAGGCGTGCCGGCGCCAGGCGCAGGCGCAGGCCGATGTCCACCACCGACCTCAACAGCGCGGCAAGGGCAAACAGAGGCAAGGCAGCGGCCAACACCATCAGCGGCACCAGCCAACCCGGTGACACCTGCTGCCAGGCCAGCACCAGCAGCAGGGGCAACAGGGACAGCAGCGCGAACAGGCTGGTCACGCTGCGCTCTGCCAACCGTGCCCAGAGCAGGGTGGGCATGCGGATGGGCAGGGTGACCAGCCATTCCATGTCCCACTCCGGCCGGGCCAGCTCGCGGGTGCCGAGGTCATTGCAGACGGCCACAACCCACAGCAGCGCGATCAGGCCCGCGGTGGCGCGCAACAGCACCGGCTCCACCGCCGGGCGCTCGAAGGTCTGGCTGAACTTCTCGCCCGCCTCGCTCACGCCCTCCGCACCGCCCACCGCGTCGATCTGCGCTTGCACGACGAGCGTGTGATGCAGATTGCGCAGGCTCTGCTGCGCCATGACGCCGAACCCGAACAGCATCATGCCGCCCAGGAACAACCCGGCCAGCAGACCGACGCCCTTCTTGCGGCCCGTTCCCGTGCGCTGGGGTCTGTGCGCATCGCCCTTGCTCTTGGCACCGAAGGACAGGCGGCTCACGGCGCCGAACAAGTTCACCAATCGCAGCAGGCGCAGCCGCGTGACCAGCCACAGCATCTGCCAGGCACTCGGCAGCGGTCGCAGGGGCGTCACGGGCGGGGCTCCTGGGCGTCGGCCTCGGCAGCGCCGGCGCTTGTGATCTGCAGGAAGGCATCTTCCAGCGACGCAT
>JAIPCJ010000073.1 GCA_021738245.1 Methylotenera sp. | reverse complement strand
GCCTGATCATGCGAGGGAAGTCCATGCGTTGCCACTCAAAAGCCCGCGAGCAAGGCGCAAGGTCGACGCTGGGGTCATCCCCAGCGAGGCCTTGCAAAGCCGCGCGCGGGTTTTTGAGTGACAACCCTCCGGGAGAGGGTCTGCGCGGGTGCAGGGCCAGGCGGGCGACGCCGCCTGGGCTCGTGCCCAGGCAAGGCGCGCAACGACGCCATGTGCCCGCGCAGACCCTCTCGCATTGATTTCCCTCGCATGACCAGGCCCCCACCATGATGCGCTCGCTCTGGATTGCCAAGACCGGCATGGAAGCCCAGCAGACCCAGCTGGACAACATCTCGCACAACCTCGCCAACGTGGCCACGAATGGCTACAAGCGCTCGCATGCGGTCTTCGAGGACCTGATCTACCAGAACCTGCGCCAGAGCGGCGCGAACACCACCGAGCAGACGGTGCTGCCCACCGGCCTGCAGGTCGGCCTGGGCGTGCGCCCGGTGGCCACGGCCCGCATCTACACGCAAGGCAACCTGCAGCAGACCAGCAACAACTTGGACCTGGCCATCAAGGGCGATGGCTTCTTCCAGATCCAGATGCCCGACGGCACCACCGCCTACACCCGTGACGGCAGCTTCCAGCTCAATGCCAACGGCCAGATGGTGACGAGCAACGGCTACACCGTGCTGCCCGGCATCACGATCCCGAACAACGCCCAGAGCCTGACCATCGGCAACGACGGCACCGTCAGCGTGACCCTGCCGGGCCAGACCGCCCCGCAAACGGTGGGCCAGCTGCAGCTCGCCAACTTCGTGAACCCGGCCGGCCTGGACCCGAAAGGCCAGAACCTGTTCGCCGAAACCGCCTCCAGCGGCACGCCCAACACCGGCGCGCCCAACAACAACGGCATGGGCGCGCTGCAGCAGGGCTTTGTGGAGACCTCCAACGTCAACGTGGTGGAAGAGCTGGTGCAGATGATCCAGACCCAGCGCGCGTACGAGCTGAACTCCAAGGCCGTGCAGACCTCGGACCAGATGCTGCAAAAGCTCGCTCAGATCTAAGCCCCCAGAAAACAGCCACAGAGGCACAGAGACACAGAGACACAGAGAAGCTGGCATTGACCCATCGCCTCTGTGTCTCTGTGCCTCTGTGGCAGAAGCCGACATCGCCGGAGCACCCTATGAAACACCTGCTCACCCTCCTTGCTGTCGTGATCGCCCTGACTGGCTGCGCCACGCCCTACCCCGAGCCGCAGGTGGAGCTGGCGCACACGCCGGTGGTCAATCTGCCGCCGGTGCAGCCGCTGGCGCCCACCAACGGCGCGATCTACCAGGGCGCGAGCTACCGGCCGCTGTTCGAAGACCACCGCGCCCGACTGGTCGGCGACACGCTGACCATCAACATCACCGAGCGGGTGTCAGCCACGCAGACGAGCACCAGCGAACTGAGCAAGACGGGCAGCCTGTCGGCCGGCGTCACGGCCCTGCCCGGCATTGCCAGCAACTCCTTCGGCAAGGCCAGCGCCGCTGCCACCTCGGCCAACGACAACAAGGGCAAGGGCAGCAATCAGAACACCAACGAGTTCACCGGCGCCATCACCGCCGTGGTGACGGCCGTGCTGCCCAACGGTCATCTGATGATCAGCGGCGAGAAGCAGATCGGCGTGAACCGCAATGTCGATGTGCTGCGCTTCTCGGGCCAGGTCGACCCGCGCGCCATCGGCCAGGGCAATGCGGTCGCCTCCACCTCGGTGGCCAATGTGCGCATCGAGCAGCGCGGGCGCGGGGCCACGGCCGACGCGCATGCCGTGGGTTGGTTGTCGCGCTTCTTCCTGAACATCGCACCTAGCTGAGCCCACCCCCTACCGGCTTCGCCGGCCCCCTCAAGGGGGCGCTTGCGGCTGCCCGGCAAAGCCGGATCAGCGCAAGCCGCTGGAGAGGGAGCGGCGCGGTGCGCGCTCCGAGGTCAGGGTTGGCGCTGGGCGAGGTAATCCACCGCCAGGTGGGCCAGGGCGCGCACGCCCACCTCCAGGCCGCGTTCGTCCACGACGAACCGGGGCGAGTGGTTGGAGTAGGCCTGGCTGGGCACGATTTCGGGCGGCGTCACGCCGACGAAGAAGAACAGGCCCGGAATGAGGCGCTGGAAGAAGGAGAAGTCTTCCGCGCCCGTGGCCTTGGGCACGACCTCGATGCCCATCGGCCGCGGGCCGGTGCTGGCGACGCGGGTGAGCGTGGGCACCATCTGCTCGGTCAGCACGGGGTCGTTGCGGGTGACCGGGTAGTTCTTGGTGATGCAGACCTGGCAGCTGGCGCGCGATGCCGCGGAGATGCCCTCGGCCAGCTGGGTCACACGCTCGTGGATGGCGTCACGCATGCCTTCGTCGAAGCTGCGGATGGTGCCGCGCATCTCGACGGTGTCCGGGATGATGTTCTCGCGCACCCCGCCCTTGATGGCCCCGATGGTGACGACCGCCGGCTCGCGGTTCAGGTCGAGGGTGCGGCTGACGATGGTCTGCAGACCCAGCACGATCTGCGCGGAGGTGACGATGGGGTCCACGCCGAGCCAGGGTGCGGCGCCATGCGTCTGCTTACCGCGCACGGTGATCTTGAGCTTGTCGGAGCTGGCCATGGTGGGCCCTGGCCGGTAGCCGATGACACCCGCCGGCTGACGCGACGTCACATGCAGCCCGAAGATGGCGCTGGGCGTCGGGTTCTCCAGCACGCCCTCCTTGATCATCAGCGCCGCGCCGCCCTCTTCGCCCTCAGGCGGCATCTCCTCGGCCGGCTGGAAGATGAATTTCACGCTGCCCGTGATCTGCTCACGCACGCCTGCCAGGATGCTGGCCACGCCCATCAGGATGGCGACGTGGCAGTCGTGCCCGCAGGCATGCATGACGCCCACCTCCTCGCCATTCCACACCGCGCGGGCCTTGGAGGCGAAGGGCAGCTCCACCTCCTCGGTCACCGGCAGGCCATCCATGTCGGCCCGCAGCGCCACGACACCGCCCGGCCGGCCGCCCTTGAGCAGGCCCACGACCCCGGTGTGCGCCACGCCGGTCCTGACCTCGTCAAAGCCCAGCGAGCGCAGATGCTCGGCGACGATGGACGCGGTGCGGAACTCGCGGTTGCCCAGTTCAGGATGCTGGTGCAGGTCACGCCGCCAGGCGATGACCTGGGCTTCGATCTGGGCGGCGGCGGCGTCGATGGCGGCAGCGAGGGATTGCATGCCGAGGGACGCTAGCATGGCTCATCCGTGTTCGGCCAGTGGATTCAGGTCCCGACGCACCCAGCGTTGCACGGCCGCGATGCCGAACGCAACGGACAGCAACAACTGCACGGCCAGCCATGCGGGCCCGCGCACCAGCGGGTGACCCACCCACGCCGCCAGCAGGACGATGATCAACACACCACCTCCCGCGCCCAGCGCCCCGAGCACGAGCCCGGCCGGCTGGTTGCGCCAGGCGCGCAGCAGCACGGCGGTCGTGCCGGCCAGCGTGACATCGCCCAGCACGGTCAGCCACGTGCCGGCCATGAGCGCTTGTTGATGGGGCGCCGCAAGCCAGACGACCGCTACGACCCCGGCCGTCAGCCAGAGCAGGCCGAACACCAGGTTTGACAGCAGCATTCGCACCGCCCAACCAAGGGGCGACCATGCCCCCGGCGCCAGGCGCTGCCGCCAGTGCAGGCCAGGGTGCCACAGGCTGCCTCCGGCCAACAAGATCAACAGCACGATCCACGCGGGATAGGCCAGCAGGCCCAGTCCGTCGACGGACTGGCCCCACGCGTGTGCCGCCCAGGCAAGGGGATTCATCACCACCTGGCTCAACAGCAGCGACGGGAAGTAGGACGCAGTCCAACGCCCATCCCAGCGCGCGGCTGTGGCGGCAGGGCCAGGGTCAACAGCAGGCCGGTTGCCGCCCGTCCCTCTGCAATCCGTGAAAGGCAGCAGCGTCGCGCCCAGTGGGTGAGTGCGCAGAAGCGGCCGCACGGGGGCGACCGGGATGCCCGCCCAGGAGGGTTGCCCCCTGCCGAGTTGCTTGGGGAGCGGGTATGCGATGACGCCCAATGCCAGCAGAGACAGCGCCGCGAGCCAGGGCGCCTGTGCCAGCGCCGCACGGATCGAGCCCAGGTCGGCCAACGCCAGCCCGAGCACGCACCAGCCCCACAGCACCCAGCGGTCCGCCAGGCCACGCCACGCCAGCCCGCACCAGGCCCCCAGCACCTGCGCCGCCAGCAAGAACGTCAAGACGGCCAGCATCCCTTCAGGCACCCGAGCCAGCGACAGGGACAGGCCCACCTCCGCGCGCGCGGCCAAGGCCAGCAACCCCAACAGGCCGACCACCCCCGTCACCCACAACTGCATGCACATCCGCTGACGCGCCAGCGCCTCGCCACGAGAAGGAGCGACCCTGGCTCGCCAGCGCGTGGCCCACACGGCAGCAGAAGACGTCGTCATGGCCGCCGCCAACGCGAGCAGCACCGCCTGCAGCCCCAGCAGGCCGTGCAACAGCCCCATCGGCACGGTCGAAGCCCCGACGGCCATCACCAGCGCGAGCACGCTCACCAGCCCCGGCCCCAGCAGGCCGATATCGGTCCAGCCGTCTTCCAGCCCCAGTCGAGGCTCGGCCACCCAGTTCGTGTTCATGAGTTGAGCAACTCCATCACGTCGGTCATGTCCAGGGGCCGCCCGTCAGCAGCCGCTTGGTGACGGTTGTCGACGAGCAACTGCCCGCCGTTCCGCGCTGACCAGTGCAGGTCGCCCGGTGCCCAGTCAGCCGGCGCCTGGGCGCAAGGCAAGCACCGCACGTGCTCCAGCAGGTCGTCCCAGCGCATGTAGAGCTGCCGCCGGCCCTCCCGCATGAACAGCACGTGGCTGACGATGCGCTCCAGGTCGCTCAGCAGGTGGCTGGAAATGAGCACGGTGCGCGGCGCCTCTCGCTGGCGCAAGGCGAACAGCGCGCGCAAGACATCGCGCCGCGAGATCGGGTCCAGGCTGGCCATGGGCTCGTCCAGCACCAGCAGGTCCGGGTCATGGCACAACGCCAACACCAAGGCGAGCTTTTGCTGATCGCCCAGGGACAGCGAATCCGCGCGCTGGCCCAGGCTCAGGTCGAGCCGCTCCGCCAGCGCGCCGGCAACGCGCAGATTCACACCGCGGTAGACCGAAGCCATCTGCTGCAAGTGGGCCAGCCCGGTGAGGCCACGGAAGAGGTCGGGCGTCTGCGCCATGTAGCCGAGGCGATCCTTCACGGAGTCAGGCAGGTTCAGGCTGGGAGCCCCGAACAGCATGCTGTGCCCGCCTGTCGGTGTGACGAGGCCCAGCAAAGCGCGGATCAAGGTGGTCTTGCCAGCGCCATTGCGGCCCACCACGCCGACCACGGCGCCCTGCGGCACCGCCAGATCGATGCGATCAAGCGCCCGGCGTTGATTCAACGGTCGGGTCACCCCCGACCGCTCCACGGTGAGTTGCCATGCCTGGATAGCGTTGCTCATGCGTTGTCCTTGTCGGGGTGGAGGCAGGTCAGGGCCTGCTCGAAAGCGGCGAGGGCGCGCGCGGGTCGGATGCCCAGTTGAAGCGCCTGCCGGGCCGCCGCCTCCAAGGTAGGCTGGAGCAGCGCCAGGCGCTCGGTGGCCCGCGACGTGGGTGTGACGCTGTCGGCCACCACCATGCCGACGCCGCGGCGGCGCGCGAGCAGCCCTTGTGCTTCGAGCAGGCTGTAGGCCTTGCTCACGGTCATCGGGTTGATGGCATGCGCCTCTGCCACGGCGCGCACGCTGGGTAGTTCGGCCCCGGGTGTCAGTCGCCCGCTGGCGACCAGGCGCTGCACCTGCTCCACCAGCTGACGATAGATGGGTGTCGCCTGGTGCGGCTGGATGTCGAAGGCGACGGTCGGGGCTGGCGGCGGCATGTGTATCAGCGTATTGCCGCTGCAATACACCAAGCCACCCCTCCCCTGTTCAGAGGCCTGCCAGGCGCCTCACCCGCCGCTTCAGATCCAGCCACTGCCGCCCCCGTGAGCGGTCGATGCGTTTGACGTCGATCAGCGTGAACGGCCCGCAGCCGGTGAGGGTGTGCAGGCCGGCGGTGTGCGTCGTGCTGACAAGGTCGCCCGTCAGGCACTCGGTGCCGGCCTCGATGGACACCTGAGCGGGGTCCAGGACCGGGAAGCGCAGCAGCCGCGTGGCGCCGCCGTAGCCGGTGGAGCTGTCCTGCACCGGCAGGGTCAGCACGCCGTCATGGCCGACGAAGGGGCGCCCCGCCGGCCGGGCGCCGTTGCGGTTGACGCGGACCGGGTTGCTGGGCAGGGGCGTCCACGGGCCGGTGAGTGCGGGCGCCTGGGCGACGTGGAGTTCGCGCTGGTCACGCGCGCCGGGGCCGACCAGGGTGTAGAACATCCACAAGCGCCCTTGGTACTCGATCAGCGAGGCATCGGCGCCCGGCACGCCGCTGATCAGCGCGCATTCGCGCTGCCATTGGTCCAGCGAGTCGTCGGTGGCACGGTAGAGCGCAATCTCGCCGGCCTGGTAGCTCTCGGGCACCATCCAGGTCTGGCCGCCGTGCTCGAACACCTGCGGGTAGGACAGATGAAATGGCCGGTCCATCACCGTGGTGCCGCCCTGCCACTGCAGGTCGGCCAGGCGCAGGGCGTGGCGCTCCAGGGTGGCGCGCTTCACGCGGTAGTCGAAGGCCTCGACAAACACATGCAAGGTGTTGCCTCGCACCAGGCCGAAGGGGTCGGCCAGGTAGCGCCAGCGGCCGGGGTCGGGCAGCCAGGTGATGCGCTCACGGGCCGCGGCCAGAGCAGCGGGCGTGACGTCAGGCAGCGCCAGCGGGACGATGCCGACCTGCCAGAAGTCGGTGCGCGGGGGCCGCAGCATCAGGCCCGCCAGCCGGCGTAGACCTCGTCCTGATCCCCGAAGGCCTGGGCGCGCTCGGCCCGGTGCAGCATCACATCGCGGTAGAAGCTCAGGGTGCGCGCCACGGCATGGCCACGGTCGTAGGCGGCCGTGGCGTAGCTCACCTGGCGCTCGGCCGGCGACAGCTGCCGCAGACGCGCCACTTCTTCGGCCAGGGCGGCGCCCAGCGCGGCGACATCGCCCACGGGCGTCAGCCGCGCGGGCTGGCCGGCGAGCATTTCGCAAGGCCCCTGGGTGGCGGTGGACAGCACCGGCCGGCCGGCTCGCATGGCTTCGAGGATGGCCAGCGGGAAGGCCTCCTCGCGGGAAGGCGACACGAACAGGTCGAAGGCCATCAGCGCCTGGTCGACGTCGCTGCGGTAGCCCAGCAGGCGGATGCGGCCATCACCGGCGGCCAGCTCGCGCAGCAAGGCTTCGTCCGGCCCCTCGCCCAGGATGGCCAGCACGGCGTCCGCCGGGGCGTGAGCCTTGAAGGCTTCGATGAGCAAGTCCATGCCCTTGCTGCGATGCAAGCGGCCCACGCTGCCGATGAGCATCTGATGGGGCGCCAGGCCCAGTTCGGCGCGCAGATCGGTCGGCCGGGCTGCTGCGGCCGGGTCGCGCGCGGGCGCCCAGTTGTAGATGACGCTGGCGAGCGCATCGCCCGCCGGCAGGCTGTCGTGCTGCGCCCGGTTCACACAGACCAGTCCATCCAGACGGGCGTGGTGGTGCGCCTTGTAGCCCACATGCAAGGTGCCCAGCCGGGCGGCGCTGCGCGCATGCGCCACAGCCTTGCACGCGGGGCCCAGGTGGCCGTGGCAGACATCGGCTCGCAGGCGCCGCACCAGCGCCGCGACCCGCCAGCCGCGCATCAGTGGCAGGGCCAGCCCATGAAAACGCACCGCCGGCGACAAGGCCGCCTGCACCGCAGAGCCCGCGGACCCGATGACGTGCACCCGGTGGCCGAGGGCGGCCTGGGCGTCGGCGAGGTCGATGCAGTGGCGTTCGCCGCCAGCGATGCGGGAGGAGAAGACGACGTGAACCAGGGTCAGCGGTTCAAAAGGCGGAGGCATGGCAGGTCAGGTTCAGCGCGGTCGATACGCAAAACTTTACGCACGGACACATTCAGAAACCTGTCCCACCCTCCCCGCAGGCAGGTGGTGAAGCTCGGTAATTTCCCGCGGAACGTCGGGGTTCCCCCGGACATCTGCGTTGATCTGTCGGTGATCACCCTGAGGCTTTCCGCGCCTGGGGCGCACGTACCGGCGGGCCAGGGCTTCGGTCAGTGGGATTGACAGGATGGCACACCGACCCGGTCGCGGGCTGAGTACAAGCTTGCAGCGCCAAGCAGCGTCATCGGTCGCCGGCGGGCGCACAGCGCAGAAAAGAACGGCAGTCGACGCCCTTTTTTGCGGCTCGGCCGGCTCAAGCCTCCGCAGAATCTGCCGAGTGAAGATCCTCCAAGCCCTCCTCCTCAGCCTGGCCGTGGTGCTGGCGCCCGTGGCGCCTGCCCAGGCCGCGCGCATCAAGGAAGTCGCCTCGATTGCCGGGGTGCGCTCGAACCCGTTGACGGGCTACGGCCTGATCGTCGGCCTGGACGGCACGGGTGATCAGACGACGCAGGCGCCCTTCACCGGACAAAGCCTGACCGCCATGCTGCAGCAGTTCGGCGTGCTGCTGCCCCAGGGCGTGACCATGCAGCCGCGCAATGTCGCCGCGGTCATGGTGACGGCCACCCTGCCGCCCTTTGCCCAGCCCGGCCAGCAGCTCGACATCAATGTGTCGTCCATCGGCAATGCCAAGAGCCTGCGCGGCGGCACGCTGATCGCCACGCCGCTGCGCGGTGCGGACGGCCAGGTCTATGCGATTGCGCAGGGCAACCTGATCGTGGGCGGCGCGGGCGCGTCGGCCGGCGGCTCCAAGGTCCAGATCAATCACCTGAGCGCCGGCCGCATCCCGGCGGGCGCGCTGGTCGAGCGCGCCGTGCCCACGCCCTTGGCCCAGGGCGACAGCATCCAGCTCGACCTGAACAGCAGCGACTTCGCCACCGCACGCGCCGTGGCCCAGGCCATCAACAAGGCCAAGGGCAGCGGCGTGGCCCAGGCCCTGGATGGCCGCGTCGTGCGGGTGCGCGCACCTGCCTCGCCGGACGAGCGGGTGGCCTTTCTGGCGGACGTCGAGAACCTCGCCGTCGACCTCGCCGCACCGGCGGCTCGCGTGGTCATCAATGCCCGCACGGGCTCGGTCGTCATGAACCAGGCTGTCACGCTGTCGTCCTGCGCGGTGGCCCACGGCAGCCTGTCGGTGACGATCAGCTCCACGCCCATCATCAGCCAGCCCAATGCGCTCTCGGGCGGGCAGACGACGGTGGCCGAGAAGGCCGACATCGCCATCCGCCAGGAGCCCGGCAGCCTGATCCAGCTGCCCGCCGGTGCGCGGCTGTCGGACGTCGTCAAGGCGCTGAACTCCCTCGGCGCCACGCCCCAGGATTTGCTCGCCATCCTGCAGGCCATGAAGAGTGCGGGCGCCCTCAACGCCGAGCTCGAGGTGATCTGATGAGGAACGTGAGCCCCTCGCCCGGTCTTGCTCCCGCTGAACGCGGGCAAGCCCAGTCGGCCCCCCGCGGGGACAGCGATGCTTGCCGGATCGACCGGCCAGCACATCGCATGACGGGCCGGCTTGGGAGCGGCCCGGCGCTCGGCCCCACCTCGTCCCAGGGGACACGGCCATGAGCAACAGCTTTCAATCCATTTCCGGGCAGAGCCTGGGCAGCGTCGACAGCCTCAACAACCTGAAGGCACAGGCCTCGCGCGACCCCAAGGCCAGCCTGCGCGAGACCGCGCGCCAGTTCGAATCGCTCTTCATGCAGGAAGTCATGAAGAGCATGCGCGCATCCACGCTGTCCAGCGGCATGCTGGAGAACAACGCCACCCAGCTCGGCACCGAAATGCTCGACACCCAGTTCGCCGGCAAGATGAGCGGCCTGCCGGGCGGCCTGTCTGACGCCATCCAGCGCCAGCTCCAGCGCCAGATGGGCATCCAGGATCTGACGCCGGAGAAGGTCCACAAGGCGAGCCAGACCACGCTCGCGCAGGCCCTGCCGGCGCTCGCCACCAAGGGCATTCCCAACCACGTGCAGAGCTTCATCCAGCAGCACGACGCTGCGGCACGCTCCGCCTCGGCGGCCACCGGCATCCCCGCCAGCTTCATGGTGGCCCAGGCGGCCCACGAAAGCGGCTGGGGCAAGCGTGAGATCACCGCGCCCGACGGCAGCAAGAGCTATAACGTCTTCGGCATCAAGGCCACACCGGGCTGGACGGGAAAGACCGTCGATGTGGTGACCACCGAGGTCATCAACGGCCAGGCGCACAAGGTGACCGCCAAGTTCCGCGCCTATGGCAGCTATGACGAGGCCTTCAAGGACTACGCGCGGCTGATCAGCAGCAACGAGCGCTACGCCAAGGTCGTGGCCCAGGCCCAGAGTGGCAACGCCGCCGGCTTCGCGCGCGGCCTGCAGCAGGCCGGCTATGCCACCGACCCCGCCTACGCCGAGAAGCTGGCCAAGACCATCCAGACCACCCAGCGCGTGCAGAGCACGCTCGCCTGAACCGAGGAAGGACCTGACCCATGGCCGGCTTGCTCACCCTCGGCGCCCGTGCGATGTTCGCCAACCAGGCGGCGTTGCAGACCATCGGGCAGAACATCGCCAACGCCAACACGCCGGGCTACTCGCGCCAGTCGGTCGTGCTGACGACCTCGGCCGGGCAGTTCACCGGCGCGGGCTTCTTCGGCAAGGGCGTGGACGTGCAGACGGTGGTGCGCGCCCACAACGACTTCCTGACGACCGAAGCCGCCAGCAGCAAGAGCACGGCCATGGCCGACTCCACCCGTGCCGAGCAGATGACACGGCTGGAAAAGCTCTTCCCGCCCGGCAACGATGGCTTGGGCTATGCGGCCAGCCAGTTCCTGAACGCGATGGTCGACGTGACCAGCCGGCCCAACGACCCATCCGCACGACAGGTGGCCCTGGGCCGCGCGAGCGAGCTGGCGGTGCGTTTCTCCAACGCCGGCCAGCAGATCACCGACCTGCAGGCCGGTGTGGTGAGCGACCTGAAGGCCAATGTCACCGTCGTCAACCAGCTGGCGCAGCAGATCGCCAGCATCAATGAGCAGATCGCCAAGACCAAGGGCACGGGCCACACGCCGAACGACCTGCTGGACAAGCGCGAGCAGATGATTTCGCAGTTGGGCGAATATGTGGCCGTCACCACGCTGCCCGCAGACGACGACACCGTGGGCGTCTTCATCGGCGGCGGCCAGCGGCTGGTGCTGGGCGGCCAGGCCTCCAAGCTGCAGGTTGGCAACGACCCCTACGACCCGCAGCGCGCCATCATCTCCCTGACCGAAGGGGGCATCTCCCGCCAGCTGGACGAAAGCGTGCTGACCGGCGGCTCGATGACCGCCCTGCTGACCTTCCAGAACAAGGATCTGCAGGACGCCAAGAACCTGCTGGGCCAGCTCGCCGCCTCCCTCGGCACGCGAGTCAACAACCAGAACGCCCTTGGCCTGAACCTCGCCAACCCGCCCGGCGCGGGCGGGGACATCTTCAACGTGGCCACGCCGCGCGTGCTGCCGGCGTCCACCAACCAGCGCACGCCCTCCGGCGGCTACATCAACGGCGTGTCGGCCAGCATCGTCGACGCGTCGCAACTGCAGGCGAGCAGCTACAAGCTCACCTCGAGCGTGTCGGGCACCTACGAACTCACGCGGCTGTCGGACGGCCTGGTGCGAACCGTCGCCGACGGCGACACCATCGACGGCTTCAAGATCAGCTTCACGCCGGCACCGCCCGCGGCCGGGGAGAGCTACCTGATCGAGCCGGTCGGCGCCGCCGCAGTCGAGATGCGGCGCACCCTGGACGACCCGGCCGGCATCGCTGCCGCGTCGCCGCTCACGGCCTCGGCGTCCGTCAACAACACCGGCACGCTGACCATCGACAGCATCTACGCGGTCAACAGCAATTTCAGCTCGGCCAATGCGCCGATGACGGTGGACTTCACCGGGCCCGATCCGGCCGCCGCCGGCAATGTGCTCTACAACCTGACCCTGGCCAACGGCACCGTGCTGAGCGGCAGCTGGGCGCCGGGCCAGCCGATCGGCAACCAGCCGGCCGCGGGCATCGACCTGGGCTTTGAGCTGCGTACCAACGGTGTGCCGCGCGCGGGCGACAGGATCACGCTGGACCCGACCGTCTACACCAGCACCAACAACGGCAATGCCAAGGCCTTCCTGAACATCCAGTCGGAAGGCTTCGTCGGCCGCCAGCTGCTGCCCAGTGGGGCCATCACGCCCGGCTCCACCATCAACGACGCCTACGCCGCCGCGATGAGCGAGATCGGCGCCCGGGTGCAGAGCGCCAACTACCTGTCTGGCGTGTCCACGAGTGTCGCGAGCGACGCCGAGACCGCCCGCTCGGGCCAGGCCGGCGTGAACCTCGACGAAGAAGCCTCCCGGCTGATGCAGTACCAGCAGGGCTACCAGGCCGCCGCCAAGGTGCTGCAGACGGCGCAGTCGCTCTTCGACGAGCTGATGCGCATCGCTTCACGCTGAGGCCGCGAGATCTAAGCCATGAGACTGTCCACCGCCAACCTCTACGACGCCTCGATTGCCAACCTGCAGCGTCGCCAGCAGGCCCTGCAGGAGCAGCAGCAGCAGCTCACCTCCGGCAAGCGCATCGCCACCGCCAGCGACGACCCGACCGGCGCAGCCCGCGCCGAACGGGCCCTGGCCGCCATCGGCCGCCTGGATGCCAACCAGCGCGCGCTGGAAGCCAGCCGCAACAGCATGACGCTGGCCGAGTCGGCCCTGGGCGACGCGAACGAGCTGCTGCAGCAAGCCCGCGAGGCCATGGTGGCCGCCGGCAATGCGAGCTATTCGGACGCCGAGCGCATGAGCCAGGCCAACAAGCTCCAGGGCATCCGCGACCAGTTGCTGTCCATCGCCAACCGGCCCGACGGCTCGGGGGGCTACCTGTTCTCCGGCCAGGGCTCGTCGAGCCCACCCTTCCTGGACCAGGCCGGGGGCGTCACCTATGTCGGCGTCGCCGGCACCATCCAGACCGGCAACCTGGACAACTTCCAGCTCAGCATCGACGGCCGCGCCACCTGGGAGCAGGCCCGCAGCGGCAACGGCACCTTCGTCACCGAACCCGCCGCCAACAACCTCACCGGCAACCCGCCGCAGGCATGGGTTGATTCCGGCCGGGTCATCGACCCGACCCTGGTCACCGGCCAGAACTACCGCATCGACATCACCGGCACGGCGCCCGCGCAGACCTACACGGTGACCAACACCGACACCGGCGCGGGTGTCAGCAGCGGCAGCTACACCTCGGGCCAGGCCATCAGTTTCGACGGCATCAGCGTCGCCGTCACCGGCACGCCGGCCGATGGCGATGCCTTCACCATCGCCCCGGCCACCAACACGCTCAAGGTCTTCGACGTGCTGGACCGGGCGATCAGCGAGCTCAAGACGCCCCTGCGCAGCAATGCCCAGATCGCCCAGAGCAACACCGGCCGGCTGCGCGACATCGACGCCGTCATGGGCGGCCTGCAGAACATACGCAGCCAGACCGGCGAACGACTGAACAACCTGGACGGCACCGAAACCCGCCTCGCAGCCCTGAAGCAATACAACAACCAGGAGAAGAGCGCCGCCGAGGACATCGACATGGTGCAGGGCATTTCGGACTTCCAGAACCAGCAGACCGGCTATGACACCGCCCTGAAAACCTATGCGATGGTGCAGCGCATGTCGCTGTTCCAGTACATCCAGGGCTGATTGGGACTGACGGGCCACAGGCTTCCCGCCGCGGGCGTGAAGCTGTCACGCTTTGGCGCCACGAGCGGCAGGCGACCGTGGCAGACTGCCGCATTCAACGCCTCCGCGCCGCGCCATGTCCGACCACACCCCTGCCGCTCTCGATCACGCCATCCTGCCTGGCATCGCGCTGGGCTATGCACCGGTCATCGACCGCCAGCGCGCCATTGCCGCCACGCGGCTGACGCTGGTGCCGCTGCGTGCCGAAGCCCGCACCGACCACGCGGAACTGCTGGCCGCGCTCGACGCCACCTGGCCCAAGGGGGGCGAGGTGATCAGCGCCCAGGGCGAAGCGCTGCTGACCAGCCTGCTGGGCCAGCCGCCCGCCCAGCCGACGCAAATCGAGATTCCGGCCTTCTTCGCCGCTGATGCCGCCCACGCCGAGGCCATCAGCGCACTGAAGGCCGCCGGTCACAGCGGCCTGCTCAAGGGGTTGCCGAACGCGCCGCTCCCGGCCGCCGTGGCGGGGCTGTTCAAGCAGGTGGTGCTGGAGCCGGGCCAGGCGGCCCCCGCTGGTGTCACCGTGGTGCATGCAGGCGTGCGGGGTGCCGACGCGGTGGATGCCGCCTTCAACAGCGGGGCCGAGTTCGTCATCGGCTGGCCGATGGAAGGCAGCTTCGAGCCTGCGCCGGGCGCGCCCAAGACCGAAGTGGCGGCCGACCTGCAGGTCATCGTCGAACTGATGTCGCGCGTGGACGAGGGTGAAGACGTCGAGCGCCTGGAGCAGACCCTCAAGCGCGACCCGAGCCTGGCGTTCAAGCTGCTGCGCTACATGAACTCCGCCGCCTTCGGCCTGCCGGTCGAGGTGTCCAGCTTCCGTCACGCCATCATGCTGCTGGGCTACAACCGGCTCAAGCGCTGGCTGGCCCTGCTGCTGACCACGGCCAGCAAAGACCACAGCATGCGCCCCATCATGTTCGGCGCAGTGCGCCGCGGCCTGCTGATGGAAGAGCTCGCCGCCGGCATGGAAGACCGCGAACAGCGCGACGAGATGTTCATCTGCGGGCTGTTCTCGCTGCTGGACCACATGCTCAAGTCGCCGTTCGAGAAGCTGCTGCAAAGCATTCCGGTGCCCGAGCGGGTGCGCCAGGCGCTGGTGGAGAACGACGGCCCCTTCCTGCCCTACCTGGAGCTGGTGCGCGCCATCGAGTCGGAGAGCGTGTTCGACTACCGCGAGCGCGCCGAAGCCCTGATGCTGGGGGCCGGCGAGATCAACGCCTGTGTGCTGCGGGCGCTGCACAAGGCCGCCCAGCTCGAATGAGCGCCGCGGACCGCTGAGCCATGTTCGGCCAGCCGCCTTCCGCCGCCCTGATCGACCTCGTCAGCGACCCGGTGCTGACGCTGCGCGGCGACCTCTCGGTCCTGCGTGCCAACCCGGCTGCCCGCGAATGGCTGGGCAGCGATGCGGCCGACGGCTGGCGGCTGCTGCGCCAGGCCGCAGGCGTGCGGCTCGAAACCTGGCTGCGCGATGCCACCCATGCGATCGACACCGGCCGCCCGGCGCCGACCGCGCCGCCCCTGAAGCTGGCCGACGGCCAGCGTGCCACGCTGCACCTGCTGCGCGAGCGACCCAACTGGCTGCTGCACGCCCGACTGAGCGGCGGCGCCCGTGACAGCGGCGAGCCGCCACTGGCCGAATGGCTGGCCTTGCAGCCCCTGCCCGCGCTGCTTGCCGACGCGCTCACCGGCACGGTGCTGCGCCACAACGCCGCCTTCACCGCGCTGTGCAGCAGCGCCCCGCGCCATCTGAACGACCTGCCCGACCTGCTTCAGGCCCTGCTCGGCTGGCAGCGTGGCACACCGCTGCCCGCGCTGACGGCCCAACGTCCGCAGGACGCTGCCCTGCTGACCGAAGCCGAGTTCACCGACCCCCAGGGCCGCCAACGCTGGCTGCAGGCACGCCTGCGGCTGTGGCGACACGACGGCGGCGCACTGCTGCTGGCCGTGCTCGAAGACCAGAGCACCTTGCATGAGCGCGACCTGGCCCACCAGCAGCTGGATGCGCTGATGGACACCGCAGCCGTGGGCCTGGCCACCTTCCAGCCCGAGGCTGGCTGGCTCAAGGCCCACCGCAAAGGCTCGCCCTTCAAGACCGGCAGCAAGCAGCCCGTGGGCTCGCTGCAGGGCATCAACCGCGAGATCGTCGAGCCGGCATCACTGCCCGAGTTCGAACGCCTGCAACGCGCCCTCAAGCGCGGCGATGCGGTGGAGGTGCGCTATGCGGTGCGCCACCCCGAGCTTGGCCGCCGCTGGTTGCTGACCCGGGTCGCGCCGGGCCTGCTGGCCGGGGGGCGGCGCTCCACCTCGGTGGTCACGCTGGACGTCACCGCCCAGGCCCAGGCCGAGAACGCCCTGTTGCTGCGCGCCGAGAGTGAACGCGCGGTGCTGGACTCGGTGCTGGTGGGCATCGTCACGGTCGGCCCCGGCGGCATCGAGTGGATGAACCGCTCGGCCCGCCGCATGTTCGGCTGCGAGCTGGAAGACGTGCAGGGCCAGCCCATGGGCGTACTCGCGCCGGAAGACGACGAACATGCCTTCCACGCCGAGCCGGGGGCCGACGTGTTCGAATGCAGGCTGCGGGGCCGTGACGGGCGGGAGTTCTGGGTCATCGGCAACGCCGTGCAGACCCAGCGCGAGGATGGCGGCACGCAGACGACCTACGCCCTGCTGGACATCGACCGCCGCCGCCAGGCCGAGGCCCAGAGCCGCCTGGCCCAGGCCTCGCTGGCCCGCATCATCGAAGGCGCGCCGATGGCGATCACGTTGCATGAGGCGCAAGGCCTGCGCATCGTCAAGCTCAACCATGCCGCCGCACAACTCGCGGGCCGCCCCGAGCAGGCACTGCTGGGCGGCACGCCGGCGCAACTCTTCGGCGCCGAGCAAGGCGCCCAGGTGGCCGCCGACATGCGCGAGGCGCTCGAATCCCAAACCACCGTGCAACGGGAGTACCCGGTGCAGACGGGCGGCACCACGCGGCTGTGGGACACGCGGCTGCTGCACCTGGCCGGCGTCGGAGGCGATGACACGCCCGAGCTGCTGCTGCTCGTGGCCAGCGACGTCACCGAGCAGCGCGCCGCCGAGCAGGCCCGGCTGCAGGCCGCCATCTCGCAGCGCGAACTGCTGGTGCGCGAAGTGCACCACCGCATCAAGAACAACCTGCAGGGCGTGGCCGGCCTGCTGCAGCAGATCGCGGCGCGGCGGCCGGAGGTGGCGCCAGTGCTCAAGGATGCCGTGGGGCAGGTGCAGGCGATCGCGCAGGTCTACGGGCTGCAGGTCGGGGCCTCCGGGCCGCTGCTGCTCAAACGGGTGTTCGACGCCATCGTCGGCTCGGTGCAGCGGATGCAGGGGCGCGTCATCACCACCATGGCCGAGAGCGGCGCGCTGCTGAACGACTGGTGCCTGCCCGAGGCCGAAGCCATCCCGATCGCACTCAGCCTGAACGAGCTGCTGGGCAACGCACTGCGCCATGGCCAGGGGGCCCAGGTGCGCTGCCAGCTCATCTGCGACCTGGCCGGCGTGACGGTGGAGATCGTCAACACCGGCCGCCTGCCCGAGGGCTTCGCGTTGCAGAACGTGCGCAGCGGGGTGTCGGGCCTGGGCCTCGTGCGTGCACTGCTGCCGCGACGCAGTGCCATCCTCAGCCTGGAACAGCAGGGCGAGGACGTGATTTGCCGTCTGGAATTGATCCCGCCAAGCGTGGTTCACAATCCCGGCACAAAACACACGGACTGAACGGCTGAACGAGGGGCGCGGTGAGCAAGGGCAAGATCCTGGTCGTCGACGACGACCGACTGGTGCTGGCAACGCTGAGCTATGGGCTCACGCAGGCCGGTTTCGAGGTCATCGACGCCGACAACGGTGACGACGCCATCCTGCTGGCCCGCGAGCACCGGCCGGCGCTGGCTCTGCTGGACATCCGCATGGAAGGCCTCACCGGCTTCGACGTGGCGGCCTATCTGCGGGAGTACCTGCAGACGCCGTTCATGTTCCTGTCGGCCTTCGCCGACGAGGCGACCGTGGCCAAGGTGATGGAGCTGGGCGCGGTGGCCTACCTCGTCAAGCCGCTGGACATCTCCCAGATCGTGCCGGCCGTGGAGGCCGCCTTCGCCCGCTCGACCGCGCAGGCCGGCGCCGCTGCCACACCGGCCGCGGCAGCGCAGGCGCCCGCCAGCGCGCCGCCGTCGGAGTTGCCCGCCCAGCTGGATGCGACCGCGCTGGCCGTGGGCATCCTGATGCACCGTTACTCGCTGCCGCGCGACGAGGCGCTGAGCCGGCTGATGAGCCTGGCCTCGGCAGACGGCCACAGCCTGCCGGAACAGGCGCGGCGCATCGTGGACGCGGTGGAACTGCTGGCCCGCCCAGGACAGGTGGGCTGATCAGCCGGCCAGCGTGAAGTAAAAGCGCGCGCCCTCGCCCACCGCCGACTCGGCCCACACCTCGCCGCCATGCCGGCGCACGATGCGCCGCACCAGGGCCAGGCCCACGCCGGTGCCCTGGAAGTCGCTGGCGCTGTGCAGGCGCTGGAACACGCCGAACAGCCGCTCGGCAAAGCGCATGTCAAAGCCCGCGCCGTTGTCGCTGACCACGAAGACGCGCTTGCCCCCCTGCTGCACGCAACCGAAGCTGATCTCGGCCCGCTCCACCTTGGCGCTGTACTTCCAGGCATTGCCCAGCAGGTTCTCCAGCACCATGCGCAGCAGCGTCGGGTCGCCCTGCACCACCAGGCCCGGCTCGATCGTCAGCAGCAGCTCGCGCTGCGGCGCCGTGCGGCGGATCTCCTCCATCACGAAGCCGGCCTGCTGCGAGAGGTTGACTGGCTGGCTGGCCAGCGGCCGCGTGGTCAGCTGGCTCAGCGACAACAGCGAATCGATCATGCAGTTCATGCGCGCCGCGGCGCTCATGACACGGTCGAGGTGGTCGTTGCCGACGCGGTCGAGCCGGCCGCCGTAGTCTTCCTTCAGGATGCGTGCGAACCCCTCCACCACGCGCAAGGGCGCACGCAGGTCGTGGGAGACGGTGTAGCTGAAGGATTCATGCTCGGCCGACAGATCCGGCTGGGCTGCCACCGCCTGGGCCGGCGCGGCTGCGGCGTTGTCGGTCACCAGCTCGGCAGTGCCGAGGTAGCCGGCAAAGTGGCCCTGGGCATCGATGCACGGCAAGCCTCGCAGCCGCCAGCGGGCCTGGCCATCCACCGCCACCAGCTCCAGGCCCGCGAAGGGCTGGTGCGCGTCGAGCCGCTCGCGCAGCTGGCGCGCGGGCTCGGCCGCTTCGAATCGATCCCACAGCTGCTGGGTCGACAGGCTGGCACCCGCCCAGCTCGACGATGGCGCGCCCTGCGGTGCCTGCCAGCGCACCAACCGGTGGGCGGCATCGGTGGCCCACTGCCAGTCGGGCTGGAGCTGGACCTGCATCAGCAGCTGCTGGCGCGCCTCGCGCAACGGCTCGGCCAGGCGCTGGCGCGTCAGGCGCACGCCGGCATGCCAGCCCAGCGCTGCCGCCACGAGCACCATGACACCGGTGAAGAAAGCCGTCAGGACCAGCGCAGCATGCACCATGCCGACTTCGCCGCCCCAGACCCGCATCAGCGCCAGCACGACCAGCGCGCCCAGCACCAGCATCAGCAGCGCCGACACACCCAGACCCAGCACCAGCAGCCGCATCGGCACGCGTCGCTCCTGGCGGCGCGACGTCACCGCGCTGTCCTCACTGAGGCTGTTCATGCGCGGCATTGTAGGCAGCGGCTTTGACGATCCGCCCCTGGAAAGTCTGCGGTGTTGGCTGATGTCAATAACCACTGCCGGTCGGGCCGAAACTGTGCATTCCTTCGCGGCGCCACCCCCTGCCACCCGCGATACATTTCGAGATGCCGAGTCTTCAGACCCGCTGACCTCTCCATGACCGCCTCATCTCCTGCCCTGCTCGACCCCGAGGCGATCCGCCGGTTGCGCGAACTCGACCCGAGCGGCGGCAACAAGCTGCTGGAGCGGGTGGTGAACGCCTTTTCCAACTCGCTGGAACGATTGCTGCCCGACCTCTCCCGGGCCCGTGAAGGCGCTGAGCCGGACCTCACCGTCATCCGGCATGTCACCCACACGCTGAAGTCGTCGTCTGCGAGCCTGGGCGCCCTGGCGCTGTCCGCCCGCTGCGCAGACATCGAGGCCATGGCCCGGGATGGTCACACCCAGGGCCTGAACGAACAGTTGGACGCTATGCTCCAAGACATCCAACAGGTGCGCACGGCCCTGGCCGCGTTGCTGTGACCCCCAGTCCCATGGTGCCCATCGGTCAAGCCCTCGACGATCTGCCGCCGCGCCCGCGGGTGCTGCTGGTGGACGACGATGAAGTCAACCTGCTGCTGACGGCCGCCGCCCTGCGCGAACGCGGCTTCGAGGTCACCGAGGCTGCCAGCGGCAGCCAGGCACTCGGCCTGCTCTCCAGCCGCACGCCGGATGTCGTCGTGCTCGACGCGCTGATGCCCGAACTCGACGGTTTCGAGACCTGCTCGCTGCTGCGCGCCACGCCGGGCTTCGAATCCCTGCCGGTGCTGATGCTGACCGGCCTCGACGACGAAGCCTCCATCAACCGCGCCTACCAGGCCGGTGCCACGGACTTCTTCGTCAAATCGTCGCAATGGAGCCTGCTGGACGGCCGCCTGCGCTACCTGCTGCGCAGCTCCCGCACCCGGCTGGAGCTCGAACGCAGCAAGGCCAAGCTGGCGCGTGCCCAGGACCTCGCCCGCATGGGCAGCTTCGAGTGGTGGCGCGCCCATGCGGGCAGCTTTGCCATCTCGGCCGAAGGGCTGCGTGTGTTCGGGCGCGGCCCGCAAGACCGGCTCGACTTCATCGGCGTGATGCGCATGGTGCCGGCCGATGACCGGCATGTGTTCCTGCGCCTGCTGCGCGACGTCATCGCCCACACCTCGGTGCTCGTGACCGACCTGCCGCTGACCCTGCCCGATGGCCGCCAGCGCGTGGTGCACATCGAGGCCGAGCCCGAGTTCAATGAACAGGGCAGCGTCAGCGGTTACACCGGCATCCTGCAGGACGTGACCGATCGCCGCCAGGCCGAGGACCGCATCCGGCAGCTGGCACATTTCGACGCCCTGACCGGCCTGCCCAACCGCCGCCAGCTCATCTACCGTGTCGAGCGCGCCATCGAGAGCGCCCGCCGCGGCGGCCATGAG
>JAIPCJ010000072.1 GCA_021738245.1 Methylotenera sp. | reverse complement strand
GCTTCGTGTTGCAGGCGCGGGGCGAGCGACCCCCCGATGCTGCGACGCTGGCGCGTCTGCGCGCCATCGGCGGGCTGGAGTCCCGCACCTTGGAGTTCGGCCGCCTGCAGCCCGGCGGCATCATCCACGCGAAGTACTTCGTCGTGGACCGCCGCGAGGCCTTCGTCGGCAGCCAGAACTTCGACTGGCGGGCCCTCAAGCACATCCACGAGACGGGCCTGCGCATCACCGATGCAGCCGTGGTGGCGCAGGTGCAGGCCATCTTCGAGCAGGACTGGCGCGCGCAGGCGTTGCTGGCCGCAGGCCAGGCGGTGCCGCCGCTGGCTGGAGCCGCCGCGCCGGTCGACCTGACTCGACCGGCCTTCCTGCTGGCCAGCCCCCGCGCCTTCAACCCGCCGGGCGTGGGCGACTCGGAAGAAGCGCTGCCGCGCCTGCTCGCCCAGGCCCAGCGTGAAGTGCGGGTGCAGCTGCTCGACTATGCGCCGCTGAGTTATGCGAGCGGCCGGCGGCCGTTCTATGCCGTCATCGACAACGCGGTGCGGGCCGCCGCAGCGCGGGGCGTACAGGTGAAGCTGATGGTGTCGAACTGGAACACCGAGGAACCCGCCATCCACCACCTGCAGAGCCTGGCGCTGTTGCCGGAGGTGGAGATCCGCATCGTCACGCTGCCTCGTGCGGCCAGTGGTTTCATCCCGTTTGCGCGGGTTATCCACACCAAGGCCATGACCATCGACGGCGAGCTGGCCTGGGTGGGCACCAGCAACTGGATGGGCGGCTACCTGAACAACTCGCGCAACCTGGAGGTGGTGCTGCGCGACAAGGCCATGGCGGCCCGCGTGGCCGCGCTGCATGAGCAGCTGTGGAACTCGCCTTACGCCGAGCGCATCGACGTCAACCGGCGGTACCCGAAGCCGGCCAAGGGCGAGCCCACCGGCGGGTGATCCAGCGGCCCGGCTGAGCCGCTCAGGCCAGCTCGGGCGGCACCCGGTTGAACCAGGGCTGCGCTGCTTCCAGCTCGGCGGCGAGCTGCAGCAGCAGCCCCTCGCCGCCCGCCGCAGCCTGGAATTGCACGCCCAGCGGCAGGCCGTCCGCCGTCCAGTGCAGGGGCAGGGAGATGGCTGGTGTGCCCGTCAGATTCGCGAGCTGGGTGAAGGGCACGTGGCGCAGGCTGTCGTTCGCCATCTTGCGGATGACGCCCTCCAGCAGGCCGGCCCGCTTGAGCAGGGTGATGAGGCCGGTGGCGCGCAGCAGGTCCAGCACCGCAAGCTGCAGTGCGGGTGGGTCGCCGGTGCCGTGCAGCACCGGCGGTGAGGCGAGGGTGGGGGTCAGGTAGATGTCGTAGCGGGCATGCAGGGCGCCGAGGGCGCGGTTGTCTTCGTTGCCGCGCAGCAGGGCCAGCGTCATGGCCTCGGCGCTGGTCGCGCGGCCCAGCGTGCCGATCAGGCGTGTGAGCGGCTCGAAGTCGCGCAGCCGGGCGCCTTGCGCCATGGCCTGGCGAATGGTGGCGGCCACCTGGCCGAAGTAGATGTGCAGATAGCTGTGCGCCAGCGCGCGCCCGTCCAGCTGGGGTTTGGCGGGCTCGACGTGATGACCCAGCCGGCGCAGCAGTTCGACGCTGCGCTCCACCGCCAGCCGGGCTTCGTCATGGACGGGCTCGCCGATGGGCGAATCGGTGCTCCAGGCGATGCGCAGCCGCTTCAACGGCGCGCTCATGCGGGCCAGGAAGGGCGTTGCGGGCTGGGGCAGGGCGAACGGGTCGCCCGGCTCGGGGCCACTGAGCACGTCCAGCGCCAGGGCGGTGTCGCGCACGCTGCGGGAGATCACACCATCGGTGCAGGCGCCGAACCAGACCTCGCCCTGAGCCGGCCCGGCCGAGACTCGGCCGCGCGTGGGCTTCAGGCCGACCAGCCCGCAGCACGCCGCGGGAATGCGGATGGAGCCGCCGCCGTCGCTGCTGGCGGCCATGGGCACGACGCCCGCGGCCACGGCCGCTGCCGAACCGCCGCTGCTGCCGCCGGGTGTGCGACTGGGGTCCCAGGGGTTGCTGGTGCGGCCGAAGGCGGCCGGGTCGGTCACGCCCTTGAGGCCGAGCTCGGGCGTGTTGGTCTTGCCGAAGATCACCCAGCCCGCGTCCAGCAGACGCCGCACCGTGTGGGCATGCTGGCGGGGCGGCGGCAGGCCGGCGAGCGCGCTGCTGCCGTAGCTGGTGGGCACGCCGGCGTAGTCCTGGGTCACGTCCTTGATCAGGCCCGGCACGCCGGCCAGCGGGCCGGGCTTGACGCCCGCGGCCACCTGGGCGCGGGCCTGGCCCTCCAGGAGCCGGCAGACCGGGTTGAGCCGCGGCTGCACCACCTGCAGCCGCGACAGGGCCAGATCGAGCAGCCGGTCGGGGGTGACGCGGCCGGCCGCGACCGCCTCGGCCAGCGCCGTCGCGTCGCAGCGCCGGTAGGCGTCAAAGTCCATGACGCTGGCGCTCGTCACATGAAGAGGTGTTCGCCAGCGTTCTCGCCGCCGAGGATCACGTAGTTCACCCGCTTGAGGTCAGCCAGCTGCGTGCCGCCTGCGTAGGAAATCGAGCTCTGCAGGTCTTCCTGCATTTCGCGCAGGGTATCGGCCAGCCGGCCCTTGACCGGCTCCAGGATGCGCTTGCCTTCCACGTGGCGGTACTCGCCCTTGTTGAAGTCGCTGGCGGAGCCGTAGTACTCCTTGTAGCGCTTGCCGTCGACCTCGACGGTCTGGCCCGGCGAATCTTCATGGCCCGCGAACAGCGAGCCGATCATCACCATGCTGGCACCGAAACGCACGCTCTTGGCGATGTCGCCGTGGTGGCGGATGCCGCCGTCGGCCACGATGGGCTTGGTGGCCACGCGCGAGCACCACTTCAGCGCCGACAGTTGCCAGCCGCCGGTGCCAAAGCCCGTCTTGAGCCGCGTGATGCAGACCTTGCCCGGGCCCACGCCTACCTTGGTGGCGTCCGCGCCCCAGTTCTCCAGGTCGATGACACCCTCGGGCGTGCCCACGTTGCCGGCGATCACGAAGGCGTCAGGCAGGCGCTGCTTGATGTGGGCGATCATGCGCTGCACGCTTTCGGCGTGGCCGTGCGCGATGTCGATGGTGAGGTAGTCGGCGCCGATGCCTTCCGCGGCGAGTTGGTCAACCAGCGCGTAGTCGGCCGGCTTCACGCCGACGCTCAAGCTGACGAGCAGGCCCTTGGCACGCATCGACCGGGCGTAGGCCAGGCTGTCCAGGTCGAAGCGGTGCATGACGTAGAAGTAACCCTCCCGCGCCAGCATCTCAGTGATGGGCTCGTCCACCACTGTCTTCATGTTGGCGGGCACCACCGGCAGCTTGAAGCGGCGGGGGCCGAACTGCACCGAGGTGTCGCAGTCGGAGCGGCTTTCCACGCGGCACTTGCGGGGCAGCAGCAGGATGTTGTCGTAGTCGAAGATTTCCATGGTCCAGGTCGCATTGATCGGCGCGCGTTGGAGCAGTGCGCGCCTGGTCTGCGAGCGCTTGACTTGGCTCCGGCCGGTCCTCGGGGCGACGAGAGACCAAAAAAAACCGGACACCAAAATTTGGGCCCGGTGCCCGATTCTACGCGGGCCAGCCGGTCAATGCCCGAAGAACTTCCGGTGGATGCGCCGGGTCGTCCACCACACGCCGCCCAGCACCAGCGGAATCGCCGCGCCCGCCGCCAGCTCGGGCTGCACCGGCAGCCAGCCCTCGGTCTTCAGGGCCTTGAAGGCATACAGCAGGAGGCTGACCACGTAGTAGGTGATGGCCGCGATCGACAGGCCCTCCACGGTCGCCTGCATGCGCAGCTGGGTGCGCTGACCATCGCTGAGCTGAGCCAGCAGCTGCTGGTTCTGCGTCTCCGTGGCGATGTCCACCCGGGTGCGCAGCAGGGCGCTGGCGCGCGAGATGCGCTGGGAAAGCCCGGCCAACCGTTGCGCGGTGGCCTGCACGGTGGCGATGGCGGGCGACAGCCGGCGCTGCATGAACTCGCCCAGGGTCTGGGTGCCGGCTACCTTGCCCTCGTGCAGTTCGTCCAGCCGGGCCTGCACGATGGCGTGGTAGGCCTGGGTGGCGGTGAAGCGGTATTGATGCTCGGCGGTGGCGTGTTCAATGCGGGCCGCGGTGGAGATCAGGTCGTCCAGCAGGGCCGCCTCCGACGCGCCGCGTTGCTCCAGCCGCTGCGTGATGGCGGCCAGACGCAACTCGACCTCCGCCAGCGTCGGCGCCAGCATCTTGGCCACGGGCAGGCCGCGCAGGGCCATCAACCGGTAGGTTTCGAGCTCCAGCAGCCGCTGACAGATGCGGCCGGCGCGGGTCTGTGGCGTGCCAGGCTCGGCCAGCACCACCACATGCTCAAAGCCGCTCGCGCGCAGGCAGAAGTCGGTCACCACCAGCGAATGCCCGCCCATGGTGGAGGCCACCACGGCATGCTCGCCAAACCAGGCACGGGCCTCGGCCAGCGCGCTGGGCGCAAACGTCAGCGGCCGCTCGATCATCACCAGCTTGATCGCCGCAAAGGTGCGCCCCGGGATGCGCGCGAGCCAGTCGGGCGCCACGCGCAGGGCCAGGCGGTCCAGCGTCTGGGCGCCGGGCTCGGCATCGGCGGGCAGCGACTGCACCACCGCGTAGCGCGTGAACTCGGCATGCCGCTCCCATTTCAGTGAGAACTCGCCGCAGCGCAGGCGCAGGAAGTTGGCCTGCAGCGCGTCCGCGTTCAACGCGTGCTGCCCGGGGAGGCGCCGCAGGTGGGCGAGCTCGTCGGCCCGGCTCACGCCGTCGTTGAGGACCGCCACATGCACGATCAGCGCCGGCAGCCGGATGCGGGCCGGCGGCCGGGCGTGCACCTCGTTGTGCAGCGCCAGGCGCAGCGGGTCGTCGGGCGGCAGCAGGTGGTCTTCGTGCATGGTGGGGGGCCTGGCGGTGACTGGGGCCCCAGGCTAGTGCCTGGCGCCTGCACCAGCCTGGGTCGATAAACTGGCAGCCTTCGTACATCAGCAGCGGCGGCTTGTCGCCGACACCATGCAAACATCATTCCCAGCCGTCGTCATCAGCGGCACCGGCCTGTACCAGCCGCCGCACGTCATCACGAACGCCGAACTCGTCGCGGCCTTCAACGCCTACGCCGACCAGCAGAACGCGGTCCACGCCGACGCCATCGCCCGTGGCGAGCGCCAGCCGATGACGCACTCCAGCGTTGAGTTCATCGAGAAGGCCTCCGGCATCAAGCAGCGCTACGTGATCGAGAAGGACGGCGTGCTGGACCCGGCGCGCATGTACCCGCGCTTCAAGCCGCGTGGCGACGACGAGCTGTCGCTGATGGCCGAGATCGCGGTCGATGCCGCGCAAAAGGCGCTGGCCCAGGCGGGCAAGACGGGGGCCGACATCGACGCCGTGCTTTGCTCAAGTGCCAACATGCAGCGCGCCTACCCCGCCATGGCGGTCGAGATCCAGCAGGCGCTGGGCGCTGGCGGCTACGGGTTCGACATGAACGTGGCCTGTTCGTCGGCCACCTTTGCGCTGGAGCAAGCCTTCAACGCGGTGCGCACCGGCGCGTCGAAGTGCGTGCTGGTGGTCAACCCCGAGATCACCTCAGCCCACCTGGAGTGGCGTGACCGCGATTGCCACTTCATCTTCGGCGACGTGTGCACCGCGCTCATCGTCGAGCGCGCTGACACCGCCACCGGCCCGGACCAGTGGGAGATCCTGGGCACGCAGCTGGCGACGCAGTTCAGCAGCAACATCCGCAACAACTTCGGCTTCATGAACCGCGCCGAAGACCGCGACCCCGAGGCCCGCGATCTGACCTTCTACCAGGAGGGCCGCAAGGTCTTCAAGGAGGTGGTGCCCATGGCCGCCGCGCACATCGAGACCCACCTGGGCAAGCTGGGCCTGGAGCCCACGCAGATGCGCCGCTTCTGGCTGCACCAGGCCAACCAGGGCATGAACCAGCTCGTCATCAAGAAGCTGGTGGGGGCCGATGCGGGCGACGATGTGGCGCCGCTCATCCTCAACGAGTACGCCAACACCGCGTCCGCCGGCTCCATCATCGCCTTCCACCATCACCGTGCCGACCTGCAGCCGGGCGATGCGGGCGTGATCTGCTCCTTCGGCGCCGGCTATTCGATCGGCAGCGTCGTCGTCAAGAAGCGCTGAGCCACGCGGTCGCGGCTCAGTAACGCAGCGAGAGCCCGACGGTCCACGACCAGTCGGGCGCGTTGCGGTTCAAGCCCCGCGACACGGCGGCATCGATCTGCACATCGTTGGACAGCAGGTAGGCGACACCCGTGTCCAGCGTGGTCACGCTGCCGCCATGCCGGGCAGCGGCCAGCTGCTCGCCGGACAATTCCACGAACACCCGCGTGCGGTCGCTCAGCGACTTGCCCACCACCGCGGCCAGGATGCCCCCGGTGAAATGCCGGCCGGCCTCGTCGCGGTCCCGGTAGACGCCGGGCATCACACCCAGCGACCACCCCCCGGCGAACTCCCATTCCGCGACCATGCGCAGCGATGGCCGCACGCCCTGGCCGCGAAACGGCCCCGAGCCGGTGTCGGCATCCAGGTGAAAGAGCCACCCCAGCCCCGGCGTGCCCGTGGCCTCGTCGCCATCGCGCTGGTGCCACTTCAGGCCGAAGGACAGGTCCGACCAACCCCGCTCCCGGGTGCGCCCTGTGCCATCGTCCGTGGTCAGTCGCATGCGGCCGTCGGTCTCCAGCCGCAACTCCCAGGCATCGGCGATGCCCAGGCGCAGCAAGGTGGGCGTACTGGTCTCGCGTGTCTTCAGGGGGCCCTGGCGGTCGCGTGCCCACGCCAGGCTGGTTTCCAGCTGCACGCGGCCCTTGCCGACCACATCGCTCGACTCCACGAAGTCCGGCCGGTCGGTGGCAATCGGCTCGTCTTCAGCGCTGGCCAGCCGAGGCAGGGCCAGCAGCAGGCAGAGGAGGGCAGTCCAGGCTTTCATGGTCGTCTCCCGGTGCGCACGGCGCGTTGGCGTGGTGCTGCGACTCTAGCCAAGTCGCCGCGCGCAGGGTGTCGTCGGGCAGGGCGGGATCGTGACGCCTGCATCAGCCCTTGCGCTATCGTGCCGCCCCATGAGTGAACTGAGCTTTTTCTGGCACGACTACGAAACCTTCGGCCGCGTGCCCCGCCGCGACCGCCCCGCCCAGTTCGCCGGCCTGCGCACCGATGCCGAACTGAACGAGGTCGGCGAGCCACTGATGCTGTACTGCCAGCCCTCGCCCGACTACCTGCCCGATCCCGAGTCCTGTCTGCTCACCGGCATCCTGCCGCAGCATTGCCAGGAGCGCGGTGTGCCCGAGCATCAGTTCGCCGCCGCCATCGAAACGGCGCTCGCGCTGCCAGGCACCGTGGGCGTGGGCTACAACTCCATCCGCTTTGACGACGAGGTCACGCGCCATCTCTTCTGGCGCAACCTCATCGACCCCTACGGCCGCGAGTGGCAGAACGGCTGCGGCCGCTGGGACCTGCTGGACGTGGTGCGCTGCGCCTACGCGCTGCGTCCCGACGGCCTCGAATGGCCCAAGCACGACGACGGTCGCCCCAGCTTCAAGCTCGAACACCTGACCGCCGCCAATGGCCTGGCCCACGAGGCCGCGCACGATGCGCTGTCTGACGTGCGTGCCACCGTCGCGCTGGCGCGCAAGCTGCGCAACGCCCAGCCCAAGCTCTGGGACTTCTGCCTCAAGCTGCGCAGCAAGCAGGCGGTGTGGGACGAGATCGGCGTGGGCAAGCCCTTCCTGCACATTTCCGGCATGTATGGCCCGGAGCGCGGCTGCATCGCACTCGTGTGGCCACTGGCCCCGCACCCGACGAACAAGAACGAACTCATCGTCTGGGACTGCGCAAGCGCGCCCGAGGAGCTGCTCACGCTGAACGCCGCCGCCATCCGCGAGCGCATGTTCACCAAGCAGGACGCCCTGCCCGAAGGCGTGACGCGCCTGCCCATCAAGACGATTCACGTCAACAAGAGCCCCATCGTCATCGGCAACCTCAAGACGCTCAGCCCCGCCATGGCCGAACGCTGGGGCTTCGACGTCGAGGCTCAGCTGGCCCACGCTCGCGCGTTGGCGGAGAAGGGGCGGCTGCTGGACGGCCTGTGGCCCGAGGTGTTCCAGCGCGAGCCCTTCGAGGCCGCTGATGTGGACGAAGACCTCTACGGCGGATTCATCGGCACCGAAGACCGCCGCTCGCTGAACCGCGTGCGCGGCATGACGCCCGAGCAGCTCACGGAACGCGCAGGCCAGGGCAAGCTGGCCTTCCAGGACGCCCGGCTGGATGAACTCGTCTTCCGCTGGCGCGCGCGCAACTTCCCGGCCAGCCTGTCGCCCGAGGAGTCCGAGCGCTGGCAGGCCCACTGCGCCGCCCGCCTGCACGAAGGCGAGGGCGGTGCGCAGACGCTGTCCGCCTTCATGGAGCGCATCGACCAGCTCGGTGAGACCGCCGAGGACGAGCGTAGCCAGGAGATCCTGGGGGCCTTGTACGACTACGCGGAGGAGATAGCGCCCTGAGGCGCGCGTCGGCTGACTACTGCCGCTTCAGGTACTTGTCCCTCAGCGCCGTCTGGCGGTCTGTCAGTTCGACCTCGCGGCCCTGCATGAAGACGCGCTCGATCCGGGTGCTGGGCTCCAGCGGGTCACCATCGGCGACGAAGAGTGTGGCGAGCTTGCCGACTTCCAGCGAGCCGAGCTTGTCGGCCACGCCGAGGATCTGCGCGGGGTAGAGCGTGACCGACTTCAGGGCCTCATCGTCCGACAGGCCGAAGGCCCGGGCATGGGCGGCCTCGAAGGGCAGGTTGCGGGCGTTGGATGAGTCGCGGCCGCCCTCGGCGATGCAGTAGCGCACGCCCGCTGCCGCCAGCTTGGCCGGGAGGCTGAACAGCGCATCGGGCGGGTCATCGCGCCGCATCGGCAGGCGCAGCAGGCCGTCGATGATGACGGGCACGTTGCGCTCGCGCAGGGTGTCGGCCACGCGCCAGGCATCGGCGCCGCCGTTGATGATGAGCTTCAGGCCGTGGCGGGCGGCGAAGTCCAGCGCGAAGCGGATCTGCGCCAGGTCGTCGGCATGCATGACAACGGGCCGTGCAGGCGTGGCGCCGGGCCGGGCGGGCAGCACGGGGCGCATGGCTTCCCAGCGGGTGTCGACGGGGGTGGCGGGATCGGCCGCGCGGGCCAGCGCATAGGCCTTGGCCGACTCGAAGGCGTCGTCCAGCAGCTTCAGCCGCAGCTCGGTCGAGCGGCGGATCTCGGCCAGCCGGGCTTCGGGCTGGGTGGGAAAGAGGGCGCCGTTCAGGCGCATGCGCGGCACGACGATGTGCAGGCCGAACTCGGGCACCAGGGCCATGTCCTGCCAGTTCCAGCCTTCCAGCTGCAGCAGCGCTGAGGTGCCGGCGATCAGCCCGGTGCGGCCGGCCTCGGGCACGGACAGCGCCGTCAGCACGCCGCCGCCGCGCGTCACCGGCAGCAGTTCGCTGTCGGCGTTGAAGGCGACGAGCGCGCGGGCATTGGGGTTGAGCGGCCCGGTCTCGGCGGTGTCGGTGGACGCGTTGACCGACCGGATCTCGGCCAGGCCCAGGCTGGAGTTGGCTGCCACCAGGCCCGGGTAGACGTGCCGGCCGTCCAGGTCGATCACGCGGGCGCCTGCCGGCGCGGCGAGGTCGGCACCGCCGATGGCCCGGATCTTCCCGGCCTCGATGAGCAGGCTGCCCCCGGTGACGACCGGGCCCGTGACCGGGTGCAGCGTGGCATTGCGCAGCAGCAGCGGCTCGCGCTGGGGCGGTGGCGGCGTGTTGGGGGTGGCCAGCGCCCAGGGCGCTGCCAGGGCGAACGACAGCAGGCAGGTAAGCAGTGCAGGCTTCATGTCAGTACGCATCCAGAGTGCATTCATGCCAGGCGTCGCCACCGAAGTAGCTCTGGCGGTCGCGGTTCATGGCGTGCAGCCAGCGCTGCGTGTCCAGCTGGTCCAGCGCGGCGGTCACCGCAGAGGCGGGGCGCCCCTCGGGAGGCGGGCCGGCTTTGGCCCGTTCGGGCAGAGCGGCCGCTACCAGTCGCGCCCGCTCGACCCGGTCGCGCTCGCGCAACTGGGCGTCTTCGCTGAGGTCGAAGTAGCGGCGGCCGTCGATCCAGGTCTGTTCGGCCTTGGCGGCGCTGGACAGCGGGCTGGCGCTCCAGATCACGAAGTCGGCATCCTTGCCCACCTCCAGTGAGCCGACGCGACCCTCGATGCGCAACTGCTTCGCCGGGTTGAGGGTCACGAACTTGAGCGCGTCGGCTTCGGTCATGCCCCAGGCCTTGCCGCCGTAGCGCAGGGCCTTGGCCGCTTCGGTGTTCAGGCGTCGCGCGAGTTCATCGCTGTCCGAGTTGAAGCTGGTGACCACGCCGGCCTTGTGGGTCATCGCGCCGTTGTACGGAATCGCGTCCTGCACCTCGACCTTGTAGGCCCACCAGTCCGAGAAGCCCGACGCCCCGGCGCCAAGAGACGCGATCTCGGGCGCGACCTTGTAGGCCTCCAGCACGTGCTGGAAGGTGGCGACTTCCAGCCCGAATTCCTTGGCCAGGGCGACGAACATGAGGATTTCGTCCGCGCGGTAGCTGTGGATGTGGATGACGCGCTTCTTCTCCAGCAGCTCCACCAGCGTGTCCATCTGCAGGTCGCGGCGCGTGGTCGGGTCGGCCTTGCGCTGCTCGCGGTAGCGCTGCGCCGCCAGGAAGGCGTCGCGCATGACCTGCTCCACGCCCATGCGCGTGGTGGGGTAGCGGGGGTCGGACTCGGTGGCGGGGAAGTTGGCGCGCTTGACGTTCTCGCCCAGCGCGAACTTGATGCCCGGCTTGGCCCCCTCGAACTTGAGCGCCTCGGCGTCCTGCCCCCAGCGCATCTTGATGACCTGGTTCTGCCCGCCGATGGCATTGGCCGAGCCGTGCAGCAGGTTGGCACTGGTCACGCCGCCTGCCAGTTGGCGGTAGACGCTGATGTCGGTCGGGTCGACCACATCGCCTACGCGCACTTCAGCCGTCACCGAATGCGCGATCTCGTTGATGCCGCGCTGGATCGCCGTGTGCGAGTGCGCATCGATCAGGCCGGGCGTGACGTGCTTGCCGGTGGCGTCGATGACGACCGCGCCGGCGGGAGCGGCGAGGTTCTTGCCGACCGCCGCGATGCGACCGTCGCGCACCAGCAGGTCGGTACCGGTCAGGTTGCCGGCGGCGGCGCTGGTCCAGACCGTGGCGTTGCGCACAAGCACCGTGGCCGGCCGCTCCGGCGGCGCCGTACGACCGTAGACGCCGGCCGGGAAGGTGGCGGCTGGCAGGGGCGCCGGATTGACCTTCGTGGCGATCGGCGGCTCGTGCGGCGCCACGCGCCGGGCCGTCCAGGCCTGGGTGCGGCCGTCGGAGAGTGCCAGGGCCCCGGTCATGCTGGCGCCCTGGCCCTGCAGGCGCAGGCTCTCACGCTCGGAGCCCTCGCAGGGCCAGCGCAGCAGCAGCTCATGCCCGCGCTGCTGCAGCTCACAGGCCTTGCCATCGACCTGCAGCGTCGGGCGGGCCCGGGTGCCGGCGATCTGCCAGGTCTGCTCCGGCCCGCCGGCCGGCCGTACCGTCCAGCGGCCCCGGGCGTCGAAGCGGTCCCAGGCCTCGGTGGGCAGCGGCTGGCCGTCGACGAAGGCGAGTTCCACCTCGGCCTGGTCGTTGGTGAACAGGTCGCCATTGGCCACCACCACATGCGCCAGATGACCCGGCGCCAGGCGGCCCAGGCGTGGCTGGTTCAGCAAGCGCGCAGGCGTGGTGGTCAAGGCCGCCAGCGCCGCCTCGGGCGCGAGGCCGCGTTGCACGGCCAGACGCAGCCGAGGCCAGAAGTCGCGGCGCAGGTCCTTGAGACCCTGGGTGGACAGGGCGAACGTGACACCGGCGGCCTGCAGTGCGGCCGCATTGCCGGGTGCGCGCTCCCAGTGCTGGAGCTGGTGCAGCGGCACGTCGAGGGCGCTCTCGGGCTGCTCCACCTCGGGCGCGGGCGGGTAGGCCAGCGGCACGATGACGGGCAGGTTCAGCGCCTTGAGGCGGCTGGCGATGCGGTACTCGTGACCGGTACCCAGGGCCAGCACCTGGAGGGCGAACTCGTCGCGGGTGCGGGCAATGCGGGGCAGGTCCTGCTCGTCCAGGGCCTCGTGGATGACGACCTGGCGGCCCGCCGCGGCGGGGGCCAGCGCGGCCAGCGAGGCATTGAACTCGCGGCGCTCGCCGGCCGGCGGCTGGCCGGCCGCCCAGCGGGCGTTGAGCCAGGTCTGGCGCATCAGGGCGACGCTGCCCATCAACGAGGTCGGGTAGGTCACGATGCCGGTGCGGCCGCCCGCCTCGAAGTCGAAGGCCTGGTAGTCGTGCGCCACATGTTGGGCGACGTCGGGCGCCAGCACGAGGCTGCGGGCATCGGCGCCGTCGCGCAGGCTGATGAGGGCGCTCTGGCCGCGGAACACGCCGCTGGCCGGCGGCAGCGACAGCGCGGCGGTGAAGCCCTGCTCGCGCGCGGCCTTGAGGTCGTCGGCCTTCAGCTCCAGCGCGGCGGCCTGGTGGAAATCAGCCTTCACCCAGCGTTGCCCGGGCGTCAGCGACTTGGCCTTGGAGATGTCAACCCGGCCCTGGCCCAGCGGGCTGGCGGCGTCGATGAAGCCGGCGTAGACGGTGCGGCCGGGCAGGTCCCAGATGCGCGCGCCGGCGGGTGGCTTGACGTCGGCGCCAGCGGCCACGATGACGCCGTCCTTCATCACCAGCGTGCCGTTCTCGACGACCTGGCCCGGCGCCAGCACCAGCCGGGCACCGGTCAGGGCATGCCATCGCGGGGTGGCATCCCGCAGGCCCTGAGGGATTTCACTGAGCTGCTGGGCATGGGTGATGCCGGCGAGCAGCGCCAGCAGGGAGATCGGGAACACGCGCATCGGACCGTCTCTTGTGACGCCAAGTCTGGCGAAGCCACGGACTCTAACGGCGTGACGTGCGTCATGGCCGAAAGTGATGACTCCTGCCATAGTCGGGTGTAGGAGACTGACCCTGGAGACCCGAATGAACAGCGCCGCCCCTGCCTCCCCCCTCGACACCACGGCCGCCCGCCTGCGGGCCCTGATGGTTCGGGCCCCGACCGCGGTGGCTTTCGTGGCGGCCCAGCGCTTCGAGGTCGTCAGCGAAGAGTTCAACCATCTGTTCGGCTTCAGTGACGACGCCGACCTCGCCGGGCAGTCCACCCGGGTCGTGCACACCACCGACCTGGCGTTTTCGGGCCTGAACGAGCGTGCCGCCGCCGCGTTTGCCGCCGGCCGGCCGCTGGATGAAGAGATCGAGTACGTGAAGCGCGACGGCCATCGCTTCTGGGGCCGCCTGCAGGCAACGCCGGTGCACTGGGAGGCGCCGCAGGGCGAGGCGTTGTGGATCGTGGAAGACGTGACAGCGGCCCGGGCGCAGCGTCTGCAGCCGACCTGGACGGCCAAGCATGATGCGGTCACCGAGCTGGCCAACCGCCGAGAGTTCGAGCGCCGCCTCGCGGAGCATGTCGGCAGCCGCCGCAACGAGCCGGTGTCGGTGCTGTGGCTGGATGTCGACAAGTTCGGCGAGGTCATCCAGGGCATGGGCCCGGAGGTGGGCGACCATTTCCTGTACGGCCTGGGCCAGATGCTGATCGGCAAGGTGCGGGCGTCAGACCTGGTGGCGCGCCTGGAAGACGACCACTTCGCCATCCTGCTGCCCGACTGCGACCAGCACTACGCGCACATCATTGCCGAGAAGGTGCGCGCCGCCGTCGCCAGCTACCGCCTGCGTTGGGGCCTGCACCGCACCCGGGTGAAGGCGTCGCTGGGCGTGGTGCAGATCCAGCCGTCACTGACCAGCGTGGACGCGGTGCTCGGCGCCGCGGCGCTGGCCTGCACCGAGGCCAAGGCGGCCGGGGGCGACAGCGTGCGCGTCTTTGTCTCGGCCGGCGGTTACGAAGAGCTGGCGGGCTGATTTCACGAATCGCGGGGTGCCCATCCCCCGAAATGCAGGTTTTTTCGCCGGTTGTTCTAAAGTTCGGCCATCGCTCGCCGATGTACGGCTCAAGCGCTGCCGAACTGAACCCCGATGAACGTCGCCATTTCCACCGCCCTGTCCGGCATCTCGTCTGCGAACGAGCGGCTGCGCGCGTCGGCGGCCAACATCGCCAACATGGCGGCCAGCAACCAGTCGCGCGATAGCGTGGAGCCCACCAACGTCGACAAGGTGCCGGCGCGCGAGATCAATCCGGCCAACGAGATCGTCGAGCAGCAATCGGCCGCCTATGCGTTCGTGGCCAACCTGAAGGTGCTCCAGACCCAGCTGAACACCACGGGCGCCTTGCTGGACATCAAGGCCTGAGCGGCCCGGCATCGCATGAACAGGCGGCTTCGGCCGCCTTTTTCTTTGCCCGGCGCGACAGCGCGCTCGTGTCGATCACCCCGTTTCGGCGGCGGCTGCGTACAAGCGGAGGACCTCACCTCTGCGAAGGATCGCCATGCGCCCACCAGTCTCTCTCCCTCGCCGCGCTGCCCTGTTGCAGCTGGCGGCCGTGTCTCTGATGGCCAGCCTGCATGCGGCCTGCCCCACGGCGGCCATGCCGCCGCTGTTGGACCTCCAGTTGGTGGACCGAGACAGCGGCAGCGTGCTGGCCCAGTACGCCAGCGCCGGCCGTCGCTACAGCCCCGGCAGCCCAGGGGCGCGCTATGCCATCCGGCTGAGCAACCGCACCGGCGAGCGGGTGCTGGTGGTGCTGTCGGTCGACGGCGTGAACGCCATCACGGGCGACACCGCCGCCTTCGGCCAGACCGGCTACGTGCTCGGGCCGTGGGAGACGACCGACATTGCCGGCTGGCGCAAGAGTGACGATCGCATCGCTGCCTTCGAGTTCACATCGCTGGGCGACTCGTACGCAGCGCGCACCGGCCGGCCGGCGAATGTCGGTGTCGTGGGGGCGGCTGTGTTCCGAGAGGTGCCGGCTGCGCCCCCGGTGGCTGTGCTCGAGGCGCCGCCTGCACCAGTGGCGGCGCTGCCGGTCATGCCGAGCACGCTGGCCCCGCTGGCGCCCTCGGGCCGCAGCGCGGCGGCTGACGCTGCGGCGCCCTTGGCCGAGAACGCGGCCCGGGCCAAACTGGGCACGGGCCACGGCGCGGCCGAATGGGCGCCCATCACCCGCGTGGACTTCCGGCGCCGCACGACGCGGCCCGAGCAGCTGCTGGAGGTGCTCTACGACAGCGAGGTCAATCTCGTGGCCGCCGGCATCATGCCGCGTACGGTCGCCACGCTGCCGCGGGCCTTCCCGGGTGCCCGGGGCGGCTATGTGCCGGACCCGCCGGCGCGTTGATGAGGCTGTGCCCGATGACGCGACCGTGTACGGCGGCGTAGCATCCGCGCCGCATGGCCGAGAGCGAACCCGCCGATGAAGCCCTCATCGCCAGCTATCTGCGCGGCGACATGGGGGCGTTCGACCGCCTGTACCGCCGCCATGACCGCAAGACCTTCGCCTTCGTGCGCCAGATGCTGCACCCGACCGACCGCGCCACGGTGGAGGACCTCCACCAGGACGGCTGGCTGGCGGTGGCTGCCAAGGCCTCGAGCTTTGCGCCGGGCAAGGCACGCTTCTCGACGTGGCTCTACACGGTGTTGCGCAACCAGGTGCTGGACCATCTCCGGGGGCGCCTGTCGCGCCCGGTGGGAGTCGACGATGTCGACCCCGACGGCCTCGCTGCTGGCGTGCTCGCACCCGAGCGGGCCTTGGCCGGCAAGCGCCTTGTGGAAGCTGTGGAGCGAGAGTTGATGGCGCTGTCGGTCGAGCAGCGTGAGGCGTTTGTGCTGTTCACCGTGGTGGAACTGAGCCTGGCCGAACTGGCGGAGGTGACGCAAGCGCCTCTGGAGACGGCCAAGACCCGCCTTCGCTATGCGCGGGAGGCGCTGCGGCATCGCCTGAAGGAGTGGCGCGATGGTTGACCCGGTGCCGAGCCCGTCGGATGAACGCGCCGAGGCCGCCTACCGCGACGCCTTGCTGGCCGACGACACCGGCCGCGATGCCCGCCGGGCGCGGTTGATGGCGGCCTTGCCGCGGCCCGACGCCGCGGCGCCGAGCGTCGTGGCGCCGAACGTCCTGGCCGACTCGGGGGCGCCCTGGGCGTTGAAGTGGGTCGGGGGGCTGGTGGCCGCTGGGCTGATGCTGGCCGTTCTTGTCGTGGTCAAGGGCCGCAGCACAGGCGCGTCGTCGGGGCCGGACCCACGCCTCGTGGCGGCAGCTTCAGCGCCCGCGGCATCGGCGGCGCCGAGCGCGGTCGTGGTGGCGCAGGCCGAGCGCACGCAGGCGCCGCCCGTTGCAGCTCGCCGGGACGAGCCCGTTGCAGCGGCCAAGGCCGTGCCGCGGCGAGATCAGGCGGCGCGGACCGCGCCCGCCGCGCCGGTTGTCATCGCAGACGCAGCGCCGCCGCCCGCCGACGGGCTGGTGGCGAGTGCCGAGTCACCGATCGCTGCTGCGCCCGCCGCACCCGTCACTTCCGTAGCAGCGGCCCCGGCCCCGGCCCCGGTTGCGGCGCTGCCCGCGCCGCTGGCAGCGCGGTCGAATGCAGGGTCGGCGCAGGCCAAGGCGTTGAGCCTCGCCAACTCCCTGGCCGCGTCGCCAGCCTTGCCCGAAGCGGCTGGCTCAGACGTGCAGCCCGGTCCTGCGGCCCTGCTGACAGCGATCACCCGAGGCGACGTCGCCATGGTTCGCGCCGCCTTGCAGGCGGGCGTGTCGGTGCACAGCCGCGACGCGCAGGGGCGCACGGCCTTGATGCTCGCCGCCCGTGGCGGCTCGCGGGCGCTGGTGACGCTGCTGCTGGCTGAAGGTGCGCGCCCGGCGGACCGGGATGCGAAGGGCTGGCGCGCCGTCGAACACGCCCTTGAGCAGGGCCATCCCGAGTTGCTGGACCTGCTGCCGCCGGGCTGAGTTCGCCGTCGTGGGCCGATGAAAAAGCCCGCCAGGCTTGCGCGTGGCGGGCTCGGTGGCAGCAGCGCTGCCCGGCTTCAGCAGGCCGGCGCGGTGGCCTTGGCGGCTTCTGCGTATTCCTCGATCTGGTCGAAGTTCATGTAGCGGTAGACGCTGGCCTTGTCGGCATCGATGACGCCCATCTCCTTCAGGTACTCCTCCTTGGTCGGCAGGCGGCCCAGGCGCGACGCGATGGCAGCCAGCTCAGCCGAGCCCAGGAACACGTTGGTGTTCTTGCCCAGGCGGTTCGGGAAGTTGCGGGTGGAGGTGGAGATGACGGTGGCGCCTTCACGCACCTGGGCCTGGTTGCCCATGCACAGGCTGCAGCCCGGCATTTCGGTGCGGGCACCGGCGGTGCCGAAGGCGGCGTAGTGGCCTTCCTTGATCAGCTCGCTCTGGTCCATCTTGGTCGGCGGAGCGACCCACAGCTTGACCGGGATGTCGCGCTGGCCGCCCAGCAGCTTGGCCGCCGCGCGGAAGTGGCCGATGTTGGTCATGCACGAGCCGATGAAGGCTTCGTCGATCTTGGTGCCGGCGACTTCGGACAGGAACTTGGCGTCGTCCGGATCGTTGGGGCAGCAGACGATGGGTTCCTTGATGTCGGCCAGGTCGATCTCGATGACGGCGGCGTACTCGGCGTCCTTGTCGGCTTCGAGCAGCTCGGGCTTGGCCAGCCAGGCCTCGACCTTCTCGATGCGGCGCTGCAGGGTCTTCGCGTCCGCGTAGCCGTCGGCGATCATGTTCTTCATCAGCACGACGTTGCTGGTGAGGTATTCCTTGATCGGCTCGGGGTTGAGCTTGATCGTGCAGCCGGCGGCGGAGCGCTCGGCGGAGGCATCCGACAGTTCGAAGGCTTGCTCGACCTTCAGGTCCGGCAGGCCTTCGATCTCCAGGATGCGGCCCGAGAAGATGTTCTTCTTGCCGGCCTTGGCGACCGTCAGCAGGCCGGCCTTGATGGCGTACAGCGGGATGGCATGCACCAGGTCACGCAGCGTGACGCCAGGCTGCATCTCACCCTTGAAGCGCACCAGCACCGACTCGGGCATGTCCAGCGGCATCACGCCGGTGGCGGCACCGAAGGCCACCAGGCCCGAGCCGGCGGGGAAGGAGATGCCGATGGGGAAGCGGGTGTGCGAGTCGCCACCGGTGCCGACCGTGTCGGGCAGCAGCAGGCGGTTCAGCCAGCTGTGGATGACGCCGTCGCCCGGGCGCAGCGACACGCCACCGCGGTTGCTGATGAAGGCAGGCAGCTCGCGGTGGGTCTTCACGTCCACCGGCTTCGGGTAGGCCGCGGTGTGGCAGAAGGACTGCATGACGAGGTCGGCCGAGAAGCCCAGGCAGGCCAGGTCCTTGAGCTCGTCGCGGGTCATCGGGCCGGTGGTGTCCTGCGAGCCGACCGTGGTCATCTTGGGCTCGCAGTAGGTGCCCGGGCGCACGCCCTGGCCTTCCGGCAGGCCCACGGCGCGGCCGACCATCTTCTGCGCCAGCGTGAAGCCGGCGTTGGACGCGGCAGGCGCCTGCGGCAGGCGGAACAGCGTGGAGGCGGGCAGGCCGAGGAACTCACGCGCCTTGGCGGTCAGCGAGCGGCCGATGATGAGGTTGATGCGGCCACCGGCGCGCACTTCGTCGAACAGCACGTCGCTCTTGAGCTTGAACTCGGCGACCGTCTCGCCGTTCTTCACGAGCTTGCCGTCATAGGGCAGCACGTCGATGACGTCGCCCATCTCCAGCTTGGAGACGTCGACTTCGATGGGCAGCGAGCCGGAGTCTTCCTGGGTGTTGAAGAAGATCGGCGCGATCTTGCCGCCGAGGGTCACACCGCCGAAGCGCTTGTTCGGAACAAACGGGATGTCCTGGCCGGTAGCCCAGATCACCGAGTTGGTGGCGGACTTGCGGCTGGAGCCGGTGCCGACCACGTCGCCCACATAGGCCACAAGGTGGCCCTTCTTCTTGAGGTCCTCGATGAACTGCATCGGGCCGCGCTTGCCGTCTTCCTCGGGCTTGAAGGCGGCGTCAGGCCGCGTGTTCTTCAGCATGGCCAGGTAGTGCAGCGGGATGTCTGGGCGGCTCCAGGCATCGGGGGCGGGCGACAGGTCGTCGGTGTTGGTTTCGCCCGGCACCTTGAAGACGGTGACGGTGATCTTGTTGGGCACTTCGGGGCGGGTGGTGAACCACTCGGCGTTGGCCCAGCTCTGCATCACTTCCTGCGCCTTGGCGTTGCCGGCCTTGGCCTTGGTGGCGACGTCGTTGAAGTAATCGAACATCAGCAGGGTCTTCTTCAGGCCCTCGGCCGCGACACCGGCGACTTCGGCGTCGTCCAGCAGCTCGATCAGCGGATGCACGTTGTAGCCGCCCACCATGGTGCCCAGCAGCTCGGTGGCCTTGGCCTTGGAGATCAGGCCCACTTTCAGGTCGCCGTGCGCCACGGCCGCCAGGAAGCTGGCCTTGACCTTGGCGGCATCGTCCACGCCCGGGGGCACGCGGTGCGTCAACAGGTCCAGCAGGAAGGCGTCTTCACCGGCCGGCGGGTTCTTGATCAGCTCGATCAGCTCGGCCACCTGCTTGGCGTCCAGGGGCAGGGGCGGAATGCCGAGGGCAGCGCGTTCGGCGGCGTGTTGGCGGTAGGCGGTGAGCATGAAGATCTCCAGTGAAACAACTCAGGGGTGGGCCGGGACGATGATCCGAAGGCCCTTGAAATAGTCGCGGTAGAAGCCGGCGTCGCGGGTGATGAGCGCATCGCACTGCATCATGGCGTGGGCGCCGATGAGGAAGTCGGCCACCGTGCGGCTGCGGTTGCCGCCGCGCTGGCGATAGCGCCGTTGCATCTCGCCCGCGCGCAAGGCTGATTTGGCTTCCATCGCGTCGAAGCGGATACCGAGGTCTTCCAGAAAGCGCAGCACCTCGGAGCCGCCCTGGAAGGCCGTACAGATCTCGGCCAGTGCGACTTCGCTGAGCACGACCGGGCCGACCCGCAGCGCCTGGCGCACGGCTTCGGCCGAGGCGGCACTCGCGTCATCGCTGCCGGCGATGACGTCGATCAGCACCGAGGAGTCGGCAGCGATCAAGGCGTGTCGCCTTCCGGCTCGGATTCAGGGGGGAGGTAGGGGTCGCCCGGCGCGTGGCCACGAATGGCCCGCATGGCGTCGTCGGTGCTGGCGAAGCCGTCGAGCTTGAAGCGACCACGCAGCTTGGCGAGGGCGTCGTCGACGTTCTTGCGCAGGATGATGCGACCGCCGTCGAGCTCGACCTTGAGCGTGGTGCCCTTGGTCAGGCCGAGGGCGTCTCGGACGGCTTTGGGCAGGGTGATCTGCCCGCGTTCGGCAACGGTGGCTTCCATGGCGCCTCCAGCGGCTGAGGCGCGCCGGAGGCGGTGCGGCTCAGGTATGCATCAGAAAGTATGCATTCATTCTACATACCCGATCCGCGGGTTTCAACCGAGATGACTCACTTGCTGCCGGTGGGCGTGATGCCCAGCCCGTTGCGCGCCTGGGCGGCGGCATCGCCTTCGGGGTCGGCAAGCCTGGCGGCCTTGGCTGCAGCGATCAGCTTTTGCTGCTCGGGGTGGACACAGTCGTCCAGTAGGCGCTGGCCGATCTTGGTGTCCAGCAGCATCGACTTGTTCGCAATCTGGATCATCAGCGTGCGGCCGGTGACGTCTTCCAGGCGCAGCGCGCCGGTGGAGGACAGCACGGGCTTCATCGTGATGACCTGCTTCTTCCAGGCCACGTTGATGTAGCCGGCCACCTTGGGGTGCTTCTCGATGTTGACCGATTCCTTGAACTCGCAGGCGTACTCGCCGAGGTAGGCGCGTTCGGCAGCAGCCAGCTGGGTTTCATCGGCATCGGTCAGCACCGGCTCGGGCGGCGGGGGCGGCGTCTTCTTGGCGGCAGCCAGCGGCTTGGCGGCGGCCTTGGCGGCCGGCTTGGCAGCGGG
>JAIPCJ010000071.1 GCA_021738245.1 Methylotenera sp. | reverse complement strand
CATGTGGTGCAGAACGCCTTTGACGCCACGCCGGCCAGCGGTCGGGTCAGCCTCACCCTGGACGCCCAGGGCAGCCAAGCCCGCGTTCGCGTGGAAGACACGGGCTGCGGAATGACCGAGGATTTCATCCAGAATCGTCTCTTCAAGCCGTTCCAGACCACCAAGGCCAGCGGCATGGGCATCGGTGCCCACGAGAGCTACCAATACGTGCATGAACTGGGGGGAAAGATCAGCGTGCAAAGTGAAGTGAACCGGGGGACGACCGTCACCCTGCTGCTGCCCTTGTTCCATGCCCAGACCGAGGCGCCCTTGACGGCGCTCGACGTCCAATGAGCACGCCCCGACACGCCCCCTTGCTGATCGTCGAGGACGACCTCGCGCTGCAGAAGCAGCTCAAGTGGTCTCTCGACCGTTTCGAGTCGGTCACGGCCGACGATGTGGCCAGCGCCGTGCTGCAGTTCCGCCGCAACAACCCGGCCGTGGTCACCATGGATCTGGGCCTGCCGCCGGACCGGGACTCGGTCTCGGAAGGCTTCAAGTGCCTGGAGAAGCTGCTGGAGCTGGACCCGGCGGTCAAGGTCATCGTGCTGACCGGTCAGAACGACCAGGAGAACGCGCTGCGCGCCATCCGCATGGGCGCCTACGACTTCCTGGCCAAGCCGGTCGACCCCGACGTGCTGAGCCTGACCGTGGAGCGCGCCTACCGCCTCTACGAACTGCAGCAGGAGAACCGTCGCCTGCAGATGCAGCAGAGCAGCGACGTCTTCTCGGGCCTCATCACGCGAGACGCCGGCATGCAGCGGGTGTGCCGCATGATCGAAAAGGTCGCGCCCAGCGATGCGACCGTGCTGCTGCTGGGTGAGAGCGGCACTGGCAAGGAAGTGCTGGCGCAGGCCCTGCACGATGCCTCCCGGCGCAAGGGCAAGTTCGTGGCCATCAATTGCGCGGCTATTCCTGAAACGCTGCTGGAGAGCGAGCTCTTCGGCTACGAAAAGGGCGCCTTCACCGGGGCCACCAAGTCCACCCTCGGCAAGATCGAGGTCGCCAACGGCGGCACGCTGATGCTGGACGAAATCGGCGATCTGCCGATGCCGCTGCAGGCCAAGCTGCTGCGCTTCCTGCAGGAGCGCACCATCGAGCGGGTGGGCGGCCGCCAGGAGATCCCCATCGACGTGAGGGTGGTGGGTGCCACGCACCAGGATCTGAAGTCCCGCATCGCCGACGGACGCTTCCGCGAGGACCTGTTCTACCGCCTGGCCGAGATCGTGGTGGAGATTCCGCCGCTGCGAGACCGGATGGGTGACGCCGTGCTGGTGGCCCATGCCTTCCTGAGGCGCTTTGCCGCCGAGCAGCGCCGGCCAGCCTTCGCCTTGTCCGAAGATGCCATCCGGGCCTTGGAGGCCCACCGCTGGCCCGGCAATGTGCGCGAGCTCCAGAACCTCGTCAAGCGCGCCGCCATCATGGCGGACGGTGACCGCATCACCGCGGCAGACCTGGGGCTCAAGCCGCCGCAGGCCGACGAGAGCGAATCGACCGAGCCGACGCTGGACCTGCGGACCGTGCGCGAGCGCGCGGAGCGACAGGCCGTGGTAGCGGCGCTGTCGCGTTCCGACGGAAACATCGTGCGCGCTGCCGAGATGCTCGGCGTCAGCCGGCCGACGCTGTACGACCTGATGAGCAAGCTGCAAATCAAATGACACCACAGTCAGGGAAGAACCACGTGAGATTCAGCCAAAGTTCATGGGTGCTGGCGGCTCTGGGCCTGTCGTTGGGCCTGGCAGGCTGCTCCGGCGAGCCGCAGGGCAACCTGCTGGAGTCGGCGCGCAAGCACATCGAGAAGAAGGACACCAAGGGCGCGGTGATCGAGCTCAAGAACCTTCTCCAGAAGAACCCGGATGACGCCGAAGGGCGTTACCTGCTGGGCAAGCTGATGCTCGACGCCGGCGAAGATGCAGCCGCGAACGTGGAACTGCAGAAAGCCCAGGATCTCGGCTTCGACCCCGACCGCGTGACGCCGCTGCTGGCGCGGATTGCGCTGAGCAAAGGGGACGCCCAGAAGGTGGTCAGCACGTATGCTGACAAGACGCTCAAGGTGCCCGAGGCGCAGGCCGATCTGCAGGTCACCCTGGCCAAGGCCTACATCACCTTGAAGAAGCCGGTCGAGGCGGATGCGGCCGTCAAGGCGGCATTGGCTGCCTCGCCGAATCATCTCGGCGCGCGCCTGCTGGAGGTTCGTCGTCTTGCCGGGCAAAAGGATGTCTCTGGCGCGCTCGCCTTGCTGGACAAGGTCATCGAGTCGGCGCCGGCTGATTCCGAAGCACGTCAATTGCGCGGAGAGCTCCTGCTGGTGACCGGCCAGGAAGACGCTGCCATGGCAGCCTTCCGAGAGGCCATTGATCGCAACCCGAACAACGGAGCGGCGCACACTTCGCTGATGTGGCTGTTGATGGGGCGCAAAGACCTGGCAGCCGTCGAGTCGCAGTTGCAGGTCCTGCGCAAGGTCGCGCCGCAATCCTTGGAGACGATTTTCTTCACGGCCTCGCTGGCGTTCGAAAAGGGGGACGTGAAGACGGCTTATGAAACGGTGCAGCCGCTGGTCCGCAGCCTGCCGGACGATCCCATGGTGCTGCAACTCGCCGGCGCGATCGAGTTGAGCAAGGGCCAGTTGCTGCAGGCGCAGACGCACCTGGCTCGTGCGCTGCAAGTGGCGCCCGATCGATCGCGGACGCGGCTGTTGCTCGGCCAGGTTTATGTGAAGTCTGGCGAGTCGACCAAGGCGATCAAGACGTTGCAGCCGCTGGTGGACGGGGCATCGCCGCCGCGCGAAGCGCTGTCGTTGATGGCTCAGGCTTATCTCGTGAGCGGCGACTCCGCCAAGTCGGAGCAGTACTTCCAACGGGCGGCCGCGCTCGACAAGAGAGACGCGAACAGCCGTACCGCACTGGCGCTGGCGCAGGTCGCCAAGGGCCAGACCGAGCAGGGTTTCGACGCCCTGCGCGCGATCTCGTCGTCCGACCCCGGTGTGGCCGCCGACCTGGCCTTGATCAACGGCTACATGCGGCGGCAAGAGGTCGACAGCGCGCTGAAGGCCATCGAGCAGTTGGAGCGCAAACAACCCAAATCTCCTCTCGGCCCCGACTTGCGCGGGCGCGCCGAACTGCAGCGCGGAAAGACCAAAGAGGCGAGGACGGCCTTCGAGAGTGCCTTGCGCATCGATCCGACCTATTTCCCATCCATCGCGACCTTGGTCTCCATCGACGTCGGTGACGACAAGCTTGATGGGGCTCGCCAGCGCCTGGAGGCGTTTGTCAAGGCGCGGCCGGGCGATCCGCGCGGCGCCTTGCTGCTTTCGGGATTGCGTGCCAAGACGGGCGCCAGGCCGGAGGAGGTCCAAGACGTCCTCGTGCAGGCGATCAAGGCCAATCCATCCGAGGTTGCGCCTCGGGTCGCGTTGATCAACGCGATGCTCGAGCGCAAGGATTTCAAGGGCGGTCTCGCCGCCGCACAAGAAGGTCTGACCGTGCTGCCCGACAACCCGGAGCTGCTCGATGCCCTCGGCCGCGCACAGTTCCTGTCGGGCGACCAGAACCAGGCCATCACGACCTTCACGCGTCTCGCGTCGCAGCAGCCAACCTCGGCACAGCCCTATCTGCGACTTGCGGATGTGCATCGCGTCCGCAAGGACCTGCCCGCCGCACGTGCAGCGCTGCGCAAGGCGCTGGACATCAAACCGGACTCGCTTGAGGCTCGGCAAGGTTTGATGGCGCTCGATCTGGGTGTCGGCAACCGCAAGGAGGCGCTGGCCGCGGCGCGTACCTTGCAGCGCCAGCCCGCCAACATGGCAGTGGGCTTTGCCTTGGAAGGTGACCTGGAATGGAGCGCCAAGAACTGGGCTGCCGCTGCCAGTGCGTACCGCCAGTCGTTGGCCAAGCAAGCGTCGGTTGACGTGGCCATCAAGCTTCACAGTGCCTTGCTTCGTGCTGGGCAGGCGGAGGCGGCTGCCAAGCTCGAGTCTCAGTGGACGAGTGTGCCGTTCATGTTCTACCTGGGTGACCTGGCGCTCAAGAAGGGGCAGTACGAACTGGCCCGCCAGCGTTTCACGGCGGTGGTTCAAGCCAAGCCTGACACCGCGGCTGCGCTGAACAACCTGGCCTGGCTGCTGAACCGGGATAACAAGCCTGGCGCGCTGGAAATGGCCCAGAAGGCCGTCAAATTGGCGCCCCAGGAGCCAGCGTTTCTCGACACCCTCGCCGAGATCCATGCCAGCCAGCGAGATTTCGCGAAGGCGCTGCAAGTCCAGCTCTCCGCCGTTGATGCGGCACCCGACGTTCCGCTCTACCGCCTGCATCTGGCGAGCTACTATCTCAGCAGCAACGACAAGGCCAAGGCGCGTGTCGAACTCGATCGTCTGGCGGCTTTGGGAGACAAGTTCTCCGGGCAGGCGGAGGTGAAAGCGCTCCAATCACGGCTTTGATGCGCGTCGGCAGGGCGCCGAACGACACATTCACGCGGTAACTACAGATGGCACAGGTCCGCCGTTCCAGCTTGCAAAAGCGCTTGCGAGGCGTGCTGCGCGCCGCATTCGGCATGCTGCCGACTGCCGTGCGCTTTCCGGTGCTGCGCTCCATGATCGATTGCGATCCCGCGCCTGACGCCCGGCTCGAACTCAAGATCGCGGAGACGAAAGAAGAACTCGAAGCCTGTTTTCGGCTGTTGCATGATGCCTATGTCAGCAGCGGCTTCATGAAGCCGCATCCCTCGGGCATGCGCATCACGCAGTACCACGCGCTGCCTACGACGACGACGCTGTGCGCGAAGTACGAGGGGCGCGTGGTGGGCACCATGTCGATGATCCGCGAGGGCGTGTTCGGCTTCCCGCTGCAGGCCATCTTCGACTTGGACCCCTTGCGCAGCGAGGGCGGCAAGATCGCCGAAATCTCGGCACTGGCCGTGCACCCGGACTTTCGCAAGACGGGCGGATGGATCCTGTTCCCGCTGATGAAGTTCATGTATCAGTACTGCACCAAGTACTTCGATACCCGGCACCTCGTCATCGCCGTCAACCCGGACAAGATCCAGCTCTACGAGGCCCTGCTGTTCTTTCGCCGCATGCAGCAGAAGACCATCGAAGGCTATGACTTCGCCAACGGTGCGCCGGCCGTGGTGGCCTCGCTCGATCTGCGCAAGGCGCCGCACATCTTCCGAGAGGCCTACAAAGGCCGCTCGCTGCGCAAGAACCTCTATAAATACTTCGTCGAGCTCACGCTGCCCAACATCCGCCTGCCGCAGCGGCGTTACCACACGACCAACGATCCGGTCATGACGCCGGAACTGCTCGACTACTTCTTCAACCAGCAGAGCGACCTTTTCGCCAGCCTCGAAGACCGCAAGAAGTCCTTGCTGTGGTCGATCTACACGATGGCGGAGTACCGGCCGGTGCTGCCTTTGCTGGAGCTCGATCCCGTGGGGCCGGTGCATGTGCGTCAGCACCAGCGCTTCTCGCTGCGCTGCCCGGGTGTGGTCACTTTCCCGACGCCCAGCGGGCCGCGGCCTTACATCCTCAACGTGATCGAGGTGTCCTTGTCCGGCTTTCAGGCCGAGTGCAAGCTCGACGTGGAGGTCGGCCAGGAGGGCGAAGCCCTGATCGAACTCGGCGAGAACGAGAAGACCACGCTCAAGGTGTCGGCCGTACGCAAGATGGAGGGCGAAGGTGGCGTCTTCGTCGGCTTCAAGCTCGCCGAGCCGGACCGTGTCTGGCGGGAATGTGTGGCGGCCCTGGAAGTTGGCCACACCTCCTACGACCTCATGATGTGAGGCAACTGGGGGCTGCAGGTGGCCGTCGGTGCTTGTCGGAATTGTTTACAGCTTGCGCTGCTGATCCGGCTTGAATCTCCTAAGTCATTGTTTTTCAAGCGGTTGAACGAGTTGGCACGGTCTCTGCTTATGTGGTGTGCGGCGAATCACTAGCGCCTTGTTCACCAACAGGAGATTCCAAATGATGTTTTCCAAGCAACTGAAGCTGGCTGCTGTGGCCCTGGCGCTCGGTGCTGCTGGCGCTCATGCAGCGACGGTCGGCCTGCCGGTCACGATCGAAGAAAAGCTGGGCGGTACCAACGCCACGTCCAAGATCATCGTGGCTGACCAGCTCAGTGGCCAGTACGACGAAGTGGTGACCTTCCACAGCGCCACCCAGTTCTCCACTGCTGCCATCTTCAATGCGAGCAAGTGGTTCTACAACGGTGGTGTCGTCACGTCGCGTCTGAGCTCCGACCTGTCGGAATTCGGTGTTGACTGGGGCTACAACATCTATGCCAAGTTCATCGGTTCGGGCACCTACTTCACCGATGGCACGAACACGTCTTTCTCGGCGACCTACAACAAGATCGAGCTGTGGATGGATCGTGACCAGAACACGACCTACAGCATCGTTGGCCAAACCGCGAGTGCCGTGCCGTCGTTCAACGACATCGTGCTGACCAGCGCCGCGACCACGACCAACGATGACCTGCTGCTCGGTACGGCTTCGCTGACCCTGGCTGCCGATGGCAACTCCACCGGTAGTGGTCTGGCCAACGGCAACTTCGAAATCCTGTTCGGGGATTTCAAGCTCGAGGCGCCCAACGGTGAGGCCTACTTCATCGCGCCGCGTCCGTTCCACATCAAGCTGGACCTGAACGGCAACTTCCAGTCGTTCATCCCGAGCGCAGGCGCAAGCGTTTACCTGCTGAACAACTCCGCCAACGCCTTCTTCGTGCCGGTGCCGGAACCGGGCGCCCTGGCCCTGGTTGGCGCTGCCTTCCTGGCTGTTGGTGTGGCCAGCAAGCGTCGCAAGTCGGCCTGAGTTTCGGTACTAAGCCGCGCTGCAGTCGCGGCCTGAAAGCGCCCCGCTTGCGGGGCGCCTTTTCATTGGTGCTTCCAGGCGGGGCGGTAGTACGATCCTCGAGGGTTTGCAACATGACGAGAGAGGCGTGCGATGGCTAGCACAGGTGAGGGAAAGCGCAAGTCCGCCGACGAAATCGCCGAGGCCTACAAGTCAGAGCCGTGGTGGTATGACGTCCGCGGTTTCTTCATCCTCACGTTTGCCTATAACAGCACCTTGACCGAGCAGGTTCGGCTGTTCGGCTCGAATATGGGTGCCCGGCATCTCGATGTGGCTTGCGGAACGGCCACGCTGCTGGATCTGGTGCTGAAATGGCGTCGCTGGAAAAAGCTGCCCCAGGTGGACATCGTCGGCGTGGACTACGCCGAATCCATGCTGGCCGGCGCGATTCGCCGCTTCAAAGGCCAGCCCGGTTTTCGTTTCGTGCATGCCGATGCCGCCGACATGCCTTTCGAGACGAGCGAATTCGACACCGTCAACATCGCCAACGCCATCCATTGCCTGCCGCAGGTAGACGCGGCCCTGAAGGAAATGGTGCGCGTGCTGAAGCCGGGGGGTACCTGGGCGGGCAATGTGCTGCTGTACCCGACGCGCCGCGGTGTTTTGGCGGGTATTGCCAATCGGATCAATGCCTGGGGTATTCGCAAAGGCATCCTGGTCACGCCCTACGAGCGCGAGGATATTCGTGCGCGCATCATTGCGGCGGGATTGCAGATCGTCAGTGAAGAGGTCTCGGGCAACTGCTACAACGTCATCGCCCGCAAGCCTTGAGATCGAGGTGGCCGATTGAATCCCTCTTTTGATTACGCCAGCGCCTTCTCGCGGAATTTGGGTTGGGTGACCGAAGCCGAGCAGCAACGGCTGCGGGGCGCGCGCATTGCCATCGCCGGGCTCGGTGGCGTGGGCGGCGCCCATCTGCTCACACTCGCCAGGCTGGGCTTGGCCCGCTTCAACATTGCCGACTTCGACCGTTTCGAGGTGCACAACTTCAACCGCCAGGTTGGGGCCATGATGTCGACGCTGGATCAGCCCAAGGCTTCCGTGCTTGCCGATATGGCGCGCGACATCAATCCTGAGGCGGACGTTCGCGTGTTCGGTGACGGCGTCACCGAAGACAACGTCGATGAGTTCCTGCGAGATGTCGATGTGTATGTCGATGGCATTGATTTCTTTGCCATCAACGCGCGCCGGCTGCTGTTCAATGCCTGCCACGCCCGCGGGATTCCGGCACTGACCGCCGCGCCGCTCGGCATGGGGGTTTCGTTGCTGTATTTCAAGCCGGGAGGCATGAGCTTCGAGCAGTATTTCCGGGTCGAGGGCAAAAGCGAGGTCGAGCAATATGCGCGCTTCATCGCCGGCCTGTCGCCCGCCATGCTGCAGCGCAGCTACCTCGTTGCGCCCGAGGCCGTCAATTTCCAGGAGCGACGCGGGCCGTCCACCATGATGTCCTGCGACCTGTGCGCCGGCATGATGGGCACCTCGGTCCTGAAGGTGCTGCTCAACCGAGGCCATTTGCGCGCGGCCCCCTGGGCCATGCAGTTCGACGCCTACCACCAGAAGCTGCGCTACACCTGGCGCCCGTTCGGCAATGCGAATCCGCTGCAGCAACTGCTGATGGCCTTCATCCGGCCTGCGTTGAAGTTGTAACTCCCGACGCCGGTCTTGCCGGGTGCGCCCAGGCGGCGTTTCGCGGTGCGCATGAAAACGGCTGAGCCGGGTCTTTTTCACGCGGCAACCGCCGCGTCATCCCCCTGCCTTGGGGCGCTGCGGCTGTTTTCCGCCGGGGGGCCTGTGGCATGATCACTTGCTTTCAGTCGGGGCTTTGTGCCCAGGGCTGTCGCCATCATTAGAGCAGGGGATTCCATTGAAGCAGCTTCACCGCACTCAAGGTTTTACTGAGACATTGAAGTCCGCCGCGAACGGCTTGTTTCGCCGCACGGCGCGCACCCTGACGCTGACGATCGCGGCCGGCTCGGTGCTGCTGTCCGGCTGCAGTGTTCTGGGCGGTGCCACCTATCCGCCCGCCCCGGCGGCAGCTGCAACCGATGAGTACAGCTACATCATCGGTGCCGGTGACAACCTGAGCATCCAGGTGTGGCGCAACCCCGAGCTGTCGATGTCGGTGCCCGTGCGCCCGGACGGCAAGATCGCCGCGCCGCTGGTGGATGAGTTGATCGTGCAGGGCAAGACCTCGGTGCAGGTGGCCCGCGATGTCGAGAAGCAGCTCAGCAAGTACGTGCGTGATCCGGTAGTCACCGTCATCGTGACCAGCTTCGTGGGCCCGTACAGCGAGCAGATCCGCGTGGTGGGTGAGGCCGCACGGCCCCAGTTCCTGCCCTACAAACAGAAGATGACCCTGCTCGACGTGATGATCGCCGTGGGCGGCCTCACCGACTTCGCCTCGGGCAACAGTGCCACGATCCTGCGCACGGCCGAGGGCAACAAGCAGTACTCGGTGCGCCTGAAAGACCTCATCAAGCGCGGCGATGTGTCGGCGAACGTCGACATGCGCCCGGGCGACATCCTCATCATTCCGCAGAGCCTGTTCTGATCTTGCGGGCGCGTGGGCTCACGCGCGCCTTGGCTGCTTTGCATTAACAGGGACTGTTCTCGATGGATTTGCTGATTGGTGAGCTTCTCAACATCGTTCGGCGGATGTGGAAGTACCGCTGGGTCGGCCTGGCGGTAGCCTGGGTGGCCGGCCTGGTGGGGGCTGTGGTGGTGTTCGTGCTGCCTGATCGCTACGAGGCCAGCGCGCGCATCTACGTCGATACCCAGTCCATCCTGAAGCCACTGATGTCCGGCCTGGCCGTGCAGCCGAACGTCGAGCAGCAGGTCACCATGCTCAGCCGCACCCTGATCAGCCGGCCCAACGTCGAGAAGCTGGTGCGCATGGCCGACCTGGATCTGAAGAACCAGTCCAAGGCCCAGCAGGAAGCGACCATCGAAACCGTCACGGCCAATCTGTCCATCCAGAGCGTGGGTCGCGACAACCTCTATATCCTCGGCTACCGCGACAGCAACCCCGAAACGGCCAAGCGGGTGGTGCAGGCCCTGGTGTCCATCTTCGTGGAGTCCAGCCTCGGGCAGACGCGCGTGGGCAGCGCCACCGCCACGACCTTCATCAACGAGCAGATCAAGACCTACGAGGCCAAGCTCGAAGAAGCCGAAGGCCGGCTGAAGGAGTTCCGCCTCAAGAACCTGGCCAATATGTCTGGCGACGGCAAGGATGCCGCCGCCCGCATCTCGGAACTGAGTGGCCAGCTCGAGCGCGCACGCCTCGAGTACCGGGAGGCCGTCAATGCGCGCGATGCGGCCAAGGCGCAGCTTGAAGCCGAGAAGGCCCGCGGCGGTGCCCAGACGACCACCCAGAGCCTGCTGCAGGAATCCACCGCCAGCGTGGCCACGCCCGAGCTGGATGCCCGGTTGGCCGACCTGCGCCGCAGTCTCGATGGGCTGCTGCAGCGGTACACCGAGCAGCACCCCGACATCATCAGTACCCGCAAGCTCATCAAGGACCTGGAAGAGCAGCGCAAGAAAGAGCTGGTCGAGTTGCGCAAGCAGGCGATGAACACGCCCTCCGTCACCATCGGCCAACAAGGAGGCTCGCCGGCCGTGCAGGAGCTCGTGCGCATCCTGGCCACGACGGAAGTGCAGGTGGCCTCCCTGAAGGCCCGCGTTGACGAGTACACCTCCCGCTACGCGCAGGCGCTGGCGGCGCTGAAGACCGCGCCGCAGCTCGAAGCCGAAGCCGCTCAGCTCAACCGCGACTACGCCATCCACAAGCGCAACTACGAAGAACTGGTGCAGCGCCGTGAACAGGCCGCCATCTCGGGCGACCTCGACGTGGCCTCCGGCGTGGCCGACTTCCGCGTGATCGACCCGCCGCGCGCCAACCCTAAGCCTGTGGCCCCGAATCGCCTCCTGCTGTTGGCCGGCGCGATGGCGGCGGCCCTGGGCGTGGGTGTGTTCACGACCTTCGCGGCCAGCCAGTTGCGTCCGGTGTTCCACGACGCCAACGACCTGCGCTCCCGCGTGGAGCTGCCCATCCTGGGCGTGGTCACGCGGCTGGTCACCGATGCCGACCGCGCCCGCCAGCGGGTGGACCTGATTCGTTTCTCTGCCGGGGCCGGAGGCTTGCTGGTGATGTTTGCCGTCGCATTGACGGTATTGGCTGTGCAACTGAGCCGGCAGGTGGTGTGACATGACGAGCCTGATTGAACAAGCCGCCCAGCGCCTGGAGCAGCTGCGCCAGGCGGGCGTGGTGCTGCCGGGCGATGAGCAGGCGCAAACGGCGCCCGACAACGCCATGCCGCCCGTGCCGGCACCGGTGGCCGTGCAGCCTGCGGCTGCCGCGCCCGTGGCAGCCGCACCTGTGGCAGCGCCTGCGGTGGGCCTGTCCATCCAGGACGACGGCCATCATCCGTCGTCCAAGCGGGTCGAGCTGGACGTGGTGGCGCTGGCCGCCCAGGGCTTCCTGATGCCGCACACACCGCGCTCGCAGACCGGTGACCAGTACCGCGTCATCAAGCGTCCGCTCATCAAGAACGCGATGGGCAAGGGTGCAGCCACCATCAACCATGCCAACCTGCTGATGGTCACGAGCGCCCTGGCGGGCGAGGGCAAGAGCTTCACGTCCATCAACCTGGCGCTCAGCATCGCGGCCGAACTGGACAACACCGTCATGCTGGTGGATGCAGACGTGGCGCGGCCGTCGGTGCTGCGCATGCTCGGCCTGCCGCAGGGCCCGGGGCTGCTGGATGTGCTGGAAGAGCGCGTCGAGATGTCGGAGGTGCTGCTGCGCACCAACGTCGAGAAGCTCACCATCCTGCCCAGTGGCACGCCGCATCCGCGCGCGACTGAATTGCTGGCCAGCGATGCCATGCGGCAACTGCTGGACAACATGGCCAAGCGTTACCCCGACCGCATCATCATCTTCGACTCCCCGCCGCTGCTGCTCACGACGGAGTCCCGTGTGCTGGCCTCGCACATGGGTCAGATCATCATCGTCGTGCACGCCGAGAAAACCGCTCAGAGCGCGGTGCAGCAGGCCCTGGCCGCCATCGAGACCTGCCCGGTCAAGATGATGCTGCTCAACCAGGCCAGCCCCAATGCGGCGGGCGGCTACGGTTATGGGTACGGCTACGGGTATGGCTACGGCTACGGATACGGCTATGGCAGCAATGACGCGCCTCAGACCTGAGACGCGTCTGCTCCCGCTGGCTGTTGCGCTGCTGGCCCTGGCTGCCCAGGCTCAGGAAGGGCAGGGCGGTCGCGGGGCGATCAACACGCGGCTGTCGGTCACGCAGACCTGGACGGACAACCTGCGGCTGTCCGACCAGGACAAGGATGCGGCCCTCATCACGACGGTCTCGCCCGGCATCACGATCAGGCGCAACTCCGGCACGCTTCGCGGCAGTCTCGACTACTCGCTCAACGGCATCAGCTACCTGAAGACGGATACGCCGTCCCAGATCCAGAACGCGCTGTCCGCGAACTTGCAGGCTGAACTGCTGCCGCAGACGCTGACGGTGGATGCGCAGGCGAACATCTACCGGCAGAACGTGTCGGCCCTCGGGCAGCAGGTCAATCCGCTCCTGGGCACGGGCGGGGTGTCGCCCTTGGGCAACCCGAACAGCCGCGAGACTGGCAACCTGAGCGTCTCGCCTCAGTGGCGCTCGCAGCTGGGCGGTCTGGCGGCCGTCAGCCTGCGCGGCAATCTGGCCGTGACGGAAGTTCGCGGCAGCGCGCTGGGCGACAGTCGAACCTCGGGGGCGACGCTCCAGTTCAGCCAGCTCAGCCCCGGCATCCTCAGTTGGTATGCGCAGGCCTCCACCGTGCAGGTGCGGCCCAAGCAGGCGCTGGCCAACCGCAGCAGCACCGTGACCGTGGGGGCCAACTACCGGCCTGACCCCGACCTGGCCCTCACTGCCAACGTGGGCGAGGAGCGCAGCAATTACCTGAGTCAGTCGGGCGAAGGCAGCGACAGCCGCACCTGGGGAGTGACGGGAGACTGGACGCCGACGGCGCGCACCCGGTTGTCGGGCAACTACCAGCGCCACAGCTATGGCGACACGCGGGGCCTGGTGTTCGAGCATCGGATGCGCAATTCGGTGTGGCTCTACTCCGACACGCGCAGCGTCATCGTCGGCAGCAACGGTTCGACCGGAAGCGTGCGCACCAACTACGACCTGTACTACCTGCTGCTGACGTCGGTCGAGCCTGATCCGGTCAAGCGCGATGTGCTCGTCCGCTCGACGCTGCAGTCGCTGGGGCTGTCGCCGGACGCACCGGTGGCGCAGGGCTTCCTGTCCACCGGCCCCAGCCAGAACCGCAGCCAGCAGCTCAGTTTCACCCTGCAAGGCGTGCGCACCAATCTGACGGCCGCCGTCGCGCGCACCCTGACGTCGCGCTTGGGCAGTGGGCTGAACCAGGGCGACCTGGCGACCAATGCCTTTGTCGAACAGCGCTCCTACTCGTTGTCTGGCAGCTACCAGCTCTCGCCGGTTTCCGGGCTGTCCGTCACGGCCTCGCGCCAGGAGGGGCAGGGCGACGGGTCGGGCCGCTCCACCCTGTTGACCAGCTGGTTTGCCAATTGGACGACCCGGCTCGGCGCGGGTCTCAGCATGCAACTGGGCGCGCGTCACAGTCGTTTCGAGAGTGCTGCGCCATATTCCGAGAACTCGGTCTACGGCACCGTCACTCAACAGTTCTGACATGGAATGCTCCCTCTGCCCCCATTCGGCTCGGCGCCTGAAGACGCTGAACGCCGGGTCGCGGGCGTCACGGGGCCAGCGATATGTATGAAGCCTTCTACGGCCTGAGCAGCAAGCCCTTCCAGCTCAGCCCGGACCCCAACTTCTACTTCGGCAGCAAGCAGCACCGCCGCGCCAAGGCCTACCTGGACTACGGCGTGCTGCGCAACGATGGCTTCATCGTCATCACCGGTGAGATCGGTGCCGGCAAGACGACGCTGCTGCGCGGCCTGCTCGACAGTCTGAACCGCAGCAATGTCGTCATCGGCAACGTGGTCACGACCCAGCTCGATGCCGAAGACACCCTGCGCATGGTGGGCGCTGCCTTCGGCGTGCGCGTGAAGGATGCGCCCAAGTCCGAGCTGCTGATGACGCTCGAGGCCTTCTTCGTGAACCAGGTGACGCAGGGCAAGCGTTGCCTGCTGATCGTCGACGAGGCGCAGAACCTCACGCCGCGCGCGGTGGAAGAGCTGCGCATGCTGTCCAACTTCCAGTTCAGCAACCAGTCGCTGCTGCAGACCTTTCTGGTGGGCCAGCCCGAGTTCCGCGGCATCCTGCAAAAGCCCGAGATGGAGCAGTTCCGCCAGCGGGTGGCGGCCACCTGCCACATCGGCCCGCTCGATGAGGACGAAACTCAGCGCTACATGGAGCACCGCCTGAAGTGCGCCGGCTCCGCGGGCAAGCCGACCTTCGACCACGACGCCTTTCCGGCCATTCACAAGGCCAGCAACGGCATCCCGCGCCGCATCAACCGCCTGTGCGACCGCCTGTTGCTGCTCGGCTTCATGCAGGGGCGCACCCACCTGACCCTGGCGGACGTGAAGGAAGTTCTGCGCGACATCGCCCAGGAAAGCGAAACCCCGCGCCACAGCGACGCGAGCCCGCTGGACAGCGCTCCGGCCAAGCTGCCCGACAGCCGCCCGGCCTCGCTGGACAGTGCACCCGGCAACCTCGACGTGGCCAAGCTCAAGATGAGCGTGGCCGAGGTCGAGGGCTTGTCCTCCGAGATCGCGGCCCTGAGCGCCGACCACCACACCGATCGCCTGCAGCGCCTGGAGCGCAGCATGATGCGCCTGGAGCGCATCAACCTGCAGACCCTGGCGCTGCTGCAGAAACTCGTCGACGCCGTCAAGCAGCACTGACAGCGAGGTTGCCATGCTGATGCCCACCCCGACCCGCCCGTTGCGCAATGCCATGAGCATTGACGTGGAGGACTACTTCCAGGTCTCCGCCTTCGCGCCCTACATCCGGCGTGACGACTGGAACGGCCTGGAGTGCCGGGTCGAGCGCAACATCGATCGCATCCTGGCGCTGTTGGCCGACAAGCAGGTCAAGGCCACGTTCTTCACGCTCGGCTGGATTGCGCAGCGCTACCCGCAGGTGGTGAAGGCCATCGTGGCCGGTGGCCACGAACTCGCCAGCCACGGCTATGGCCATGAACGCGCGAGCGACCTCAGCCCGGCCGCCTTCCTGGACGACATCCGCCGTGCCAAGCAGCTGCTCGAAGACCTGGGTGGCGTGCCGGTCGTGGGCTACCGCGCCCCGAGCTTCTCCATCGGCAAGGGCAACCTGTGGGCCTTCGACGTGTTGCGCGAGGCCGGCTATGCCTACTCCAGCAGCGTCTACCCCATCGCCCACGACCACTACGGCATGCCCGACTCGCCGCGCTTTGCCTACCCGGTGCGCGAGGGCCTGCTGGAGATCCCGGTGACCACGGTGCGCATGGGCTCGCGCAACCTGCCCAGCAGCGGCGGGGGCTACTTCCGCCTGCTGCCCTACGCGCTGTCGCGCTGGATGATCCGCCGCGTCAACGAGGTCGATGGTCAGCCCGCGGTGTTTTACTTCCATCCCTGGGAGATCGACGCCGAGCAGCCGCGCGTGGCGGGTATCGATGCGAAGACGCGCTTTCGTCATTACGTGAACATCGCGCGCACCCACGACCGCATCGCGAAGTTGCTGGAAGACTTCCGCTGGGGCCGCATGGACGAGATCTTCCTGGGCCGCGACCTGCGCCCGCAGGCCGCTTCGGCAGCCGCTGCCCTGAGCCCCGCCTGAATGAGCTCGCCCCTCCGCATTGCGCGTCTGGACGCGCAGGACCCCGCCTTGTCCGCGCGTTGGGACGCCTTCGTGCTGGCCCACCCGCAAGCCACCTTCTTCCATCGCAGTGGCTGGATGCGCGTCATCCAGCGGGTGTTCGGTCATCCCTGCTATTTCCTGTTCGCCGAGCGTGACGGCCAGATCGAAGGCGTGCTGCCGCTGGCCGAAGTCAAGAGCCGCCTGTTCGGTCATGCCGTCACGAGCCTGCCGTTCGCCGTCTACGGCGGCGTCGCGGCCACCAACGACGAGGCCGCCGCAGCACTGGAGGCCGAGGCGGAGCAGATTGCACGAGGGCAGGGCGCGGCTCACCTGGAGTACCGCTACCTTGGCGCCACGCGCCATGCCGACTGGCCGCGCCAGGATCTCTACGTCACCTTTCGCAAGCCCATCCTGCCGGACGAGGAGGCCAACATGCTGGCCATCCCGCGCAAGCAGCGCGCCATGGTGCGCAAGGGCATCAAGAACGAATTGCGGGCCGACATCGACCCGGGCGTCGAGCGCTTCTTCGCGCTGTATGCCGACAACGTGCGCCGGCACGGCACGCCCGCCATGCCGAAGAAGTACTTCCAGGCGCTGCTCGACGAGTTCGGGCCCGATGCCGAGGTGTTGACCGTCACCGGGCCGGACGGCAAGCCGCTGTCGAGTGTGCTGACCTTCTACTTCCGCGACGAGGTGCTGCCCTACTACGCTGGCGACGACGAGGCCGCCCGTGATCTGGCCGCCAATGACTTCAAGTACTGGGAGCTGATGCGCCGCGCCTGCGCCCGCGGCCTTCGCGTGTTCGACTACGGTCGCAGCAAGCAGGGCACCGGGCCGTATGCCTTCAAGAAGAACTGGGGCTTCGAGCCGCAGCCCTTGTCATACGAGTACCGGCTCTTCAAGCGCGACAGCATTCCCCAGAACAACCCGAACAACCCCAAGTACCAGCTGATGATCAAGGCTTGGCGCAAGCTGCCGCTGGGCGTGGCGAACTGGCTCGGACCGTTCATCGTCAAGAACCTCGGCTGAGACCCTTGCATGGCGCCCGCACGCTCACTTCGATCGCCGGCCCCAAAGGGCCCACAGCGCTTGTGGGCGACCGGGTGGCGCTGACATGAAGATCCTCTACCTCGTGCACCGGCTGCCCTACCCACCCAACAAGGGTGACAAGGTGCGCTCCTACCACCTGCTGCGCCACCTGGCGGCGCGGCACGAGGTGCACCTCGGCACCTTCATCGACGATCCTGACGACGAGCAGCACCTGCCGCGCGTGCAGGCGCTGTGCAAGAGCCTGCATGTCGCCCGGCTCCACCCCCGCGCGGCCAAGCTGATGAGCCTGCGCGGGCTGCTGAGCGGCGAGGCGCTCAGCCTGCCTTACTACCGCGATGCGGGGCTGCAGGCCTGGGTCGACCGCACGGCGCAGCAGGTGCGGTTCGACGCGGTGGTCGTGTTCAGTGGCGTCATGGCGCAGTACACGGCGCCGCTGGCCGGCGTGAAGACCCTGGTGGATTTTGTGGATGTCGACTCCGCCAAATGGCGGGACTACGCACCCGAGCATCGCTGGCCGATGTCATGGCTGTACCGGCGCGAGTTCGCCAAGCTGCTGGGGTACGAGCAGGCGGTGGCGGCCCATTCGGCCTGCAGCTTCTTCGTGACGGACCACGAGGTCGCGCTCTTCCGCAGCCTGGGCACGGACCGCAGCGTCAAGCTGGCTGCGCTGGGCAATGGCGTCGATGCCGACTTCTTCGCGCCCGATACGGCCCGCCCGAGCCCGTTCGCGCCGGGTGAACTGCCCCTCGTGTTCACGGGTGCCATGGACTACTGGCCCAACGTCGATGCCGTCGGCTGGTTCGTACGCGACATCCTGCCGACCCTGCGCGAGCGTTTTCCCGCGCTGCGCTTTCACATCGTCGGCCGCAGCCCCACGCCGGCGGTCCAGGCGCTGGCCGGTGAGGCGGTCAACGTGACCGGCACCGTGCCCGACGTGCGGCCCTATCTGCAGCATGCGGCCGCCGTGGTGGCGCCGCTGCGGCTGGCGCGTGGCATTCAGAACAAGATCCTCGAAGCCATGGCCATGGCCCGGCCGGTGGTGGCGGCGGGCAGCTGCGTGCGCGCGATCAGCGCATCTCCGCTTGCCGGGCTGGTGGCGGCGGAAAGTGAACACGATTACGTCGAGCGCCTGAGCCCGTGGCTGCGCGATGCCGCCGAGGCAGCGCGCGCCGGCGAAGCCGCCCGTGCCCACGTGCTGCAGGCCTGCAGCTGGGAAGCGCACCTGGCCGGTCTCGATCATTACCTGGAGGCTGCGTGATGCACCTGCCCAAGCCGTGGCGCCTGCCGCTGTTCGCCTTGCTGGCCGCCTGGGCGCTGCTGGCCCTGTTGTACGCCCAGACGGGCGCTGCGATGGTGGTGATCTGGAACCGCTCAGAAACCTTCGCGCACGCCTGGACGGTGCCGCCGATCTCGGCCTGGCTGGTCTGGCGCATGCGCGAATCGCTGGCGCCCATGCAGCCGCGACCGGCGCCAGCATGGCTGCTGCTGCTGCTGCCGCTGGGCTTCTTCTGGCTGCTGGGCGACCTGGCGGCCGCCAACTCCGTCACCCAGTTCGCCATGCTGGGCATGGCTGTCGCGCTGGTGCCGGCGCTGCTCGGGCCCGCGGTGGCGGCACGGCTGTCGTTCCCGCTCGGCTTTCTGTTCTTCGCGGTGCCCTTCGGCGACTTCCTGACGCCGTGGTTGATCGATCGCACCGCCGACTTCACCGTGATGGCCGTGCGGGCCACCGGCATTCCCGTGTTCCGCGAGGGCAACCAGTTCGTGATTCCCACGGGCTCCTGGTCGGTGGTGGACGCCTGCAGCGGCATCCGCTACCTGATGGCCTCGCTGATGGTGGGCACGCTGTTCGCGTACCTGAACTACCGCAGCAACCGCAAGCGCTGGGCCTTTGTCGGTGTGGCGATCATCACCCCGCTCGTGGCCAACTGGCTGCGCGCCTACATGATCGTCATGCTCGGGCATCTGTCAGGCAACCGGCTGGCGGTGGGCGTCGACCACATCATCTATGGCTGGGTGTTCTTCGGCATCATCATGCTGGCGATGTTCATGATCGGCGCCCGCTGGGCCGACCCCGACGCCGAGCCCACCGCGACGAAGTCTGGCGCCCCGGCCGTCTTGTCGCATGCGCAGCCCACCGGGCCAGTGCTGGCCAGCCTGGTCGTGGCGCTGCTGCTGGTGGCGCTGCCGGTCGGGATGCGCGCGAACGCATCGCACAGCGTGACCAGCGCCAAGCCCGTGGTCAGCATGCCTGAAATGGCCGGCCTGACCTGGGTCGACGAGCCGCTCACCGATTGGGAGCCGCACTTCCTGAATCCGGCCGCCACGGCCTACGGGCGCTACGAGGCCAAGGACGGCGGCCCGGCGGTGGGTGTCTACATCGGCTACTACCGCGACCAGCGTCAGGGTCGTCAATTGGTCACGTCGGTGAACGTGCCCGTGTCCGCCGAATCGGATCGCTGGGCCCGCACGGCCTCGGGCGCCGCGGCGCTGGACGGGCAGGTCTGGCGAACGGCGAGCCTGCGCGGCCACTCGCTCGCCCAGTTCAACAGCGTCACGCAGGCGCCGCGACTGCGGGTGTGGCAGATCTACTGGATCAACGGCCGGGCGTTCTCCAGCGATTGGCAGGCCAAGGCCTACGGTGCCGTGCAGGCGCTGCTCGGGCATGGCGACGATGCCGCGGTGATCCTGGTGCATGCCGATCCGGCCGTGGCTGGCGCTGACGACGCGCTGCTGCGCGACTTTTTGCGCAAGCATTGGGAGAGCCTGGACACCGCTTTGCGGGGCGTCCGAGACCTGCCGGCCGCCGCGCGGCAGTGACAATCCCGGCCATCTCCAAGAATCACAGCAACGAGGAACGTTTCATGAATACGCTGGCAGTCATCGGCCTGGGTTATGTGGGTCTGCCCCTGGTGGTGGAGTTCGGCAAGCAGATCCGCACGATCGGCTTCGACATCGCCACCCACAAGGTCCAGGCCTGTCAACGCGGCACCGACCCGAGCCGCGAACTCACTGACGAAGAGGTCCAGGCCGCCAAGCATGCCGTCTACACCGACGACCCCAAGATGCTGGCCGAGGCCGACGTCATCATCGTGGCCGTGCCGACGCCGGTCGACGACGCCCACATCCCGGACTTCCGCCCGCTGATCGGTTCGTCCACCAGCGTGGGCCGCCACATGAAAAAGGGCGCCATCGTCGTGTACGAGAGCACCGTCTACCCCGGCGCGACCGAGGAGGTGTGCATCCCCGTGCTGGAGCGCGAGTCGGGCATGAAGTGGAAGCAGGACTTCTTCGTGGGCTACAGCCCCGAGCGCATCAACCCGGGCGACCGCGAGCACACCCTCACCAAGATCCTCAAGATCGTCTCCGGCGACACGCCCGAGACGCTCGACACCGTGGCCAAGGTCTACGAGCGCATCATCGTGCCGGGCGTGCACCGCGCCTCCAGCATCAAGGCGGCCGAGGCGGCCAAGGTCATCGAGAACACCCAGCGCGACCTGAACATCGCGCTGATGAACGAACTGGCCATCATCTTCGACAAGCTCGGCATCGACACCTCCGAGGTGCTGGAAGCCGCCGGCACGAAGTGGAACTTCCTGAAGTTCAAGCCGGGCCTGGTGGGCGGCCACTGCATCGGCGTCGACCCCTACTACCTGACGCACAAGGCCGACATGCTGGGGTACCACCCGCAGGTCATCCTGGCGGGCCGGCGCATCAACGACGGCATGGGCAAGTTCATCGCCGAGCAGACCATCAAGCAGATGATTGCCAGCGGCAGCTACATCAAGGGCGCCCGCGTCAACGTGCTCGGCCTGACCTTCAAGGAGAACTGCGGCGATCTGCGCAACTCCAAGGTCATCGACATCATCAACGAGCTCAAGACCTACGGTGTCGAGGTCTTCGTGACGGACGCCCAGGCCGAGGCCGAAGAGGCCATGCACGAATACGGCGTGCGCCTGATGCCGTTTGACGACCTGCCGCGCGCGGATGCCATCGTTGCAGCGGTCTCCCACCGCGAGTACGCGAGCCTGAGCATGGAAGACATCGGCAAGAAGCTGGTCAAGGGCGGTGCTTTCATCGACGTGAAGGCCGCCTTCGACGCCAAGGCCATCGAAGGCGCCGGTTACCGGCTCTGGCGTCTGTGACCAGCCAGCCAGCACCGGCGCCCCTGCCGGCGGTTTCGATTTGCGTGCCGACCTAC
>JAIPCJ010000070.1 GCA_021738245.1 Methylotenera sp. | reverse complement strand
AGGCAGCGGTCATGGCCGAGAGCGATGGCGTGGGTTCGAAAGTGTTCGCAAATGTAGCCACCCGGCCCGGCGATTGCGCCGGCAAAAGGCGGCCGGGGGCGGTCGTTTTGGGCATCCCGTCGAGGCGCGTGGCATGGCGCCTTCGTTCAGAATGCGCGCCAACGTGTCTTGGCCTGCCCAACGCAGGCAGGCCAGGCTCGGGGAGGAACCATGACATCCAGAACCATCACCGCCGCGGCCGCCTTCGTGCTGGCTCTCGGCACCTTTTCCAGCGCCTGGGCGGCATGCCGGCTGGGTCATCTCGAGATGCCGGTGCGCATCGTGAACCAGCGGCCGGTCACCGTGCTCAAGCTCAATGGCGCGGACGTGACGATGCTGGTCGACAGCGGGGCCTTCTTCAGCCTCCTGCAGCCCGCCACGGCGGCGCAGCTCGGGCTCAAGCTGATGCGCATGCCCGACCACATCCGGGTCACGGGCTATACCGGTGCGATCGAGGCCAAGCTGACGCGGGTGGAGAAGGTCGGCCTGCAGGGCTCGACGCTGCAGAACGTGGAGTTCATCGTGGGCGGCAACGAGCTCGGCTCGGGCATCCAGGGCGTGCTGGGGCGCAATTTCCTGTCGATGGCGGACACCGAGTACGACCTGGGGCACGGGGTCCTGCGGCTGGTCTTCCCCAAGGGCGATTGCGAGCAGCTGAACCTGGCCCACTGGGCGGGTGACGCGCCCGTCATCGAAGCCGAGCTGCGCAACAACCACCGCGAGGGCAACACCGACATCCGCGTGCCGGTGCGAGTCAATGACCGGCCGCTGGTGGCCGTGATGGACACCGGCGCGCCGTTCTCGGCCTTGAAGCTCCGCTCGGCCCGCCGGGCCGGCGTGACCGACGCGATGCTGACGCCGGTCGGGCGGGTGGGCGGCGCGGGTGAGGGCCGGGTGCAATCCTGGCGCGCGTCGATTGCCGCGTTCGAGTTCGGGGGCGAGAAGATCGCCAACAACGAGTTCCAGGTGGACGACACCGACCACTTCGAGCAGGACATGCTCATCGGGCTCGACTATTTCCTGTCGCACCGCATCTATGTGTCACGGTTGCAGCGCAAGGTGTATGCCACCTGGAACGGCGGGCCGGTGTTCGCCCGCGGCGATGCGGTCGGCAGCTATGACGAGCGCTATGCCGCCCGCCCCGCCGACCTCGCCGATGACGCGGAAGCCCTGGCCCGCCGCGGCGAGGCCCGCGCCGCCAAGGGCGACGCGGCCGGCGCGCTGGCCGACCTGGACCGCGCCATCGAACTCGCACCGAACGCCGCCGCCAACCGGCTGGCCCGCGCCCGGGTGCTGCTGGACCGTCGTCAGCGGGACAAGGCCGCGCCCGACCTGGACGAGGCCCTGCGCCTGCAGCCGTCGCTGCACGAAGCGCGGGCCCTGCGCGTGGGCCTGCGGCTGCGGGCCGACGACAAGGCCGGTGCCCAGGCTGACCTGCAAGTGCTGGACGAGGCCCTGCCGGCGTCGTCCCACCTGCGCGAGATCATGGCCGACCAGTACACCGCGCTGGCCATGGTGCCCCAGGCCCTGCGCCAGTGGGAGATGTGGGTGGCCTCGCACGGCAGCGATGCCCACCTGGCCCAGGTGCTCAACGGCCGCTGCTGGCTGCGGGCGCGCCTGAAGCTCGACCTGCCGCTGGCCCTGGAGGATTGCCGCCGAGCCGTGCGCCTGGACGGCCAGGAGGCGTCCTACCGCGACAGCCTGGGCTGGGTCTACCTGCAGTCGGGCGACCTGGCCGCTGCCGTGAAGGCTTTCGACGACGCGCTCGCCCTGCGGCCCGTGGCCTTCTCGCACTACGGCCGCGCGCTGGCTCGCCAGCGCCAGGGCGATGCCGCGGCCGCCCGACGCGACCTGGCTGCAGCCCGCGAGCTGCGGCCGGAGATCGACGCCCAGGCTCGCCTTGAAGGCCTGCCCGTGGCCGACGACGCGCCCCCGCCCTGAGCGCAGGCTGGTGGAAGCCCGGGGCTGCCGCGGGCAGGCCCGCTTCGAGAATCGCCCGGCTACCACGCGAAGGGAATCGGGACGATGCCTCTGCCCAACCTGCTGGCCACCCGCAAGGGGCGCATCGCGGCGTTCTTCCTGATGTACCTCACCGAAGGCCTGCCGGTCGGCTTCGCGATGACGGCGGTTGCCACGCACCTTCGCCGCACCGGGGCGGGGCCGGCTGAGATCGGCGGCTTTCTGGCGCTGGCCCTGCTGCCCTGGGCCTTCAAGTGGCTGTATGGGCCCTTCGTCGATCTCATCGCCTCGCGGCGCCTCGGGCCGCGGCGGGGGTGGATTCTCGGCGCGCAAGCGCTGATGGTGCTGACCCTGCTGCCGCTGGCGGTGCTGACGCCCAGCGCCCAGTTCGGCCCGTTCCTGGTGCTGCTGTTCCTGCACAACCTGAGCGGTGCGGTGCAGGACGTCGCGGTGGATGCGCTCGCGGTCACCACCTTGCATGAAGACGAGCGTGCCTTTGCCAGCGGCATGATGTTCGGCGGCCAGTCGCTCGGGGTGCTGATCGGCGGCGGGGGCACGCTGCTGCTGGTCGGGCAGATCGGTCTGGCCGGGGCTGTCGGCGTCATGGCGCTGGTGATCTTGACGGTGATGACCGGCGTGGTGCTGCCCATGCGGGAGCTTGTGCCTGAGGCGGCCGCGGTGGCCCGGGGTTGGCGCGCGGTGGCTGGCGAGGTGGCGGGCTTTCTGCGCCAGGCCCTGCAGGCGCTGTTCGGCAGCCGCCTGGCCTGGGCCGGCCTGCTGTTCGCGGTGCTGCCCATCTCGGCCATGGCGCTGGCGCGCGGCCTGCAATCCAACCTGGCGGTGGACCTGGGCCTGAGCAACGAGCAGGTCGGGGGCCTGGCCTCGGCCTCGCAGGCGGCCACGGCCGTCACCTGCATCCTGGGCGGCTGGCTGTCTGACCGCCTGCCGCTGCGGCGGGCCCTGGCCACCTACATGGTGCTGCTGAGCCTGCCGGGGCTGGCGCTGATGCTGGCCCTGCAGCGGCAGGGCTGGGCGCCAGGGCAGGCGGCCCCGCCGGACCTGGTCACGGCCTTCATGGCAGCCGTGCTGGCTTACAACGCGCTGTTCGGCTTCATCTACGGTGCGCGGGTGGCGGTGTTCATCGGCATCACCCGGCCCGAGGTCGCGGCCACGCAGTTCGCGGCCTACATGGCCTTCACCAACCTCTCCATCACCTACAGCCTGCTGTGGCAGGGCCATGCCGTGCAGCAGCTCGGCTATGCAGCCACCCTGGGCTGGGATGCCGTGGTGGGCCTGGCCGGTCTGCTGGTGCTGCCCTTCCTGAAAACGCGACGATGAAGCCTGTGATCAACGCCCTGGGCGTGCTCGACAACCCCAATCTGAGCCTGCAGACCGGCAGCAGCGACCGCAGCGCCATGGCCTACAGCAGCACCGGCCAGGGTGTGGACGCCCGGGCGCTGGCCGACGCCCGCGCCGCCGGGCTGACCGCGGTCAACATCACGCTGGGCCATGTGGCCGGCAGCGCGGAGCCCTTCGAGGCCACGGTGGCCGACATCGCGGGCTGGGACCGCTTCATTCGCACGCAGCCCCAGGCGCTGCGCAAGGTGCATGACGTGGCTGACCTCGATGGCGCGGCGGCAGGCGGCCAGGTCGGCGTGATCTACGGCTTCCAGAACACCGGGATGCTGGGCGCCCAGGTCGACCGCGTGGCCCTTTTTGCCGGCCTGGGCGTGCGCGTCATGCAGCTGACCTACAACGGCCGCAATGCCGTCGGCTGCGGCGCCACCGTGCCCGATGACACCGGCCTGACCGCCTTCGGCGCCGACGTGGTGGCCCGCATCCAGGCCGAAGGCGTGCTGCTCGACTTGAGTCACAGCAGCGAACGCACCTGCCTCGACACCCTGCGCCAAGCCCGCCGGCCGCTGGCCATCACCCACACCGGCTGCCGCGCGGTGGCCGACCACCCGCGCAACAAGAGCGACGCCGAGCTGCGCCTGCTGGCCGAGGGCGGGGGCGTGGTGGGCCTGTACTTCATGCCCTACCTGCGCCTGGCGGGCCAGCCCGTGGCCGCGGACCTCATCGCCCATCTCGAGCATGCGTTGCAGGTCTGCGGTGAAGACCACGTGGGCCTGGGCACCGACGGCGGCACCACGGCCATCGACGACATGGCCGCCTACCGCCGCATGCTGGCTGCCGAGACCGAGCTGCGGCGCAGCCTGGGCATCGGCGCGCCGGGCGAGACACCGGACGTGAGCCTCTTTCTGCCCGACCTCTGCGGCCCGACCCAGTTCACGCGGCTGGCCGAGCTGCTGGCCGCGCGCGGCCACCCCGGCGCGCGCATCGACAAGATCCTCGGCGGCAACTTCCGCCGGCTGATGCAGGAGGCCTGGACGTGAAGTACCCGCGCCGCCGGGCCGACGATGCGGCTTCACGACAGGCCGGCCCTGAACCCTTCCTCGGAGACACCTCACCATGACCAGCCTTCAACGCTTCAACAGCGGCCGCGTCGTGCCCACCAGCGTGCCCTTCCCCGAGGGCGTGCGCGTGGGCGGCATGCTCTACCTGTCGGGCCAGCTCGGCAACGTGCCCGGCGAGCTGCGCCTGGTGGAAGGCGGCCTGCGCGCCGAAGCCCGCCAGACACTGGAGAACATTCGCACCATCCTGCGCGGCCAGGGCCTGGACCTGCAGCACCTGGTGCGCTGCACCGTCATGCTCGCCGACATGGCCGACTGGCCCGCCTTCAACGAGGTCTACCGCGAGTTCTTCGGCAACACACCCCTGCCGGCGCGCAGCGCCCTCGGCTGCAACGGCCTGGCGCTGGGGGCGCGGGTGGAGATCGAATGCATGGCGGCCGTGGGGTGATGACGCCGGTCGGGGGGGCATGTCGACGCGCCACGGCCTCGCAGCATCGTGCCTGAGGCGTGCCACATCTAATGCCATGATCGGACGGCGGCGCTGGCCGCGGTCGCGTGGCTGCGGAGTGCGTGCGGAGTGCGGGTGGTTCAGGTCCTGGGAGGGGCGCGGGCAATGGAACGGTTCTTTGTTCTGGTCAACCGACTCAACAGTCTCCTGTTGTTGCTGGTGTTGTTGGGTGCGGCAGCAGCAATCGCCTGGATGTCTGCCGAGAGCAGCCATTGGCGCCGGCGCGGGACGGTGGAGGTCGCTGCGAGTGAGCCCGCCACGGGAGACTCCGTGCTGATGGCCTTCGAGCGTGCCGAGGTGATCACCGGTTCGCAGACGTTGATGCTGCGCCTGACCGGCTCGCGCAAGTCGGCTGGCTTTTCGTCCGGGGGCGGCGGGAGTGAGACGCGCAACGTGTTGTTCCTGGCCGGCGCCGACAGGGCGCCGCGCTGGTTGTTCGCCGACCACCGGCATGTGGTGCTCACTCTGGCCCAACTGCGCGAAGACGCAGCGCCCGAGGACCGGGCCACGCGCTGGCTGTACGTCGAGCATGTCAGCCAGGACAGCAACCAGGGCGGCCGGCTGTCGGATGACGATCTGTCCAGCATCGCCATGGTCCGAGCCGACGGCAGCGGCATGACGGAGGTTTTACGGGACGTGCAGCGCGTGCTGACCTACAACATGCCCGATGCCCAGCATCTGTCCATCGTCTACCAGCAGCGAGGCGCCGTCCGGCATGCGAAGGTGTCGCTGGACCCGATCAAGATCGACAGCGACCAGGAGATCGTCAAGGTGCCGGCGCCTTGAGCGTGTCCATGGGCTCCCTCACCGGCACCCCACACCCTTCGCCCACACCACCCACTGCGGCACCCAGGCGTCCACCGCGTCGCCCAGCCCGCGCACGGCGCCGGTGGCATCAGGCGTTGGGGCGGGGCGTGTGAGGCGCCATGCCTGTTGTGTCGCCGCGCTGCCGTCAGCGGGCCAGTGGGTGGCCTGCACGCGCAGCACCACCTCGCTCTGCGTGGGGCTGCTGAAGACCTGCTCGAAGGCGTCCAGGTGCACGGTGATCAGGCCTGGGGCGCGCGAAGTGCAGGGTGCCGATGCGGCCGTTTGTTCGCGCAGGCGCTGCGTGAGCAGGGCGGCGGGTGGAGCGGCCCAGGTGCTGTCGCGGTAGACCTCCAGGCGCTGGGCCTGCTGGAAGGCCAGGCGGTAGGCGATGCCTTCACCGGCAATGGCGGGCGCGGCGGTCACGTCGGCCAGGCGCCAGGCGATGGGGCCGGCGGACGTGGATTGCGAGGGGGGGGGCCCGAGGTCATACACCGCGCGCGGCGGCACGCTGGGGGTCAGGGCGCAGCCGGCGAGCAGCACAGTGGCCGCCAGCAGGGCGGTGACCGGGTGCAGGTGCTTCATCGTGCGCCTCCCTGCAGGCGGGCGGCAAAGCCGGGCTCGCCGGGTCCGGGGGGCCGGCCGCTGCGGCCGAAGAGCAGGCTCTGCGGCTGCTCGCCCAACTCCGTGGCGGCACGCTCCACGCTGCGGCTGGCGGCACCGATCTCGCCCAGCAGCGGGCGGGTGCGGGCCGGGGTGTCGCCCACCAGCGCCAGTTCGAGGTTGCGGCTGGTGGCCTGCACCTGGGCGGCGGCGCTGCCGAGCTGGTCGAGCACCGCGGTGCGGGCCTGTAGCGCCTGCGCGAGCTGCTGGCCGTCAGCCGCCAGGGCCTCCAGCCGTTGCAGTGCGGCGTCGGCGCGCTGGGTGGCGCGGTCGGCGTCCTGCAGCAGGCCGGGCAACTGGCGCGCGCCAGGTTGCAGGGCGGCCATCAGGCGGCCGGTGTCGGAGGCGGCGCGCTCCAGCTCCGCCAGGGTGCGGGCGAGCTGGGCGCGGTTGGCATCGTTCAGCAGCGCATTGAGCCGCGTGGCGGTCTCGGCAAAGCCGGCCACCAGGCCCGGTCCGCTCTCGGCCAGGCGGTCCAGCAGCGTGGGGCGCAGCGCGATGCGGGCGCCGGGCGCGGCGCGCTGCAGCGGTGCGCTGGCGTCGGCTTCTTCCAGGCTGACGAAGGACAGGCCGGTCACCCCTTGCAACCCGAGCTGGGCATGCGTGCCGGCCGACACCGGCGCAGTGGCATCCACCGCGATGCCAACCAGGATCTGCCGCGGGTCCTGGGGGTCGAAGCCGATGCTCTCGACGAAGCCGACCTCCACGCCGCGCAGCTTGACCGGCGCCTTCAGGTTGAGGCCGGGCACGCCGCTGCGGGCGACCACGGTGTAGTGCACGCGCTCCGTGCGGTCGCCCTGGAACCAGGCCACGCAGGCGGCCAGGGCCAGGCCGAGCAGCAGCAGAAAGCAACCGGCGGCGAGGGCGTGAGCTTTGTTTTCCATGGTGTCGGTTCAGTGAGGGGCTTCTTCGCCGCGCAGCACGGCAGGCACGCCGCCGTCGTCGGAGGTGTCGTCCAGGCTGAGGCGGAACCGCCGCAGGTCTTCTTCCGCGCAGCGCTCGATGTGGCCGAGGAAGAAGTTGCCCACGAAGGGGTGGGGCAGGCGGGCCACTTCGGCGAGCGGCCCGCAGGCGATGATGTGCTGGTCGGCCAGCACGGCCACGCGGTCGACGACCGCGAAGAGGGTGTCCACGTCATGCGTGACCATCACCACCGTCAGCCCCAGCTCCTGGCGCAGGCGGCGCAGCAGCTTCACGAACTGCTTGCTGCTGTCGGGGTCCAGCCCGGCGGTGGGTTCGTCCAGGAAGAGCAGCTGGGGGTCGAGGATGAGGGCGCGCGCCAGCGCCACGCGCTTGACCATGCCACCCGACAGCTCCGCCGGCCGCTTGAGCGCGTCTTCAGGCTTGAGGCCCACCTGGGCGAGCTTGAGCAGCACCAGCGGCTTGACGAGGTCCGGCGGCACGCTGCCGAGCTCGCGCAGCGGCAGCGCGATGTTGTCGAACACGCTCAGCGCCGAGAACAGGGCGCCGTTCTGGAACAGCACGCCCCAGCGGTAGCGCACCCGCTCCAGGTCGCGCGCGGCGCAGCGGCCCAGCGGGTGGCCGAAGATCTTCACGCTGCCGGCCTGCGGCACCTCCAGCCCGAGCAGCAGCCGCAGCAGCGTGGTTTTGCCCGAGCCGGAGCCGCCGATCAGCGCCATCACCTCGCCGCGGTGCACGGTGAGGTTCAGGTGGCGGTGGATGACATGCCCGGCATAGGCCGTGGTGACGTTGTCGACCTCGATGACGACTTCCGCAGCGGTCATGGCCTCGGTCTCCTGCCTTGCTGGCGCCCATGGCCACGGACAGGCAGAGGCACAGAGGGACAGCCCGCCTCTCTGTGCCTCTGTGTCTCTGTGGCCTTCGGGGGGCGCCAAGCGGTCGAGACGGGATGAGCCAGCCGCATGTCAGAGCCCAACGTTGGAGAACAGCACCGCAAAGATCGCATCCACCACGATGACCAGCGTGATCGCCGTCACCACGGACTGGGTCACGCTCTGCCCCAGGCTTTCGGTGTTGGGCTTGACCCGCAGGCCGAAATGCGAGGCCAGCAGGGCGATCAACCCGCCGAAGATCATCGATTTGCTCCAGCCCAGCCACAGGTTGGCCGGCTCCACGACGGTGGGCAGGGTGTGCAGGAACTGCACCGGGTCCAGGCCGAGCTGGGCGCGGGCGGCCGTCATGCCACCCAGCAGCATCAGCGCGCTCGTCCACAGCGCCACCAGCGGCAGCGAGACGGCCAGCGCCAGCACCTTGGGCGCCACCAAGCGCACGGTGTGCGAGATGCCCATCACCGACAGCGCATCCAGCTCCTGTGTCACCCGCATCACGCCGATCTGGGCCGTCATGGCCGAGCCCGAGCGGCCGGCCACGATGATGGCCGCCAGCAGCGGGCCCAGCTCGCGCAGCACCGCCAGGCCCAGGATGTTGATGACAAAGATGTCGGCACCGTAGGTCTTGAGCTGCTTGGAGATCAGGTAGGACAGCGTCAGCCCGACCAGGAAGCCCACCAGGGCCGTGATGGGCAGCGCCTGGGCGCCGGTGCGGAACACATTGGCCGAGATCTCGCGCCAGCCGATCAGCGCCGGGTGGCGCGCCATCTGCACCGCGTCCAGCAGCAGCCGGCCGGTCAGGGCGACCAGGTCGACACCGTGGCGCGCGAAGGCCAGCAGCCGCTGAGCCGCCAGCGCCAGGCCCGGCCCCAGCTGCGGCCGCGGGCGGGGCAGCGCGGATGGCTGCATGAACTGCGAAAACAGCGTCACCTGCTCGGGCAGCCACAGCAGCCGGCCCGGCGGCTTGCCGCCCCAGCCCTGCCAGAGGGTCAAGGCACCGGCGGTGTCGAGCCGGCCGAGGCTGCGCAGGTCCCACAGCGCATCGGGCGTGTCGGCCTGGATGGCGGCCACCTGCTGGCGGAGTTCGTCGTAGCGGCCGCGCAGGCCCAGCACCGTCCAGTCGCCGGCCACCCGCCAGGCATGCGGCTCCAGGGCCTCCAGCCGGGGCGGCGCGTCCGGGCCGGCCGGCGCGTCGCCCGTCAGGGGCGGCGAGGGCAGGGGCAGGGCGCCAGCGTCGGTCATGGCGCAACGATAGCGCCCTTGGCACGCGCCGTGGGCCGGCCTGCCGGGTGCAGACGCGGGTCGATCACCGGCGCGCGCCCGGCGCAGGGGCGGCGGCGTCGGCTATCCTGACGCCCATGACCCCAGAACCGATCGAGGACGACGAGCCCAGCGTCGCCGTCCGACCCCGCCGCAAAGGCATCTACGCGCTGCCCAACGCCATCACGCTGGGCGCGCTCTTCAGTGCGTTCTACGCCATCGTCATGGCCATGAACGGCCGCTTCGAAGTGGCCTGCGTGGCCATCTTCGCGGCCGCCGTGCTCGACAGCCTGGATGGCCGCGTCGCGCGCATGACCAACACGCAGTCGGCCTTCGGCGAGCAGATGGACAGCCTGTCCGACATGGTCGCCTTCGGTGCGGCGCCCGCCCTCATCGTCTACATGTGGGCCCTGAAGGACATGGGCAAGCCGGGCTGGATTCCGGCCTTCGTCTACATCGCCGGGGCGGCGCTGCGCCTGGCGCGCTTCAACGTCAACATCGGCGTGGTCGACAAGCGCTACTTCCAGGGGCTGCCCAGCCCCGCCGCGGCGGCCCTGGTCATCGGCCTGATCTGGGCCGTGGTCGACCAGAAGGACTACGCCGGCGTGCGCCAGGGCAGCTGGGAGGCCTGGGCGGCCTACGGCATCACGCTGTTCGCCGGGCTTTCGATGGTGACGAATGCACCGTTCTACAGCTTCAAAGTCTTCGACAGAAGGCGCTCGGTGCCCTTCGTCGTGCTGGTCGTGATCATGCTCGGCATCGGTCTCGCGGCACTCGACCCATCGCGCGTTCTCTTCGGTGCCTTCTGCGTTTACGGCCTGTCGGGCTATGTCATCTATGCCTGGCGCAAGGCCAAGGGCAAGCCGGTCAGCGTGATCTCCACGAGCACCGATGAGCCCGATGAACGCGGCTTGCACCAATAGGCTTTCGTGCTAGATTCCCGACCCATGAACCGCGTCGCGCACATTGCCCTGCTACTAGCCCTGGAGGAACCTCGGGTTCGCTAGTCAGTCGCGCGCGCACGCTCTCACCTGACCTCAACGGCCCGATTGCAACCGCAGCGGGCCGTTCGTGTTTTCTGATGCTGCTGGTTGCCCCACCCACCATCCTGGATGGACACCATGTTGAAGCAACCGCAGCTCAAGTACCGCCCCTTCTCGCCCGTCACCCTGCCGGACCGCACCTGGCCCGACGCCGTGCTGACCCGTGCGCCGATCTGGCTGAGTACCGACCTGCGCGACGGCAACCAGGCGCTGATCGAGCCGATGGACATCGCGCGCAAGCTGCGCATGTTCCAGCAGCTGGTGAAGATCGGCTTCAAGGAGATCGAGGTGGGCTTCCCGTCGGCCTCGCAGACCGAGTTCGATTTCGTGCGCCTGCTGATCGACGGCGGCCACATTCCTGACGACGTGACCATCCAGGTGCTGACGCAGGCGCGGGCCCACCTGATCGAGCGCACCTTCGAGGCACTCGACGGCGCCCGGCAAGTGATCGTGCACGTCTACAACGCGGTCGCGCCCATCATGCGCCGCGTGGTGCTGGGGCAGGATGAAGACGGCATCGTCGAGCTGGCGGCTTCGCACGCTCGCCAGATCAAGGAACTGGCCGACGCGCGCCCGGGCACCGACTGGCGCTTCGAGTACTCGCCCGAGATGTTCTCCGGCACCGAGTTGGCCTTCAGCAAGCGGGTGGTGGACGCCGTCACCGAGGTCTGGGCCCCCACGCCCGCGCGCAAGTGCATCATCAATCTGCCGTCGACCGTCGAGCACAGCACGCCCAACATCTTTGCCGACATGATCGAGTGGATGCACCGCCACCTGGCGCGGCGTGAGTCCATCGTGCTGTCGGTGCATCCGCACAACGACCGCGGCACGGGCACCGCGGCCGGCGAGCTCGCGCTGATGGCCGGCGCCGACCGCATCGAGGGTTGCCTGTTCGGCAACGGCGAGCGCACCGGCAATGTCGACCTCGTCAACATCGCATTGAATCTCTACACCCAGGGTGTGGACCCGCAGCTGGACTTCTCGGACATCGACGAGGTGCGCCGCTGCGTTGAGCACTGCACGCAGATCCCGGTCCATCCACGCCATCCCTACGTGGGCGATCTCGTGTACACCTCCTTCTCGGGCTCCCACCAGGACGCCATCAAGAAGGCCTTCGCCGCGCGCCGCGACGGCGACATTTGGGACATGCCCTATCTGCCCATCGACCCCAAGGACCTGGGGCGCAGCTACGACGCCGTCATCCGCGTGAACAGCCAGTCCGGCAAGGGCGGCATCGCCTACCTGCTGGAGGCCGAGTACGGCCTGGAGCTGCCGCGCCGGCTGCAGATCGAGTTCAGCCAGGTGGTGCAGCGCGTGATGGACGACGCCGGCAAGGAGCTGACCGCCGCTGACATCTACGCCATCTTCGAGCGCGAATACGGCATCGGCCATGCGGGCGCGTCGGTCGTGCAGCCGCAGATGACCGAGGTGGCGGGGGGCGCGATGCGCCTGTCGGCCGAGGTGGTGCTGGGCGGCTGGATGGGTCATGTGCAGGGCGAGGGCAACGGGCCGATCGATGCCTTCGTCAACGCGCTGTCCGCCCGCCTGGGCCAGGAGGTGCGCGTGCTGGACTATCACGAACATGCCATCGGCAGCGGCGCCGACGCCCGTGCGGTGGCCTACCTCGAGATCCGCGTGGGCGACGTGACGCGCCACGGGGTCGGGATTGATGGCAGCATCGTGCGCGCATCGATGCAGGCGGTGCTGTCCGGCCTGTCCCGCGCGCCGGTGGCGGTGCCGCAAACACATCAGGAGAACGTGCAATGAGCGACAAGCTGATCATCTTCGACACCACGCTGCGCGACGGCGAGCAGTCGCCCGGGGCGTCGATGACGCGCGAGGAGAAGCTGCGCATCGCCCGCCAGCTCGAGCGGATGAAGGTCGACGTCATCGAGGCAGGCTTTGCCGCGTCGAGCAACGGCGACTTCGAGGCCGTGAAGGCCATCGCCGCGGCGGTGCGCGACAGCACGGTCTGCTCCCTGGCCCGCGCGAATGACCGCGACATCGCCCGCGCCGCCGAGGCCCTGGCCCCGGCCGAGCGCTCCCGCATCCACACCTTCATCGCCACCAGCGAACTCCACATGGAGAAGAAGCTGCGCATGACGCGCGAGCAGGTGCTGGAGCAGGCCACGCTGGCGGTGCGCTTCGCCCGCAACCTGTGTGGCGACATCGAGTTCTCCCCGGAAGACGGTTACCGCTCCGACATCGACTTCCTGGCCCGCGTCTGCGAGGCCGTCATCCGCGAGGGCGCGGGCACCATCAACATCCCCGACACCGTGGGCTACGGCATCCCGGAGCTGTATGGCGACTTCCTGCGCCGCCTGCGCGAGAAGGTGCCCAACTCCGACCAGGCCATCTGGAGCGTGCACTGCCACAACGACCTGGGCATGGCGGTCGCCAACTCGCTGGCCGGCGTCAAGATCGGCGGTGCGCGGCAGATCGAATGCACGATCAACGGCCTGGGGGAGCGCGCTGGCAATTGCTCGCTCGAAGAAGTCGTCATGGCCGTCAAGACGCGGCGTGACTACTTCGGCTTGGAGGTCGGCATCGACACCGCGCAGATCGTGCCGGCGTCCAAGCTGGTGTCGCAGACGACCGGCTTCGTCGTGCAGCCCAACAAGGCGGTGGTGGGCGCCAACGCCTTCGCGCACGCCAGCGGCATCCACCAGGACGGCGTGCTCAAGGCGCGCGACACCTACGAGATCATGCGCGCCGAAGACGTGGGCTGGGCCGCCAACAAGATCGTGCTGGGCAAGCTGTCGGGCCGCAATGCCTTCAAGCAGCGCCTGCAGGAACTGGGCATCCAGCTGGAGAGCGAGGCCGAGGTGAACGCGGCCTTCCAGCGCTTCAAGGACCTGGCCGACCGCAAGAATGAGATCTTCGACGAAGACATCATCGCCCTCGTGATGGACGAGTCGGTAACGGCCGAGCAGGAGCACTTCCGGCTGCTGTCGCTGTCGCAGCGCAGCGAGACGGGCGAGCGCCCCCATGCCGCCATCGTGTTCGCGGTGGGCGCGCACGAGCACCGCGCCGAGAGCGACGGCAACGGCCCGGTGGATGCCACGCTCCAGGCCATCGAGTCGGTCGTGCAGTCCGGCGCCGAGATGCTGCTGTACTCGGTGAACGCCATCACCGGCGGCAGCACCGAGTCGCAGGGCGAGGTGACCGTGCGCCTGCAGCACGCCGGGCGTGTCGTCAACGGCGTGGGCGCCGACCCCGACATCGTCGTGGCCTCGGCCAAGGCCTATCTGTCGGCCCTCAACAAGCTGCAGAGCAAGACTGAGCGCGTCGCCGCGCAAGGCTGAGAGGCACCGGCCCGCCGCCGGACGCCCCTGTAACCGGCGTGACGCCCGTCACGCCGGTCTCCGTTGGTTGAACTTCAAGTCGCAACAAGCGTGTAAAGCCGGTCCTCCTTCCGGGGCGCCACACGCGTTGCACCCCCAGAATCGCGCCGCAAGCACTCCCGCCGTTTTGGGGCTGATCCCGATACCGCGGTCGTCGCTGACCGGGCCTACTTGCAATTGTTTACAAGTCCGCAACCCTGCACGCCGTGGCGGCCCGCCCGGCTCCAGAGTTCACTTGAGCAATGTTGCATAAGTTCTTATCTTGTCGGTGTTTTTGGCGGCGCTACACTGCCGTCCAGACCTGGGGATCCCGTTGAAGACTTTTGCCGCCGCCCTATTGAGCCTCAGCCTGCTGGCCACGCTGCCGAGCGTTGCCACTGCGGCTGACACGCCCTCCAAAGCCAAATCCAGCGCCAAGTCCGGCAGCAAGACGACCACCCCGACCCGCAAGGTGCGCTCCGTCGTCGTGCGCAAGGCGGCGCCGGTCGTGGCCGCCGTGCCCACGTTCGGCCAGGTCGCCGGCCTGCATGCCGTGGAAGACCCGCTGGCCCTGAAGTCCAGCGTCGCTTACGTGCTCGACCAGGACACCAACGAAGTCCTGTTCTCCAAGAATCCCCAGGCCGTGCTGCCCATTGCGTCCATCACCAAGCTGATGACGGCGCTGGTGGTGGTCGAGGCTGGCCTGTCGCTCGACGAGAAGCTCACGGTCTCGCAGGACGACGTCGACACCGAGAAGTTCACGCGCTCCCGTCTGGCGGTCGGCACCACGCTGACCCGCGGCGACATGCTGCACCTGGCCCTGATGGCCAGCGAGAACCGCGCCGCGCATGCGCTCGGCCGCCACTACCCGGGTGGCCTGGAGGCTTTCGTTGCGGCGATGAACGCCAAGGCCCAGAGCCTGGGCATGACCGACACCCACTATGTGGAGCCCACGGGCCTGTCCAGCCGCAACCAGAGCAGCGCCGCCGACCTGGCCAAGCTCGTGGCCGTGACCAGCCAGGTGCCGCTGCTGCGCGACCTTTCCACCTCCCGCGAGGCGCGGGTGGCGCTGGGCAAGCGCCTGGTGCAGTTCCGCTCCACGAATGGCCTGCTGTCCAACCCGCTGTGGGACATCGGCCTGCAGAAGACCGGCTTCATCAACGAAGCCGGCAAGTGCCTCGTCATGCAGGCTCGCATGGCCGGCCGCCAGCTGATCATGGTGTTCCTGGATTCCAGCGGCAAGGCGTCGCGGATTGCGGATGCCGAGCGCATGCGCAAGTGGCTGTCCACGCAGGTGGAAGCGCAATCGGTGGCACCCGCGCCCAAGCTCTGAGCCGGCGCGCACAGGTGCACTCGACGCGGCGCTTCGGCGCCGCGTTTTGCTTTGCGGGCTAGCCCCGGTAGCCAAGCGCGGACGAGATCTGCGCCGCGGTTTCCTTCAGGCGCACCACCCAGGTTTCTTCCAACCGGTCGGCGGGCGCCGAGATGGACAGCCCGGCGACGAGCTTGGCCTGGTCGTCGTAGATGCCGGCGGCCATGCAGCGCACGCCGAGCTCCAGCTCTTCGTCGTCCCGGGCGATGCCGCGCTGGCGCACCATGGCCAGTTCGCGCTCGAGCGCGCCAATGTCGGTCAGGCTGTTGCGGGTGTGGCCCGAGAGGCCGGTGCGGGTGGCGTAGGCACGCACGCGCGGGCTGTCGTCGCTGGCCAGGAAGAGCTTGCCGACCGACGTGAGGTGCAGCGGCGCCCGGCCGCCCACCGCCCGCACAACCTGCATGCCCGAGCGCTCGGAGTAGGTGCGCTCGATGTAGACGATCTCGTCGCCCTGGCGCACCGACAGGTTGACCGGCTGGTGGGTGAACTTGTGCAGCTCGCGCATCGCGGGCAGCGCGGCGTCGCGCACATCGAGCCGGGCTTTCACGAGGTTGCCCAGCTCCAGCATGCGCATGCCGAGCCGATAGCTGCCGGCTTCGGGCCGGTCGACGAAACGGCCCAAGGTGAGGTCGTTCAGAATCCGGTGCGCCGTGGAGGGATGCAGCCCGGTGGCCTCGGACAGGGCCTTCAGGGACACCGGGTCCTGGTGGCTGGCCAGCACATCCAGCAGCGCAAACATGCGCTCCAGCACCTGGATGGCCGGGGTCTGCTGGGCGTCTTTGGGTTTCATGCCTTCATTGTGGGGGAGATTGCGAGTGTTTTGTATGGTGAAAGCCCGCTTCAGTACGTGGCACGCGTGGGGGCGAGCCCTGGTGCTCGGCCTGGGCGTGGCGCTGGGCGCACCGCCGATCACCCAGGCTGCCGAGCCGGCGGCCGCATCGGCCGTGCCAGCCGAGCCCCGTTGGCTGCGCGTGCCCAAGCTGTATGGCCGCATCACGGCGCGGGAGCTCGGGCTCGTCATCAACACTGCGGACCCCTATTCGGTCGCGGTGGGCGAGCACTACGCACGCCGGCGGGGCATTCCGCCCGAACACATCCTGCGTGTTCAGTTGCCGGTGAGGGCCAGCCTGACGACCGACGAGTTCAGGGCTTTGGACGAGGTCCTCCGCAGCCAGATGCCCGAGCAGGTGCACGGCTTGGCGCTGGCCTGGACGCTGCCCTACGCAGTGGATTGCAACTCGCTGACCAGCGCCTTGGCGATCGGCCTGCAGCCGCAGGTCTGCGCCAACAGCTGTGCGGCGACCAAGGTCAGCCCCTACACCCAGTATTTCGGCGCCCGGCCCTGGCTGGTGCTGGGTATCCGGCCGGCCATGCAGATCGCTGCGCGTTCCGTGCCCGCGGCGCTGGCCTTGATCGAGCGCGGCATCGCCGCTGACCACACGCTGGCCACGCCAGCCTCCACACCGGCGCGGGCCTACTTTGCCGCCACACCCGATGCCGCCCGCAATGTGCGGGAGCGGCTCTTCCCGCCCGCCGGCTCCGTGCCGGGCGTGGCGGCTCTGGAGGTCGCGCGGGTGCACAGCGACAGCCTGCCGCCGATGCAGCGCATCCTGGTCTACGAAACCGGCCTGGCGAAGGTGCCCGCACCACTGGGCGGTGAATGGCTGCCCGGCGCCTTGGCTGATCACCTGACGTCCTTCGGCGGCCAGCTCGACAAGCCGGTTGGCGATGGCCAGATGAACATCCTCGACTGGATCGAGGCAGGCGCCACGGCGAGCTATGGCACGGTGAGTGAACCGTGCAACCACCTGCAGAAGTTTCCGCATCCGCAGATGCTGACGCTGGCCTACGCCCAGGGGGTCAGTGCGCTGGAAGCCTACTGGCACAGCGTGGCCTGGCCGGCTCAGGGCGTGTTCGTCGGCGAGCCGCTGGCGGCGCCTTTCGCAGCACCACCGGCCACCGCGGCCTCCGCCACCACGCCCTGAGCGGCAGCGAGGCCGGAGCGCACGGCGCCTTCGAGCGTGGCCGGATAGGGCCCGTCCACGTAATCGCCGGCAGCCCACAGGCCGGCTGCCACGCGGGCGGGTGGCCGGGCCAGCCCCGGCGTGCACGCAAAGGTGGCGCGCTTCTCGGTCAGGACCTTGTCGATGACGGGCGGCGTGGCCCAGGCCAGCACGGCTTTCGCCTGGGCCAGCACCGCTTCCCCGCAGCCGCCACGCGCCACCCAGTCCGCAGCGCCGCTGACGACGAAGGCGAATCGGCCTGGTGCACCGCCGAGCTGACCCAGGTCAAACACGAACTGTGCCGGGGCCAGCGCCCCCTCCCGCAGCGCGACCATCGGGGCCGCGAGCCGGCTGCCGGCGCTGCGGAGGTAGACGGTGATGATGGGCTGGAAGCTGAAGGCGCCGGCCCGCTCGGACCAGGCCGGCGCGACCTCGGCCGTCAGCCGTGCCGCCTCGACGCTGGTGCAGGCCAGCACCACCGCGTCAAAGGCCTCCCCGTCGACCTGACCTTGCGCCGTCAGTGCTTGAACCCGATGACCCAGGCGCAGGCGCGGCCCGAGCCACGCGGCGGCCGGCTCGGCCAGCAGGGCCGAGAGCGGCTGGCGCGGCAGCAGCAGGTCGGCGCTGCCCGGGCCGCTGAACAGCGCGTCCTTCAGCACACGCAGGAAGACGCGCGCGCTGGCTTGGGCGGCGGGCGTGTTCAGCGCGGCGACGCAGAGCGGGTCGATCAGGTCGCGCCGCACGACGGCGGGCAGGCCGGCGCACAGCGCGGCCACGGTCAGACTCGGCGCGCAGCGAAACCCCCGCGCCAGCCAGCCGCCCGCGGCCATGAGCAAGCCCAGCCGGGCCTGCAGTGGCCAATCGGGGTGGGCCAGCACGCCGCGGGTAAAGCTCACCAGCGCCGGGCCCGAGGGCAATCGCAAACCGGCCTCGCCAGGGTAGGGCAGGGCCAGAGGCAGGCGCTGCAGCGCGTGCTGCGGGTCGACGCCCAGGCGCTGCATCAGCGCCAGGCTGTCGCGGTAGGCGCCGATCAGGATGTGCTGGCCGTTGTCGTAAGGCCATGCCGGGTCAGGCCCCGCGACGGTGCGCGCCCGGCCGCCGGCCTGCGGCGCCATCTCGAAGACGGTGATGTCGTGCGCCGCGTCGGCCAGCGTGACCGCCGCCGCCAGGCCCGCCCAGCCGGCGCCAATGACCGCTACCCGCACGCCGGCCTCCGGTGCGCTGCCGAGGTCGAGCGGCTCATCGCTTCCAGTTGGTCTTCATCGCAATCCACAGCTTGCGCAACGGCGTGAGGGAGATGCGCTGATGCAGCACCTGGAAGTTCTCCCGCTCGATCTCCACCAGCAGCGCCCGGTAGATGTTGGCCATCATCAGCCCGGGCTTTTGCGTGCGGCGGTCGGCTTCGGGCAGCAGGGCGAAGGCCTCGTCGTAGAGCTGGTGGGCGCGCTCGGCCTGGAACTTCATCAACGCCGTGAAGCGGTCGCTATAGCCCCAGGGCTTGCTGCGCAGCAGGATCTCGTGGGCCTTCACGCCGAACTGCTGCAGCTCGTTCACCGGCAGGTAGATGCGCCCGCGCCGAGCGTCATCGCCGACGTCCCGGATGATGTTGGTCAGTTGCATGGCCAGGCCCAGCTTGTGGGCGTAGGCCACGGTTTCGGGCGCGGTGCGCCCGAAGATGCTGCTGGCCACTTCACCCACCACGCCGGCCACCAGATGGCAGTAGCGCGCCAGGCCGGGGAAGTCCAGGTAGCGCGTCTGTTGCAGATCCATGTCGCAACCCTCGATGACGGCGTTCAGGTGATCGGCCCGGATGTCATAGACCGGCACATGGGGCATCAGGGCCTTCATGACCGGATGGCTCGGGTTGCCTGAAAACGCGGCGGCCACTTCCTTGCGCCACCAGGCCAGCTTGGTGGCGGCAACGCCCGCGTCCTGGGTCTCGTCCACAACGTCATCCACCTCGCGGCAGAAGGCATAGAAGGCCGTGATCGCCGCACGCCGGGGCGGCGGCAGGAAGAGGAAGGCGTAATAGAAGCTCGAGCCGCTCGCGGCGGCTTTTTCCTGGACGTATTGCTCTGGGCTCATGGTGCGGCCCGCATTGTGAGGGCGCGCCACAGCAGCCGGGGGGCGTCTGAACCCTGGATGGCGGGGCGGTGCAGCAGGCTGTCGTAGCCGCGGGCCTCGATTTTGTCCAGGATGCGCAGCCCGCCCTGCACCACGAAGCGCAGCTCCCAGCCCATGCGCCCGCGCAGACGCAGCGCGAGCGGGGCGCCCTGTTGCATCAGCGCGCGGGCCCAGGCGCAGAGGTCGGCGATGAGGGCTCGGGCGGCCGGGCTGTCCCGGCAGGCGAGCACGTCTTCGGCGCTGACGCGGTGACGGTCCAGGTCGTCCTGCGGCACGTACAGCCGCCCGTTGGGGCCATCGCGGGTGAAGTCCTGCCAGAAGTTGATGAGCTGCAGGGCCGAGCAGATGGCGTCTGACTGCTGCAGCGAGACCGCATCCTGCACGCCGTACAACCCCAGCAGCAGCCGCCCGACCGGGTTGGCAGAGCGCCGGCAGTAGTCGAGCAAGTGGGCCCGGTCTCGGTAGCGAGGGGGAGTCAGATCCTGCTCGAAGGCATCGAGCAGGTCGTGCAGCAACGGCGGCTGCAGGCGGGGCAACTCACGGGCTAGGGGCACGAACACCCGCGCCCACCGTGCCGACGCCGGGCGGCCATCAACGCAGGCCTGCAGCTCGGCGCGGTAGTCCTGCAGGGCCTGCCGGCGCTCGGCGGGGGGCGTGTCGCCCTCGTCGGCCAGGTCGTCCGCGGTGCGGGCGAAGTGATAGATCGCCGCCACGGCCGGCCGCAGCGCAGGCGGGCACAGCACGGATGCAACGGGAAAGTTCTCGTAATGGTCGACGCTCAAGCTTTTTCTCAAGTTTTGCTTGCAAAGCCGCGGTGTAAAAGCGAAATTGGACGCCGTTTGACAGTCGTCACGGGGTCTGAATACATTACTGACCCGCCGGTCATTAAATTTCTTGCCGGCCGTTCCTTCCTGCTGAGGTCTGCATGCCCCATCTTCTGCGTCTCGTGTCGCCCCTGCTGCTGGCGACTCTGCTGCCGGCCTTGCTCTTGGGTTGCGGCAAGCAGCCCGCCGCACCCGAGCCGGAGCGCGCCGTGCGCACCCAGGTGGTTGGAGCCAGCAATGCCAGCGCGACCCACGAGTATGCGGCCGAGGTGAAGGCGCGCATCGAATCGCGACTGTCTTTCCGCGTCAGCGGCAAGCTGCTGAGCCGCGACGTCAACCTGGGCGACACCGTCAAGCCCGGCCAGGTGCTCGCCCGCCTGGATGCGCAAGACCTGAAGCTGGCCGAGGCCGCGGCTAGCGCTGCGGTGGCGGCTGCGCGCACCAATCGCGACCAGGCCGGGCAGGATTACAAGCGTTTCGTCGACCTGCAGCGGCAGGGCTTCATCAGCGCCGCCGAGCTGGAGCGGCGTGACTCGGCCTTCAAGGCCGCCCAGGCGCAGCTCGAGCAGGCCAAGGCCCAGGCGGACGTCCAGTCCAACCAGGCCGCCTACGCCCAATTGCGCGCCGACGGCGCAGGCGTCGTCACCAACATCTATGCCGACCCCGGCCAGGTGCTGGCTGCCGGCACGCCGGTCATCAGCGTGGCGCTCGACGGCCCGCGGGACGTGGTGTTCTCCGTGCCTGAAGACCAGATCGCACGGGTGAAGGCCGCCGCCGCCCAGGCCGGTGCGCTGACCTTGCGTCTGTGGGGCAGCGACAAGACCGCGCCCTTGACCCTGCGCGAAGTGGCTGGCGCGGCCGACCCCGTCACGCGGACCTTCCTGGTCAAGGCCGATGCCGGCAAGCTGGCGCTCAGCCCGGGTCAGTCGGCCACCGTCGTGCTCGCGCTGCCGCAGGTTGCCGGCGTCATCAAGCTGCCGCTGTCGGCGGTGCTGGAGCAGGGCGGCAAGACCTCGGTGTGGGTGCTGGACGGCGGCTCGATGACGGTCAAGCCGGCGGCTGTGACCGTGGGCGGCGCCGAAGG
>JAIPCJ010000069.1 GCA_021738245.1 Methylotenera sp. | reverse complement strand
TGGCGGCGCTGGATGCCTACATCCGCTGGTACAACGAGGTTCGGATCAAGAGCTCACTGGGCTTTCGCAGTCCCGCCCAGCATCGTCGGCGCCTGGGCATCGCCGCATAACCAGTCCAAGTTTTTGTCCGCATCCCCGTCGTTCGTGCGCTCGCTCACCGAGCACGCCGATGCGCGGGCCATCGTGAACACCATCGTGAAGATGGCGCGGGTGCTGGGCATGCGCACGGTCGCCGAAGGCGTCGAGTCGGAGCGCGAACTCGCCGTGGTGCGCGCCATCCAGTGCGACGAAGTGCAGGGTTACCTGGTCGCCCGCCCCATGCCTTTGGCCAAGCTGCGCGACTGGCTGGCCGGCCGGCCCGTCACGGGGCCGGTGGACGAGGTCGACTCACGCATCATGCCGTGGCGTTCGACCCATCTGTCGGCGCCGCCGACGACGATGTTCGGCACCGACTTCTGACCGTCCGCGGCACGTCAGGCGCTGTGGCCTGCGGCCAGTGATGTGACCGTCGCGTCCGCGGCGGAGCCGGCGGTCATCAGGCCCGGGTCCAGGGTGCCGTCGGTCTGGTAGGTGCCAAACCCCATCATCACGCGGCGCGTGGCACCCTCGCTGCGCGCATCCAGCGCCTCGCGCTCCACCACGAGGCGGTTGATGCGTTTCATCAGCTGGACCCCCTCCCGCTGGGCGGTGGAGCAGATGAGCTGGGCCGACGCCTCGGTCAGCCGGTGCCCGTAGACCACATTGAAGCCGAAGCCCGGCACCGGCTGCTCGTGCAGATAGACCTGGTCGAACCCATGGAGCAGGTCCGACACCATCTCGCTGAGCAGCAGGCCGGTGCCGGCGGCACCTTCCACCAGCCCGGTGGCGCGGCGCTGGACGAGCACGACGCGGTCCTGCTCGTCCAGCGTCACGAAGCCCTTGCGCAACCATTCATCGAGCAGGGCGCGGGCACGGATGTCCTTGTTGACTCGCTCGACCAGCGCTTCGAACGACCGCCCGCCACCCTGGCGCTGGGTGCGGGGCAGGGGCAGCATGTCGCCATGGGCGTCCATGAAGTCCAGGGACGAGGTCCAGGCGTCCAGCACCAGCCGCTCGATGTTGGGCTTGGGCTGGGGCGGCGCATCGGCGCTTTCGCGCAGCGCGCGCACCTCGCGCCGCGGCAGGCCGGTGAGCAGGCTGACGCGGCTGTCGGAGTTGGGCTTGCCCTTGACGGGTTCGAACTCGCTCGCGACCTCGAAGTACACCGAGCGCAGCAGTTTGCAAAACGCCTGGTAGGTGATGCCGGAAGAGATGGCGATGCGCACCAGGCGACGGAGCAGGTAGCGCAGCAGGGGCGAGAAGTCGAAGTGCATGAGAAGGCCGGGTGAGCGGGCAAGGCCGCACCCCATTCTGGCCCGCGCCCGGGCTGCTCCTCAGGCACTGCCGCCCCCCAGAAACACCGAGTTGACGAGGTCGGGCTGACGCGCCCGATCCGAGGTCGGACGCGTCAGCTCATCTCAGGCTGTGCCGCGTCGCTTCAGACCGCGAGCAGCTCCACCTCGAACAACAGCGTCGCGTTCGGCGGGATCACACCGCCCGCACCGTGGGCGCCATAGCCCAGCTCCGGCGGCAGCACCAGCATGCGGGTGCCGCCCACCTTCATGCCCTGGACGCCTTCGTCCCAGCCCTGGATGACCTCACCGCCGCCCAGGCGGAACTTGAACGGCTGGCCGCGGTCCTTGCTGGAGTCGAACTTCTTGCCGCGCAGGCCGTCCTTGTAGAGCCAGCCGGTGTAGTGCACCGACACGCGCTGGCCCTTGGCGGCCTCGGCGCCTTCGCCCACGACGCGGTCTTCGTACTGCAGGCCGCTGGAGGTGGTGTGCAGGTTGAGCTCCACCGGCTCCGGGCCGCCCGCCAGGCCGAGCAGCTCGACCTCGAAGCACAGCGTGGCATTCGGTGGGATGACGCCGCCAGCGCCGCGCGCGCCATAGCCGAGGCTGGCCGGGATGAGCAGCGTGCGCTTGCCGCCGATCTTCATGCCCTGCACGCCCTCGTCCCAGCCGCGGATGACCATGCCGGCACCCAGTTCGAATTCGAACGGATCGTTGCGGTCCTTGCTGGAGTCGAACTTGGCCGCCTTGGCGCCGTCCACCCACAGCCAGCCGGTGTAGTGCACGGTCACGTCATGGCCGGCGGCGGCCTGCTTGCCGTCGCCTTCGACGGTGTCTTCATACTGCAGACCGCTGGGCGTGGTGTTCATGGGGAATCCTTATGCGATGCGAAAAGGCGGCATTGTCGCCCGCATGCGCACCGGTCAGGCGCCCCGGCAGCCATGACCCGGCTGCGCGCGCAGACATCACGCCGCTTGCGATTCGAGCGCCTGCCGCCAGTGGGTGGCCAGGCGGGCCAGCAGGTCCGCCGTGGTGATGCCCGGTGGCAGGTCCGGCCGCAGGCCCAGGCGCTGGGCGGCCTCTGCCAAACGTGCGACCGGGTCGCTCAGATCGAGGGCCGCCGCGCCGTTCTGCTTGGACAGCTTGTGGCCATCGGGCGCGAGCACCAGGGGCGTGTGCAGGTAGCGCGGCGTGGGCAGGCCCAGCGCTTGCTGCAGGGCGATCTGACGCGGCGTGTTGTCGGCCAGATCCTCGCCGCGCACGATGTCGGTGATGCCTTGGTCGGCATCGTCCACGACCACGGCAAGTTGGTAGGCCCACAGGCCGTCGGCGCGCTTGAGCACGAAGTCGCCGACCTCGGTGGCCACGTCTTGCGTCTGGGCGCCCAGGCGGCGGTCCCGCCAGTCGATGCGGCCGTGCACTCGCAGGCGCCAGGCGCGCGCCGGCCGCCCGTGGGTGCCACCGCGACAGGTGCCCGGGTAGACCAGTTCGCCATGCTTGGGCCGCAGGCCGATGGTGCGTTCGTAGGCGGCAGCGATCTCGGCGCGGGTGCAGGCGCAGCCGTAGGCCTGGCCCGAGGCGATCAGCCGGTCGAGCGCGGCCTGGTAGAGCTCACCCCGGCGAGACTGCCACACGGGCGGCTCGTCTGGCTGCAGGCCGAGTGCAGCCAGCTGGCCGAGGATGAACTCGGCCGCGCCGGGCGGGCAGCGCGGGCCGTCGACGTCTTCGATGCGGACCAGCCACGCGCCGCCGTGGGCGCGGGCGTCCAGCCAGCTGGCCAGTGCGGCCACGAGTGACCCGTCATGCAGCGGGCCGGTGGGCGAGGGCGCGAAGCGGCCGCGGTAGGGCATCAGGGGCGTTGCCATCGACACGTCAGAGCAGCAGGCCCTCGTGCTGTTCCAGCAGCGCGCGGCGGGTGTTGTCGCTGCGCAGGCGGTCCAGCCACCAGGCCAGGGCCTTGCCGGGCGCCTGGCCCGTGTCGCGCCAGGCGTAGTGCATGGCGCCGGCGCGGCGGGCCTCATAGGTGGACTTGCGCACCAGGCGGCCCGCGTCCAGGTGGCGGCGCACCATGGTGACGGGCAGCGAGCCGCAGCCCAGGCCGCGCAGCATGGCTTCCAGCTTGGTGGCCATGGAGGGCATGGTCAGCACGTCCTGGCCCGGCAGCAGGCCCACGGTGATCGGCGCGAGCATGCGGGCGCTGTCCGCCACCGCGATGATGCGGTGCTCGGCAATCTGGGCCGCCGTCAGCGGCTCAGGCAGCGCGGCCAGCGGGTGATGCGGTGCGATGCAGAACGCGAATTCCAGTTCGCCCGCCGGCTCGCAATGGATGGTGCTGCTGGCCGCCTGGGCCGGCACACCCAGCGCCAGGTCGGCTCGGCCGTGTAGCAGGGCCTCCCACGTGCCGGCCAGCACCTCCACCTGCAGCTTGAGCCGCGTCGGCGGCGGCGTGCCGTCTTCCAGGCGCTCGGCGTAGAAGGCTTCCATCAGGTCGAATACCGCTCGGCGGGCGACCGCGTCGTCCATCACCAGCGTCAGTTCGCTTTCCCAACCGGTGGCGATGCGCCGCACCCGGTTGGCCACGGCATCGAGCTCCTGCAGCAGGCGGCGGCCTTCGTGCAGCAGCTCCTGGCCGGCGCTGGTCAGCACGGCCTGGCGGGAGCTGCGGTCAAAGAGCAGCACGTCCAGTGCGTCTTCGAGCTGGCGCACCGAATAGGTCAGGGCCGAAGGCACCCGGCCCATCTCGCGGGCGGCGGCGGCGAAGCTGCCCGTGCGGGCAATGGTGTCCATCATGGCCAGCGCCTCGGGGGTGAGGGCGCGGCGCTTGTCAGCGGCGGTCGGCATGCATTCAGTCTATTTGAATGATGTCCTCAGCGCGGGCCGATCGATGGATCGGGGGGCCAGACCTACATTGACCCCATCGCAACACGCACAAGCAAGGAGTCCAGCATGCAATCGCAACTCATCAAGTCCAGTGACCGCGGCTATGCCGACCACGGCTGGCTGAAGTCCTTCCACAGCTTTTCGTTTGCCGACTACTACGACCCGGCGCGCATGGGCTTCGGCGCGCTGCGGGTGATCAATGAAGACAAGATCGCCCCGGGCACCGGCTTCGGCACACACGGCCACCGGGACATGGAGATCATCAGCTATGTGCTGTCGGGCGAACTGGCGCACAAGGACAGCATGGGCAACGGCGAGAAGGGCGCGGCGAACTCGGGCGTGATCCGCCCGGGTGACGTTCAGCGCATGAGCGCCGGCACCGGCGTGCTGCACAGCGAGTTCAACCATGCCAAGGACCAGACGACGCATTTCCTGCAGATCTGGATCCAGCCCGATGCCCGCGGCATTGCGCCCAGCTACGAGCAGAAGCACTTCGACACCGCCAGCAAGCGCGGCCAGCTGCGCTTGGTGGCGGCCAACGATGGCCAGGCGCAGGGCGCGGTGACCATCCATGCCGATGCGCGTCTGTATGCGGGCCTGTTCGACGGTGCGGAGGCCGCCGAGCTGGATCTGGCCCCGGGGCGCCTGGCCTATGTGCATCTGGTGCGCGGTTCGCTGAACGTGAACGGCCAAGACCTGACGGCGGGCGATGCCTTGCAGCTTCAGCAAACATCCCGCCTGTCTTTGAAGGCGGGTCAGAACGCCGAAGTGCTGGTGTTTGATCTGGCTGCTTGATCTCTGGCGACCCGGCGCTCGACGCCGGTTCTTTTGTTTTGTCCCTCAACCCTGAAAGGAACACCCATGAGCAAGATCGTCGTCCTCTTTCACTCCGGCTACGGCCACACCAAGAAGGTCGCCGAGGCCGTGGCCGGTGCAGCCGACGCGCAGCTGATCGCCATCGACGCCGAGGGCAATATCGGTGAGGCCGACTGGGCCGCGCTGGCGGCGGCCGACGGCATCATCTTCGGCACGCCCACCTACATGGGCGGCCCGAGCTGGCAGTTCAAGAAATTTGCGGACGCCAGCAGCAAGCCCTGGTACGGGCAGGTCTGGAAGGACAAGGTCGCCGCGGGCTTCACCAACTCGGCCACGCTCAATGGCGACAAGCAGGGCACCATCCAGTACCTGCACACCCTGAGCCAGCAGCACAGCATGATCTGGGTCGGCACCGGCATGAAGGCGCCCAACCACAAGGCCGCCACGCGGGACGACATCAACAACCTCGGCGGCTATGCCGGCCTGATCACCCAGACGCCGAGCGACGCCTCCGCCGAAGAGATGGTGCCGGGCGACATCGCCACGGCCAAGGCCTTCGGCGCGCGCGTCAAGGCCGTTGTCGACCGCTGGGTCAAGGCCGCTTAAACCAGCCCGATGTCGCGCGCGCTGGCCCCGGGGAAGACCGTGGCCAGCTGCGCGTCGTTCAGGCCGTACATGCGGCGGGCGAGGCCGCCGAACAGGGCCCGGTATTCGTTGAGCACCGGGTAGTCGCGGTTCTGGAACAGGGTGGCGGCCTTGACTTCGACTTGCTCGCCCGCAATGCGCCCACCCTTCACGCCGCCGCCCAGCACCCAGTAGGCGCTGCCGTGGCCGTGGTCGGTGCCGCGGTTGCCGTTCTCGCGGAAGGTGCGGCCGAACTCGCTGACCACGACGACGACGGTGTTCTGCCACTGCGGCCCCATCTCGTCAGCGAACAGCGCCAGGCCCTTGCCGAGCTCGCCGAGCTTGGTGGCCAGCTGGCCCGTGGCGCCCCCTTCGGCGACGTGGGTGTCCCAGCCGCCGACATCGATGAAGCCGAGCGTCACCCGCTCGCGCATCAGCCGTGCCACGCGGCGGGCTTCCAGCGCGAAGCCCTTGGCGGCAATCGCACCGCGGCTGGCTGCCTCCATCTCGCCGGCCATTTCCCGCGAGACTTCGTCGCGCACCTCAAAGCCGCCACTGACCGTGCCGGCCAGGCGCGTGTGGGCATACATGCCGGCAATGACCTGAGCCTGGGTCGCGTTGATGGCCGGTTTGCCCAGGTCGCGCAGCGCCTGGTTGGCCACCGGCAGCTTGCCGCGCAGGATCAGGGGCACCTGGTCGGTGAAGGCCATGGCCTCCAGCCGCGAGCTGGCCGGCTCGCCCGCGCCGATGACGCTGGCAAGACGGTTCATGAAGCCGCTGCGGAAGTCGCGGCTGCCCGCGGAGATGTCGTCGGGCTGGCCCAGTTCGATGTGGTCCTGGGTCTCGAAATGGCTGCGCGAGGTGTCGTTGGTGCCGGCGAAGGGCACGAAGGCCGCCTGCTGCTTGCGCCACAGCGGATGGATGTTGTCGGCCAGCGCTGGGGCGAGGCCCCAATCGGCGTCCAGCGGCAGTGCGGCGGACTTGGCGATCGCGATGTTGGGGCGCGACTCGTAATAGAAGCTCGACGACGTGGGCACCAGCAGGTTGGCCGCGTCGTAGGCGCCGCGCAGAAAGACCACCAGCAGCCGCGGGGTGTCCGGCGAGGCCGCCCAGAGCTGGGTGGGCAGGGCAGCCGTGCCCAGGCTGGCGAGGCCGAGTTGGAGCAGTTGGCGTCGTTGCATGGTGTCACCTGTGCATGAAGTCCGGGGAGGCGAGCAGGTAGGTGTTCCATTCCTGCGGTGAGGTGGCCTGGGCCAGGGCCTGCTGCGTGGCGGCGGCCAGGCGGGGCGCGATGCCGTTGTAGTAAAGCGGGTTGGCCAGCTGCGGGAAGGCCGGGCGGTCCTTGGGTTCGCCGTCGACCTTGAAGAGGCCTGCGCTGCCGCTGCCGATGGCCCGCGCGATCTCGAAGCGCGTGGTCATCTGGCCCGGGCCCGCCCAGGCGCTTTCGTCGAGCGGGTAGCCGTCGGGCGTCTGGCGGTTGTAGGGCGCCTGCCCGAGGCGGTAGAGCCAGCCGATCATGGGGCCGGTGTTGAGCACCACCTTGTCGGCATAGGCCAGCCGCACGGCCGAGACGACGTATTGCGTCGGGTCCTTGAACTTGCGGCCGAGCGATGCCTCGAACTCAGGCGAATTCACCATGGCGCGCAGCACCTCGGCGATGCGGCCGTCGCTCTGCTGCCAGCGTTCGGCCATGCGCTCCACCAGCGCCGGCGGCGGGTCATCGGCCACAAAGTACTGGGCCAGCTTGCGAGACACGAAGCGCGCCGTGCTGGGGTGCCGGGCCAGCAGGTCCAGCACCTGCTCCAGTTCGCCATAACCCTCACCCTTGACGGTGATGCCCAACAGATGTTTCTCGCCGAAGTCGTGCCGTGCCGGGTTGAACTCCATCAGGCCGTCGCGGCGGTACTGGGCTTCCTGCGCGGGTTTGAGCTTGGGCCGGTTGTCGGTCAGGTTCACGCCCAGGCCGGTGAGCACGCGCGCCAGCTCCTGCACGTCGCGCTGGCTGTAGCCGCCGCCCACGCCCAGCGTGTGCAGCTCCAGCAGCTCGCGGGCGTAGTTCTCATTGATGCGGTTGGCTGCGTTCTGCTCGTTGTCCAGGTAGCGCAGCATCGCCGGGTGGTGGGCGGTGTAGCCCAGCAGGTCGCGAAAGCGCCCCAGCGAGCGCTCGCGCAGGCCCTGCTCGTAGTCGCCCACCATCACGCGCAGGTTGGCCTTGTACTGGTGCACATTGAAGTGGTTGAACCAGAACCAGGTCATCTGCTCCTGCAACTGGTTGGGCGAGTACAGCGCGTTGAGCAGTTGGCGGGTCGAGGCTTCGCGCGCCAGTTTGGTCAGGGCCTGCTGGTAGCTCTTCTGCGCCTCGGCCTTGGCCGCGTCGTCGGTCAGTGCATCGGCCGCCTTGCGCTGGGCTTCCAGTCGCTGCACGAGGGCGGGCAGGGCGTCCTGCTGCACGGCCAGGGCCTGGATCTGTGCCCGGGCCGCATCGGGCAGCGCGGGCTGCGCCGTGGGTTGCAGCTGGCGGTCCAGCCAGGCCGTACGCCCCTGGGCCTGCACCTGCGCCAGGTCGCTGCTGCTGGCGCCAAAGCTCAGGCGGTCCAGCCACAAGGCGTCCTGGGCGGCGGAGCCACCGCGCGCTGGCGGCGCCGAACCGGGTGGACTTGCGCAGCCCAGGAGGGAGAGGAGAAGGGTGGTGCTGAGGAGGAGTTGTCTCATGGCGGGCCTCATCATGAGGCCGCCCAACGTGGCCTGTCGAGCCGGCGATGACCGGCGCAACAAGACTTCACACGTCTGTTACTTCGCGCCCGGCGTGTAGATCTGGTCGAACACGCCACCGTCGTCGAAGTGGGTCTTCTGCGCCTGGCGCCAGCCACCGAAGACCTCGTCGATGGTGAAGAGCTTCACCGGCGCGAAGGTCTTGGCGTACTTGGCTGCGATCTTGGCGTCGCGCGGACGGTAGTAGTTCTTGGCCGCAATCTCCTGACCTTCCGGCGTGTAGAGGTACTCCAGGTAGGCCTGCGCCTGCTTGCGGGTGCCGCGCTTGTCGACGACCTTGTCGACGATGGCCACCGGCGGCTCGGCGAGGATGGACAGCGTCGGCGTGACGATCTCGAACTTCTCGGGGCCGAGTTCCTTCACCGCCAGGTAGGCCTCGTTCTCCCAGGCGATCAGCACGTCACCGATGCCGCGCTCCACGAAGGTGGTGGTGGCGCCGCGGGCGCCGGAGTCGAGCACCTTGGTGTTGGCGTAGATGCGCTTGACGAAGTCTTTGGCCGAGGCCGGCGTGCCGCCGTTGGCCAGCGCGAAGCCCCAGGCCGCGAGGTAGTTCCAGCGGGCGCCGCCGCTGGTCTTGGGGTTGGGCGTGATGACGTCCACGCCGCTGCGGGCGAGGTCGGGCCAGTTGTTGATGTGCTTGGGGTTGCCCTTGCGCACCAGGAACACGATGGTGGAGGTGTAGGGGCTGGCGTTGTTGGGCAGCTTCTTCTGCCAGTCCAGCGGCAGCAGCTTGCGGTCGGCCAGGGCATCGATGTCGTAAGCCAGGGCCAGGGTCACGACGTCGGCTTCCAGGCCGTCGATGACCGAGCGGGCCTGCTTGCCCGAGCCGCCGTGCGAGGCCTTGATGCTCAAGGTCTCGCCCGTCTTGGCCTTCCATTGCGCCGCGAAAGCCTTGTTGAAGTCTTGGTAGAGCTCGCGGGTGGGGTCGTAGGAGACGTTCAGCAGCGAGGTCTGCGCCAGCGCGCCGGTGGCGGCGAGGGCAAGAGAGAGAGCGGTCAGGAAGCGACGCATGGGTTTTGTTTGTGGGAGGAAGAAATCGGGTGTCGGGCTCAGGCCGCCCTGGACCAGGCCAGCGTGGGCTCGGTCACGGGCAGTTCGTGGCGGGCGGCATCCACCACCTCGCGCTTGAGCGGCGAGGCGAAGGTCTGGATGAATTCGTACACGTAGTCGCGCAGGTAGGCGCTGCGGCGCACGGCCAGGCGGGTCATGTTGTCGGCGAAGAGGTGACGCGCATCGATCGCCCGCAGGTGGCGGTCACGCTCCTCGTCGAAGGCGATGGCGGCCACGATGCCCACGCCCAGCCCGAGTTCGACATAGGTCTTGATGACGTCGGCGTCCATGGCGCTGAGCACGATGTGAGGCGACAGCTGGGCGGCGGCGAATGCCTCGTCGATGTGCGAGCGGCCGGTGTAGCCGGGCTCATAGGTCACGATGGGGAACTGGGCCAGGCGCGCCAGCGTCAGCGGGCCGTCGAGCAAGGGGTGATCGGGCGGGACCACCACCGAGTGGGTCCAGCGGTAGCAAGGCAGGGCGACGAGCTCGGGGTACTGCGCCAGGGCTTCGGTGGCGATGCCGACATCGGCCTCACCATCAAGCAGCAGCCGGGCGATCTGTTGCGGCGAGCCTTGCTGCAGGTGCAGGCTCACGTCGGGGTGGTGGGCGCGGAAGTCCCGCACCGCCGGCGGCAATGCGTAGCGCGCCTGGCTGTGGGTGGCGGCGATGCGCAGCCGACCACTGCCGGCCTGCGCGAAGTCATCCGCCGCGCGCTTGAGGTTTTCCGCCTCCTGCAGCAGGCGCTCGATGACGGGCAGCACCTGCTCGCCGGGCTCGGTCAGGCCGGTCAAGCGCTTGCCCACGCGCACGAAGAGCTCGATGCCCAGCTCTTCTTCCAGCTCCCGGATCTGGCGGCTCACCCCTGGCTGCGAGGTGTGCAGGGCCTGCCCCACCTCGGTCAGGTTGAAGCCGCGGCGTTGGGCTTCACGGACGGAACGGAGCTGCTGGAAGTTCATGCGGCCGCATTCTGCGAATCAGGCCTGCTTCTGTCGTCGAACCATTCGCGATATCGATATGCGGTTATTGAAGGTCTCCTAGAGTCGGGCCTTTTCCGCATAAGGAGCCTCCATGACCTCACCGCGCAGCATCCCCGACCAGGCCTGGCCGTTGTTCGATCGTTATGTGCACGGCGACCTGAGCCGGCGTGGCTTCCTGGAGCAGGCGGCGGCCTTTGCGGGTGGCCCGGCGGGTGCGGCCGCCTTGCTGGCGGCGCTGAGCCCGAACTTCGCCGCGGCACAGCAGGTCAAGCCGGACGACGCCCGGCTCGTCACCCGGCGGCAGGCCTTCCCGTCGCCCGAGGGCAACGGTCAGATCAACGGCTACCTCGCCAAGCCAGCCTCAGCCACGGGCAAGCTGCCGGCCGTGCTGGTGGTGCACGAGAACCGCGGCCTGAACCCGCACATTGAAGACATCACCCGTCGGGTGGCGTTGGCGGGCTATGTGGCTTACGCACCGGATGCACTGACCCCGCTGGGTGGCTATCCGGGCACCGAAGACGACGCCCGCGCCCTGTTTGCCAAGCTCGACCCGGCCAGGGCGCGCGCCGACATCGTGGCCTCGGCGCGCGGGCTGCTCACGCTGGCCGATGCCAACGGCAAGCTCGGCGTGGTGGGTTTCTGCTGGGGCGGCAGCCTCTCCAACCATGTCGCGACCCAAGTGCCCGAACTGGCGGTGGCCGTGCCGTTCTACGGTGGGGCGCCCGCGGCCGAAGATGTGCCGCGCATCAAGGCCCGGCTGCTGATTCATTACGCGGCCAACGACGAGCGCATCAACGCCGCCTGGCCCGCGTACGAGGGCGCCTTGAAAGCGGCCGGCGTGCGCTATGAGGCGCACACCTACCCCGGCACCCAGCACGGTTTCAACAACGACACCACGCCACGCTACGACGCAGCAGCCGCGCAACTGGCCTGGGAGCGCACGCTGGCCGCGTTCAAGGCGGCGCTGGCCTGAGGTTCACACGGCGAACGCCCACTCGCGGAATTCCGCGTGCCGCGGGCGGTGTTCGGCCGCCGCGCGGGCGCGCGCGGCTTCGATCCAGCTCTTGGCCAGCGGCAGCGGGCCAAAGCCGGCCTCCGCATTGATGTGGCCCACCGGCCCGAGGTTGCTGAAACTCGCCCCCCAGCGGTAGGCCCAGCGCGCCGCGCTGGCCGCGCTCATCCACGGGTCGGTGCTGCTGGCGATCAGCCGTGAACGGCGCGGCAGGCACTGGTGGGGCAGGGATTCCGCGATGCCGAACTTGTCCGGCTCGGCAGGCGCCACGAACAGCGCTTCACGGATGGGCGTGTCGGGATGGTCCGCCAGGTGCCGGGCCAGCGCGAGGCAGCCGAAGCTGTGCGCCACGGCCAGCCACACGCCCGGGCCGGTGGCGTCGAGGGTGCGCTGGATGCGCTCGGCCCAGCGTTCGAGTTCGGGCTTGCTCGGGTCGCGCTGGGTGACGCGCACGGCATCGCGGTACTGGCCCTGCAGCCAGGTCTGCCAGTGCGCCGGGCCGCTGTCGTGCAGGCCCGGGATGATGAGGAGGCGGGGCGGGCGGTAGGCCATGGCTCAGAGCGTCGCGATGGACACTTCCGTCGACTTGACCAGGGCCACGACTTCGCGGCCGACCTCCAGGCCGAGCTCCTTCACCGAGCGGGTGGTGATGACCGAGGTGACGACGTCTCCGCTTCGGGTGAGGACGTCGACTTCGGAGACCACCGGTCCCTCGATGATTTCCTTGATGGTGCCGCGGAACTGGTTGCGGACGTTGATGGCGGTGATGGTCATGCAGTGTTCTCCAGGGACGATGGCCTCAGTGTGAGAGGCCCTCGTCATCCGGGGAACGAAGCAATCCGCAGCTCGCTATGCGCTGACCTCAGATGCCGGCGCCGGCCTCGAACAGGCTCAGGCGCTGGGCGCTGAGCTTCACGCGCTGGCCGCCTTGCAGGCGCAGGGCCTCCGCCTGGTCACGGGTCAGTTCGGCTTCAAGCGGCTGGCCGTCCGGGCCGATCAGCTCGACGCGTGCGCTGGCGCCAAAGGCCAGCACGCGCTCGACCGTGGCGGCCAGGCCCGGCGCCGATTCGTCGGTCACGATCTGCAGTTCGTGCGGCCGGGCATAGGCCTGCACCTGACCTTCGCCGTGGGTGCCGTCGTGGGGCAGCTGGTGCTCGCCGATGTGCAGCACGCCACCGCGTGCATGGCCCACAAAGCGATTCACCGCGCCCAGGAAGCCATAGACGAAGGGCGTGGCCGGGCGCTCGTAGACCTCCTGCGGCGTGCCGACCTGCTCGACGCGGCCATGGTCCATCAGCACGATGCGGTCGGCCACTTCCAGGGCTTCGTCCTGGTCGTGGGTCACGAAGATGCTGGTGATGTGCAGCTCGTCGTGCAGGCGGCGCAGCCAGCGGCGCAGCTCCTTGCGCACCTTGGCATCCAGCGCGCCGAAGGGTTCGTCCAGCAACAGCACGCGCGGCTCCACGGCGAGCGCACGGGCGAGTGCGATGCGCTGGCGCTGGCCGCCAGAGAGCTGCGGTGGGAAACGGTCGCCGAGCCAGTCGAGCTGCACGAGCTTGAGCAGCTCGGTCACGCGCTTCTTGATCTCGGCTTCGGGCAGGCGTTGCTTGCGCGGCTTGACCCGCAGCCCGAAGGCCACGTTGTCGAACACGGTCATGTGGCGGAACAGCGCGTAGTGCTGGAACACGAAGCCCACCTGGCGTTCGCGCACATGGGTGTCGGAAGCGTCCTGGCCGTCGAGCAGCACGCGGCCGCGGTCGGCCTGCTCCAGGCCGGCAATGATGCGCAGCAGCGTCGTCTTGCCGCAGCCCGAGGGGCCGAGCAGGGCGACCAGTTCGCCGCGGGGAAACTCGAGCGACACGTCACCGAGCGCGGTGAAGTTGCCGAAGCTCTTGTGGATGTTCTGGACTTCGATGCCCATCATGCGTCCTTGCTGTGCGACTGGCTGGCGCGCCACTCGACGATTTGCTTGATCACCAGGGTTACCAGCGCCAGCAGCGCCAGCAGCGAGGCTACCGCGAAGGCCGCGGCGAACTGGTACTCGTTGTAGAGAATCTCGACGTGCAGCGGCAGCGTGTTGGTCAGGCCGCGCACATGGCCCGACACAACCGACACCGCACCGAATTCGCCCATGGCCCGGGCGTTGCACAGGATCACGCCGTAGAGCAGGCCCCACTTGATGTTGGGCAGGGTCACGCGGCGGAAGGTCTGCCAGCCGCTGGCGCCCAGCACGGTGGCGGCTTCTTCTTCGTCCTTGCCCTGGGCCTGCATCAGCGGAATCAGCTCACGCGCCACGAAGGGAAAGGTGACGAAGATGGTGGCCAGCACGATGCCCGGCACGGCGAAGATGATCTTGATGTCGTGCTCCTGCAGCCAGGGCCCGAGCCAGCCCTGGGCGCCGAAGATCAGCACATACATCAGGCCCGCCACCACGGGCGACACCGAGAACGGCAGGTCGATCAGCGTGATCAGCAGCTGCTTGCCGCGGAACTCGTGCTTGGCGATGAGCCAGGCGGCCGTCACGCCGAACACGAGGTTCAGCGGCACGGCGATGATGGCAGCCGTCAGCGTCAGGCGGATGGCGGACATCGTCTCTTCGTCGGCCAGCGCGGCGAAGTACATGGCCCAGCCCTTGCGCAGGGCCTCGGTGAACACGGCCACCAGCGGCAGCAGCAGGAAGATCGCGAAAAAGCCCAGGCCCAGAGCCAGCAGCGTGAAGCGCACCCACGGCGCCTCGCGGGTGGCGGGGTTGTCCTCGTATTTGGCGCGGGCGCGCGGCGGCGCGATGTGGAGGGCGGTGCTCATCGCTTGCTGCCTCGCTTCTGGGTCCAGGCCTGCAGGCCGTTGATGATGAGCAGCAGCACGAAGCTGACGATGAGCATCACGGTGGCGATGGCCGTGGCGCCGACGTAGTCGTACTGCTCCAGCTTGGCGATGATCATCAGCGGCGTGATCTCGCTGACCATCGGGATGTTGCCCGCGATGAAGATGACCGAGCCGTACTCGCCCACCGCGCGCGCAAAGGCCAGCGCGAAGCCGGTCAGCAGGGCGGGCAGCAGCGTGGGCAGCACGACGTAGCGGAAGGTCGTCCAGCGCTGGGCGCCGAGCGACGCGGCGGCTTCTTCCAGCTCGGTCTCCATGTCTTCCAGCACCGGCTGCACCGTGCGCACCATGAAGGGAAGGCCGATGAAGATGAGGGCCAGCAGCACGCCCACCGGCGTGAAGGCGATCTTGGCACCGCCCTCGCCGAACAGTGGCGCGAGCAGGCCGCCCGGCGCGAACAGCGAGCCCACCCAGCCGTTGGGCGCATACAGGGCCGTCAGCGCGATGCCGGCGACCGCCGTGGGCAGCGCGAAAGGCAGGTCGATCAGGGCGTCGACCAGCTTCTTGCCCGGGAACTCATAGCGCACGATGCACCACGCCAGGATGAGCCCGAAGAAGAGGTTGATGAAGGCCGCGATCAGTGACGCACCGAAGCTCAGCTTGTACGACGCGACCACGCGCGGCGACGTGGCCGCGGCCCAGAAGGCGTCGAAGCCGTGGCCGGACGACTTCAGGAACACCGCGGCCAGAGGCACCAGCACGATGAGCGACAGATAGAACAGCGTGAAGCCGAGCGTCGGGGCGAAGCCCGGGAGTACGCGGCGTCTACCCAGTGAGAAGGCAGCCATAAGGGAGATGTGTGTTTTGCAGTCGGGCTGCACGGGAGCCGGCATGCGGTGGCGATGGATGTCGGCACCGTGCCGGCAGCATCGCCATCACCCGGAGCCGGGCTCGGGCGATGCGGGGCCTGAGCTCAGCGCTTGATCGAGGCCATGATCTGGTCGAAGGTGCCGCCGTCCGCGAAGTGCGTCTTGCTCACCTTGGGCCAGCCGCCGAGGGTCTGGTCGACGCTGAACAACTTGATGCTGGCGAAGCGCTGGGCGTGCTTCTTGAAGATGGCCGGGTCACGCGGGCGGAAGTTGTTGCGCGCGATGATCTCCTGGCCCTCAGCGCTCCAGTGGAAGTCGAGGTAGGCCTTGGCCAGCGCGGTCGTGCCTTTCTTGGCGGCGACCTTGTCGACGATGGCGACCGGCGCATCGGTCTCGATGGAGATGCTCGGGTTGACCTGCTCGAACTGGCCCTTGCCGAATTCGTTCTCGATGAGTTCCACCTCGGCCTCGAAGGTCACCAGCACGTCACCGATGCCGCGCTGCGTGAAGGTGGTGGTGGCGCCGCGGCCGCCGCCGTCCAGCACCGGCACGTTGGTCAGCACCTTGGTCACCAGCTCGCGCGCTTGCGCCTCGCTGCCGCCGTTGGCAATCACGCTGCCCCACAGGGCCAGGTAGCTGTAGCGGCCATTGCCGGTCACCTTGGGGTTGGGAATGATGACCTGCACGCCGGGCCGGGCGAGGTCGGCCCAGTCCTTGATGCCCTTGGGGTTGCCCTTGCGCACCAGGAAGGTCATGGTGGACGAGTAGGGCGCGGCGTTGTTCGGGAAGCGGCTGCGCCAGTCAGCCGGGGTCAGGCCGCTGGTGGCGAGCTGGTCGACGTCGGTGGCCTGGTTCATGGTCACCACATCGGCCTCCAGGCCGCCGATGACCGCGCCGATCTGCTTGCTGGAGCCCCCGTGGCTCTGGTTCACCAGCACGGTCTGGCCCTTGGCCTTTTGGGCGGCGATGAAGGCGGGGTTGAACTGCTTGTACAGCTCGCGCGCCACGTCATACGAGACATTCAGCAGCGTCGGGTCGGCCGCGAAGGCGGGCAGGGCTGCCGCCGAGGCAACGAGGGCGAGCAGGGCGCGGCGAGTGGTCTGGAAGTGGGGCATGCGGAGGCCGTCGAGGATTCGAAAGCCGCAAGGGTGCCCAAACTGCCTTATTCGGGGAACGACAGTTTTCTTATTTCCTTATTCACCCGATGCGCTTGGGCCCGTCGCCACCGCGACACGAATGAGCCGTATCCGGTCGTGAACCACTCCGGCACGGGGGCATCGGTGCGCCGCTATGCTGCCGGCGGGTTTTGCCATGGATCTGCTCATCGACCTTTTCGCGCATCACGGCTTGATCGCCGTGGCCCTGGCCGTGCTGCTGGAGCAGTTGGGCGCACCTTTGCCCTCCACACCCGTGCTGTTGCTCGCCGGCGTGGAGGCGGCGGGGCGCGACGGCTTTGGCGTGCGCGCCTTTCTTGCGGCGACGGTGGCGGCGCAATTGGCCAACGGCCTGTGGTTCTGGGCCGGGCGGCGGCTGGGGCGGCGTGTGCTGTCGGCGCTCTGTGTGATCTCCATCTCCCCCGACAGCTGCGTGCGGCAGAACGAAGCCAGCTTTGCCCGCCGCGGCGTGCTGACCTTGGTGATCGCCAAGTTCGTGCCGGGCCTGTCCATCCTGGCGCCGCCGCTGGCGGGTGCCCTGGGCATGCCCGCCCGGCGCTTTCTGGCCTGGAACCTGCTCGGCTCGGCCCTGTGGGCGGGCGTGGCGACCGGTGTCGGCTGGCTGTTCCACGAGCAGATCGACGCGCTGCTTCGCGCGCTCAGCCGGTTGGGCAGCGTGGCCGTGTTGTTGGCGGGGGCCGCATTGCTCGGCTACCTGGCCTGGCGACTCTGGCGCCGAGCCTTGCTGCGGCGCGAGTTGAATCGCTTCGAGCGGGTGGCGCCGGCAGAAGTTGCGGCGTTGCTGGCCCAGGGCCGGCCCGTGCTGCTGGTCGATGTTCGGGCCACGGCGCCGGGCGCGCCGGCAACGCCGCGGCTGCCGGGCGCTCGCCATCTGGATCTGGGGGCGCTGGGCGACGCGGCACTGGCCGGCTGGCCTTCGGCTGAGGAGTTCATCACCTACTGCGCCTGCCCCAATGACGCCTCGGCGGTGAAGGCGGCCCAGTGGTTGAAGCAGCACGGGTATCCCGCCCGGGTGCTGCGCGGTGGGATCGAGGGCTGGACTGCGGCAGGCTTCACGCTCGAGACGGCCTGAATATGTCCGAAGGCTGGCAAAGATTGGTGTTAACCCTATAATCGGGTTTACCCTGAACTCGAACACGGGCCACAAGCCCGGAGAAGCCCATGAGCCTGATCCAGAACCTCCTGCATTCCCTGCGCAACGTGCTGGCCGTCGAAACCCAGGTCGACGCCGACGAGCAGTACCTGTCCAACGCCATCGACCACGCCGATCTGGAGCGCCGCATCGCCAGCCAGTCGCGCGCCTGGATGTCGATGTCGCCGCTGAACATCGGTCGCTGAGCACCGGCAGCGGTCCACCCAGCCGCGCAAAGCAAACGGCCCCGCAAGGGGCCGTTGTCGTTTCTGCGGCCGGCTGCGGCCCGGCTTATTGGATCAGGCCGTTCTTCAAGGCGTAGTAGGTGAGGTCGCTGTTGGTGGCGAGCTTGATCTTCTCCAGCACCCGGGTGCGGTAGGTGCTGACGGTCTTCACGCTGAGGAACATGGACTTGGCCATGTCGCCAACGGTTTCGCCCTTGGCCAGGCGCAGGAAGACCTGCAACTCGCGCTCCGACAGGCTCTCGTGCGGCGGGCGGTCCGTCACGCCGCCGGCCACGCCGTCAGCCAGCAGCTCGGCCACCGTCGGGCTGATGTAGCGCCGGCCCCGTGCCACGGTCCGGATGGCGTTGGCGATCTCCTCCGGGTCGCATTCCTTGTTCAGATACCCGCTCGCACCCTGGCGCAGCAGCGTCGTGGCGTAATGGGTCTCCGGGAAGCCGCTCAGGATGAGCACCGGCAGGTCCGGAAAGCGCGACTTGATGGCCGACAGCGCATCCACGCCGCTCTGGCCAGGCATGGATATGTCCATCAGCAGCACGTCCACTTCGCCACCGCGGGCAAGCTCCAGGGCTTCACGGCCATTGGCCGCTTCGCCGATCACGCGCAGGTCCACGTTCTCGCTGAGGTATTGCCGCAGGCCGGAACGCACGATGGCGTGGTCGTCAACGATGCCGATGCGAATCATGTTGCACTCCGATGCAAATGAGGGGAATGCGCAAAGCCTAGCAACGCGAAACACCACTTTCGATCAGCGCAGTCCTACAAGCGGCGCGGTTTGCGCGTTGTCCTACGCGGGCGCAGGCAAGCGCCCGGCAGCGGCGCCGGCGCGCCTTGCGCAAAGTGCTCGGCATCCGGCCGTGATGGCCCTGTGGAGTGACGATGAAAGCCCTGTCCGACAGCCTTGCCCTCTTCATGCCCCCGCTGTGGCTTGCCCTTGTAGCGGCTGCCCTGGCGGCGGCGGCGCTGCTGGTGGTCTTTGTCGACACCTTGCAAGAGAACGTTCGCCGCGGTGAGTCGCTGCGCCAGTGGCAACGCGTCGGCAACGTCCGACAAGACATCGGCGTGGTGGCCAATGCCACGCCCGGCCCCCTGACGCCAGAGTCGAGGCCAGCCTTCTCACAAACCCTCTCGCGTTGAAGAAAGGACGATCCATGAAACCCACCACGACTTTCCGTGCGCCCCTGTTCGGCGCCCTGGCCCTGGCCGCTGCCCTTGCCGCCTGCAGCAAGCATGATGACGAGCGCACCGCCGGCCAGAAGCTCGACGGCGCCATCGCCGAAGCCAAGCAGGCCGGTGCCGAGGCCAAGGCCGAAGCAGGTCAGGCCATGGACAAGGCCGAGAACAAGCTGAAGGACGCGACCGCCTCGGCCTCCGAAGCCGTGAGTGACGCCACCATCGTCACGAAGATCAATGCGGCGCTGATGGCGGACGACCGCTTGAAGGCGACCAAGATCGAGGTGCGCGCCGAAGAGGGCCGCGTGACCCTGACCGGTACCGCGCCCGACGCAGGCTCCCAGGCCCGGGCAACCACACTGGCCCAGGCGGTGACGGGCGTGCGCTCGGTGGACAACCAACTCGTGGTGGCACGCAATGGCTGAGTCCAAGCCCTCGTCATTGCGCCTGAATGAGGCAGGCCTCGAAGCCGCGCGAAAGCATCTGGATGATGGTGCGGTGACCCCGGCCTACGGGCCGTGGCGTGACGACATCGTCGCCTTGCTCAACGGCGCGCTGGCGACGGAGCTGGTGTGCGTGCTGCGCTACCGTCGGCATCACTTCATGGCGGACGGCCTGGAGTCTCCCAGCATCGCCGAGGAATTCCTGGTGCATGCCAATGCGGAGCTCGCGCATGCCGACCGCCTGGCGCAACGCATCGTGCAACTCGGCGGCGACCCGGATTTCAACCCCGCCAGCCTGCTCGACCGCAGCCACGCCGACTACGACGAGGTCGACGACCTCAAGGCCATGATCCGCGCCAACCTCGTGGCCGAGCGCGTGGCGGTCGAGACCTATCGCCAGATGATCGCCCTGATCGGTGACAAGGACTCGACCACGCGGCGTCTGCTGGAGGACATCCTGGCCGACGAAGAAGAACACGCCGACGAGCTGAAAGACTGGATGGCGCGCGCCTGACTGCCGTCACCCATGGCGAGGCACCCGATGCTGGGCATCGGGTGCCTTTTGTTGTTGAGGGCAGCAGCGCAGGCAGCCAAGAGCCGTTGGCCGCAGGCTTTACCAGGTGGCCGAGTAGCTGATCAGCACCCGCCGCGCTTGCGGCCGCAGCATCAGGCGGCTCTGGGGCGACAGCTTGTAGCTGAAGGCACCGCGCAGGCCGGCCAGGCCTTCATCCTTGGGCCGCTGAAAGGCCATGCGTGAAGCCCAGCCGGTGTCGCGCTGCCACACCGGGGTTTCAACGCCACCGCTGAAGCGGCGCGTGATGTCGTAGCTGACGCCGGCCCACACCGCTTCGCGCACCGCCGCCTGTGGGCCGAGCTGCATGGGCGAGCGGACCTGCTGTTCCAGCCCGAGCTGGTAACGCCAGCGAGACCGCTCCCGCTGGCGATTGAGCCACTGCGGATCGCGCCAATTCAGCTCCGGGTCGGGCATGGCCGACAGCGCGCTTGTCTGCCCGTTCGACGGTGGTGAGGCGGCAGACCCGCTGGCGCTGTGAACCTGGGCTTGCGCGCAGGCACCCCAGGTGGCGAAGAGGCCGAGAAGCGACAGGACGTGGAGCGGCTTCATGGCAATACGGGGGTGATGAGAAGGTGACTCAATCTTGGGCGCGCAGCGGGGTGCGGCGTGTCGGCGCCCTCCGGCGGTGCGTATCGGACAAGCCCCAGCGCACAGGCCCGGCGGCGCGCCGTGGCGCGGGGTCCTACAGCGGGCTGCTGCGCCGGCTGATGCGCGCCTGCACCCGCCCTGGCCAGACTCGTGGCGACCTTTGTTCGAGGAGCCCGCCATGACATTCCCCGTGCAACACGCTGACCGGCGACCCGACGACGACTGGCGTGATCACCTGCCGCCTTACGGTCAGCCCGTCGCTGCCGATACACCCCCTCGGCCCGCGCTGGCACCCGCACCCGCCCCGGCCGCGCCGCCTGCGCGCCATTCAAGGCTGGGCACGTGGCTGCTGGCACTGGGCCTGGGGGCTGCCATCACGGCCGTGGCCATCTCCAATCTGCAAGACCCGCGCAGCCTCGGCACGCAGCTGGACGATGCCATTCGCCAGGCCCGCGGCGTCGGCAGCGACGTGCAAGAGACCGTGATGCAATCGCAGACCGCGGCGACCGAGGCATCGCGCGATGCGCTGCAAGGCGTGAGTACCGCACTGGACGACAGCGCCATCAGCCTCAAGGTCAAGACTGCTCTGGCGGCTGACCCGGCGCTGAGCGCGGCCCGCATCGACGTCACGACAAGCGGCGGCATCGTGCGCCTGGAAGGCCCGGCCCCGGATGCGGTGTCCAAGGAGCGCGCGACCGTGCTCGCCAGCGCACCCCGAGGCGTCAAGGGTGTCGACAACCGACTGGCCCTGCCGCAGCCTGGCAAGGTGGTGTCGGTGGTGGAGCCGGCCAACCGTTGAGCCGCCCATGTGACGACGCCCTCG
>JAIPCJ010000068.1 GCA_021738245.1 Methylotenera sp. | reverse complement strand
GTTCTGCACCACATGGCCCAGCACCCGCTCCACGCGCTCCGCGTGGCCCCGGGTGCTGACGCCCGGCTGGAGCACCAACTCCAGCGTCCGCCCTTTGCTGGCCGCGGCCGCGGCCAGGCCGCGGGCGATCTGCTCCAGGTCGACGCCGCTGGTCACGCCGTGCGGCTTGTCACCCTCACGCAATTGCAGCATCAGCTGGCGCATCTTCTCCAGCGAGTTCTCGACCGTGTCGAGCATGTCCTGCTGGAATTCGGGGTTGTCGCGCAGACGCTTGGCGTTCTTCATCATCAGCGAGAGCTGCGTGACGATGTTCTTCAGGTCGTGCACGACGAACGCCGACATGCGGTTGAAAGCATCGAACTTGCGCGCCTCCAGCAAGGCCTCGGTGACCAGGGCCTGGTCCAGATAGCCCGATGCCTGGCTTGCCGCGGTACGCAGCAGGTCGCGCACCTCCCAGTTCAACTCCACGCTGGCCCGCGGTCGCCCCAGCACGACAAAGCCGATCAAGGCCTCCCGCACCAGCAGGGGCACCAGCAACCAGCACCGGCCATCCTCCACCAGCCACGCGGGCAGGTCCAGCTCGGGATAGGCCTCGCGGCGACCACGCCATTCGTCGATGTCGATGATCCAGGCGCGCTGCTGCCAAAAGCGCGCCAGCGCGCCGTCGCGCGGCTCGCTGGCCACGGGCTGCGACAGGTTCCAGCGTGCCGTCTGCACGAAATCGCCGCCGGACGAGCGCTGCATCCAGAGCATGCCGCTCGGACTCTCCACCAGGTTCGCCAACGCCTTGACGACGGTTTCGGAGGTGTGCTCAGGCGCCGTGCTGCCTGACAGCAGCTGCGTGAAGCGCAGCCACTCTTCCCGGTAGTCGTAGCGGTAGCTGAAGAAGTTCTTGCTGATGTACACCCGCAAGCGCGACCGCATCGAGCCCGAAGCCACCAGCAGCGCCAGCGCCACCAGCGCCACGAACACCAGGGCCACGGACAGTGCGCGCCCCCAGTCACCGCTGGTGTAGCGCACGTAGTAGCCCACGCCGGCGACGATCAGGAGGTAGGCCCCCACCAGCAACAGGGACGCCGAATGGAACACCGCCGCCCGCGACACGTGCAGCTTGCCCAGCCAGTCGCCATGCCGGCGTGAGGCGACGTACAGCAGCGGCACCGCCGCGGCATGCACCAGCGCGCGCACGCTGATCGCATCGCCGTCAAAGCGCTCGAACAAGGCCGCCTGCGAGCCCACGAATAGGTCAAACACGAAGATGGCCCCGAGGCCGAGGCAAACCGGTTTGGCATTCCAGCGCGCATCGCCCGTGGCATTGCGCAGCATCTGCTCCACCAACACCAGCCCCAGCACGGCCGCTGCCAGCGCCGCAAAACCCTGAGGCCGCGCCAGCGCGCCCGCAGGCAGCCCGTCAGACCAGAACACCAGGCCAGCCGACAACAGCAGCACGCCCGCCGCCAGCGGCCGGAGCAGGCCGAAGGCGCCACCGCGCCGCGGCGGCGGCAGCAGCATCAGCATGAAGGCGTACCAGCAAGCCGTACGAAGCAGGTCGAAGGCCGGCGCGATCCAGCTCGGCGGTCGAGCCGACCAATGGCTCACGCCCTCCAGCAACACGGCACCTGCCCAGGTGGCGCTGAAGGCCAGCGCCAGCAAAAAGGTGACGGCCACGCGCGTGAGCGGTTGCCCGCCGACGGCCAGGCGCTGAGCGAAGTAAACCCCCAGGCCACCGTAAGCCAGCAAGGCCGCCAGCGCACTGAGGTTGCTCAGGACAAGAAAGGGGGCCAGCACCTCGGTCATGACATTAGGCGCAGCGCCCGATTCAGCAAAGTCGCAGACATCCAGGATTCAAGCATGCCGACTGGCGACTGCCCATCCCGTCTAACGCCGCCGTGCCCGTGGCGGCCCGGCGCGGTCAGCGCGCGCCCTTGCCCGTCAGCACCACGGCCACGGTCTCGAGCATGATCAGCAGATCGAGGAACAGCGAGTGGTTCTTCACGTAGTACAGGTCGTACTGCAGTTTCTCCACGGAGTCCTCGATGGTGGAGCCATATTCGTAACGCACCTGAGCCCAGCCGGTCACACCAGGCTTCACGCTGTGGCGCACCGCGTAGTACGGAATCTTGCTGATCAGTTCATCCACGAAAAACTGACGCTCCGGGCGCGGGCCCACCATGCTCATCTCGCCCCACAGCACGTTGAAGAGCTGGGGCAACTCGTCGATGCGCACCTTGCGGATGAAACGGCCGACGCGCGTCACACGGTCGTCGTTCTTGGTGGCCCAGCGCGGTTTGCCATCCTTCTCGGCATCGGTCCGCATGCTGCGGAACTTGATCACCTTGAAGGGCACGCCGTTCAGGCCGACGCGCTCCTGGCGGTACAGCACGGGGCCCCGCGATTCCAGCCGGATGGCGATGGCCGTCACCAGCATGATCGGAAGCGTCAGCAACAGGATCAGCGTGGCGAAGATCACGTCACTCACCCGCTTGATAGCAGCGCGCAGCATGCCCTGGCTGAAGCCGTCGCCAAACACCAGCCAGCCGGCATTGACGTGCTTGATGTTGATCTGGGCCAGGGTCTTCTCGAAGTGGGTGGCGATGTCCACCACGCGCACGCCCGACAGCTTGCAGTCGAGCAACTGGCGCAGCGGCATGCTGCCACCGCGGCGCTCGGTCAGCGCCACGACGATCTCGTCAACGTTGTGCTTCAGCGCGGCCTCGGTGAGGTTGGCGCCGTCGTTGATGATCTCGCCGGCCGGCACATCCGGCTGGTCTTCATTCGGGCCGGCGTAAAAGCCGACGATCTGCGCATGCGGGTCTGATGCCCGCAGCGTGTTGCCCACCGTCAGTGCTGCCTTGCCCGTGCCGAAGATCAAGATACGGCTGCGCATGCGCGCCTGCGTGCCGGAATGCGCCGCGTAGACCCGGTGCACCATGACGGCGGCCACCGCCACCATGGCCACGAGCGTGAGCGAGTCCCGATGCGTCGTGTTGGACGGCACCAGGCTGAAGATCATGTAGGCCAGCGGCAGACCGAAGAGCAGCCCGAACAGCGCCCGGGCGCACGACTCGGTGACCGAGCGGTTGTGAACGTGTTGGTAGAAACCCGTCGCTGAATTGATGACGAACATGCAACCAGCGAGAGACAAGCCGTGCGACGCGGCAAACGGCAGCACCGTCTGCGCCGATTCACCTTGGCTCAGCACCACCGCAATCACGGCAAAAACAATCAGGCCCAGGTCAAAACAAACCTGCAGCAGAGTTTGTTTATGCAGATAGTGGTTGAATATTCGAATCATTTGCATCCCCGATCACCTACTGCTTGGCACCCTCAATCGCATATTGATCAACGAAATTCGAAAGACAATCGATATTCCATTCACCACCCCAGCGCAGACACCTGGCATCCCTAACCCACCAAGTGGCTGTTCCGAGCCTGAGGGCGCTTCGGAGACAGTCCGGCGGGTTCGCGCGGGGTCGACAACCGGCTTTGCAATGACCGTGACCGACCAGCCTCTGATCGCGCCGGCATCATGCCTCTGGCACCCCCCGTTGAAAGCCCCCCGTTTGGAGGGTGCGCGGACCCTGAATCTGTGACGTCCCAGCCCCCTGCGCGCCGCCTCTTCGACGCTGCGCGTGAGAACGGGCGGCAGTAGAACGCAAAGCGACGTTCGGGCGACCGACTCGCCACGCCAAAGCGTGCGGAACGCACAGACAAACCCCGCAAAACCCGGCATCGCGGCATTTCCGAAGCGTGCGTAACGCCGGGCCGCTTGCGGTTCCCGAATTTGTCAATATTGATGCCGATCGATGATTTGGGGAGTATTCACGCTCACGGGAATCCCGGCCGCCAGCGCTGAGGCCCGCCAGCCCCCCCACACACGCCGGCCTGACGACAGACGAAAAAAAGCCCGCCAGGCGGCGGGCTTGCGGGGAGCCGAAGCTCTCGGGATCAGCGCACGACGGCGATCTGCTCGCGGTTGCCACCCTTGTAGGTGTAGAGCGTCAGGGCGCCGTTCTTGATGTCGCCCTTGTCGTCGAAGGCGATGGTGCCGGTCACGCCCTTGTAGCCGGCCGTCTTGGCCAGCACGGGCAGGTACTTCGCCGGCTCGGCGGAGTTGGCCTTGACCATGGCGGCGACCATCACGTTGACGGCGTCGTACACGTACGGCGCGTAGATCTGCACGTCGACATTGAACTTGCTCTTGAACTTGGTCTTGAAGTCGTCCATGGACTTCTTGGCCTCACCCTCGACGCCACCGGCCTCGGCGCAGACGACCTGGCCGTCAGCCATGGTGCCGGCGGCCAGCTTGGGCAGTTCACCCGAGCAGATGCCGTCGCCGCCCATGAACTTGGCTTCGATGCCGAGTTGCTTCATCTGGCGCAGCATCGGGCCCGCGACGGCGTCCATGCCGCCGAAGAAGACGACGTCGGGCTTCTTGCCCTTCAGGGAGGTCAGGATGGCGGTGAAGTCCGTGGCCTTGTCGTTGGTGAACTCGCGGCCGACGACCTTGCCGCCGGCAGCCTTGACGCCCTTCTCGAACTCGTCAGCCACACCCTGGCCGTAGGCGGTGCGGTCGTCGATGACGGCGATGGACTTGCCCTTGAGGGTGGTCACCGAGTACTTGCCCAGCGTGCCGCCCAGATGCACGTCGTCAGCCACGACGCGGAAGGTGGTCTTGTAGCCGTTGCGGGTGAACTTGGGGTTGGTGGCGGACGGCGAGATCTGCGGGATGCCGGCATCGCTGTAGACCTTGGAGGCGGGGATGGAGGTGCCGGAGTTCAGGTGGCCGATGACGCCGTTGACCTTCGAGTCGACCAGCTTCTGGGCGGCCGCGGTGCCTTGCTTCGGGTCGCCGGCGTCGTCTTCGGCCAGCAGTTCGAACTTGGCCTTCTTGCCGCCGATGGTCACGCCCTTGGCGTTCAGTTCCTCGATGGCCAGACGAGCGCCCAGCTCATTGTCCTTGCCGAGGTGGGCGATCGCGCCGCTGGTCGGGCCGACGTGGCCGATCTTGACGACCAGGTCCTGCGACATGGCGGCCCCGCTGAGCAGTGCTGCCACTGCACCCACCACGATATTCAGCTTGATTTGCATGGATCAACTCCAGTTTGGATGAGAGAGGAACGACAGAGAACGTTGAGTTTTCAACCGAATGAACATACCCCAAATCCGAGGCCCTCTCATTCGGGAAAGCGTGGACGCATCGGCCGTGGGCCGGCCGCAACGAGACGGCTTTGCCCGCGGTCAACCCGCCGCCGAAAAATGGTCCAGCTTGGCGCCGGCCTGGCTGTAGCGACGGTAGCGCGCACGCCCCGCTTGAACGCGCGCGGGGTCGTGGCCGATGACTTCGAGCACGCGTTCGAAAGCCATCACGTCGCCGGGCATGTCGTCAGCGAGGTTGAGCAGCAGTCCGCGATGTGGCAGCTGCGCGGCGTCGTCCACCAGCAGCACCTCACCGGGCGCTGCGGGCGACGACCCATCCCAGCGGCGGTGCGGGATGAACTCGGCCGCCTCGAACGTCCACAGCAACTGGTCCAACCGAGCCGCATCGACAGCCGGCACGCACACGCCGACCGGCTTGCCCGACGCCAGCGCCCGCCGGATGAGCCGGCAGGCGAAGTGCAGCGGGTCCGCCGCGTCGCTGTAGAAGCTGACCTGCAGCGCCACGTCTTACTTGGCGTGGCTCAGCACGAAGTGCGTCAGCAGGCCCACCGGACGGCCGGTGGCCCCCTTGGCGGCGCCGCCCTTCCAGGCCGTGCCGGCGATGTCCAGGTGACCCCAGCGGTACTTGGTGGCAAAGCGCTGCAGGAACTTGGCCGCCGTGATCGACCCACCGGCGCGGCCGGCGATGTTGGGCACGTCGGCGAAGTTGCTCTTCAGGCCTTCGTTGTACTCGTCGTCCAGCGGCATGCGCCAGCAGGGGTCGAGTGCGGCATCGCCCGCGGCCGTCAGCGCGGCGGCAAGTTCGTCGTCGCTGGCATACATGCCGCTGCGCACGCCGCCCAGGGCGATGACGCAGGCGCCGGTCAGCGTGGCCACGTCCACCACCACTGCGGGCTTGAAGCGCTCGGCGTAGGTCAGTGCATCGCACAGGATGAGGCGACCTTCGGCGTCGGTGTTCAGGATCTCGATGGTCTGGCCCGACATGGAGGTCACCACATCGCCCGGCTTGACTGCCCGGCCGCTGGGCATGTTCTCGCAGGCGGCCACGATCATCACCAGGTTGAGCTTGGGCTTGAGTTCGGCCACGGCGCGCAGCGTGCCGATGACGCTGGCGGCGCCACCCATGTCGAACTTCATCTCGTCCATCTCGGCACCCGGCTTCAGCGAGATGCCGCCGGTGTCGAAGGTGATGCCCTTGCCGACCAGCACGACCGGCGGCACGGTCTTGGCGGCGCCTTCATAGCGCGCCACGATGAAACGCAGCGGCTCGTCCGAGCCCTGGGCCACGGCCAGGAAGCTGCCCATGCCGAGCTTCTCCACGGCCTTCTTGTCCAGGACCTCGACCTTCAGGCCATGGCTCTTGCCCAGGGCCTGCACGACCTGACCGAGGTAGGTCGGGGTGGCGTAGTTGGCCGGGCGGTTGGCGCACTCCCGCGCCAGCTCGACGCCGGCAGCGATCGCCTCGCCCCGGGCCAGGCCTGCCTTCGCGGCCTTCAAGTCGGCCTTGCCCACCAGCAGGGCCACGCGGGCCAGCTTGGGTGCCGCCGGTGCGCTCGGCTTGGTGTGACGGTAGATGTAGACGGCATCGGTCGCGGCCACCGCCGTCTGCTCCGCCAGGGACTCCGCCAGCGCGGCGTCGAAGCCGGCAAAGGCGACGGCAGCGCTCGCCACGCCGCGCGACTTGATCTGGCCCAGGCCTGCGGCCAGCGCGGTACGGGCAGCCGCGAGCGTCGCCTTGCCGCTGGCGGCCAGCACCAAGCGGGTCGCCTTGACGCCTTCCACCGAGGCCAGCGTCAGCACCTGGCCGGCCTTCAGCGCGAAGTCGCCGAGCTTGATCGCGGCCTGCACCTGCTTGGCCACCGCTGCATCCAGCCCCTTGGGCACAGCCTCACCGGCGATCACCACGACAAGCGCATCGGCACCCACGCCCGCGAGCCCATCGAGCTCAGCGGTTTGAATCTTGAAGTCCATAATGACTGGAAGTAGAAAGAAGTGCGTTTGATGTTATTCGATTCATCCACGCGGTCCGAGTTGGCGAGGAGCTTCGGGGTCACCCTTGTGGTCATCCTGACCATCATGCTGACGGTGACCCTGATCAAGACGCTCGGGCAGGCCGCGGGCGGCAATGTGGCGCCGCAGGATGTGGTGCTGCTGATGGGTTACGCCACGCTGGCGCATCTGGCCACGATGCTGAACCTGTCGCTGTTCATCGCCGTGGTGGCCACGCTCGGGCGGCGCTACCGCGAGTCGGAGATGACGATCTGGTTTGCGAGCGGCGTGCCGCTGTCCCGCTTCATCCGCCCGGTACTGCGCATGGCCTGGCCGGTCCTGCTGGCAATCGTGGTGCTGGAGTTGGTTGTCTGGCCCTGGGGCAACCAGAACAGCGCCGAGCTCCGCGACCGCTACCAGAAGCGCAGCGACCTCTCCCGCGTGGCGCCGGGTCAGTTCCAGACCTCGCGTGACGGCAGCCGCGTGTTCTTCATCGAGCGCGACGGGGACGACGCCGGCACGGGCCGCAATGTCTTCATCCTGTCGAACCAGAACGACCGGGAGTCGGTCACCACCTCCGCCCGCGGCAGGCTCGAGATGGACGGCGATGACCGCATGCTCGTGCTGGACCACGGCCAGCGCAACGAGACGCAACTCAAGACCGGCGAGAAAAGCCTGGCCCGCTTCGAGCAATACAAGGTGATGACCGACACCCAGGTGCTGGCCAACGCCAACCAGTTGCCCCCCAAGGCCACACCCACACTGGACCTGATCCGCAATCTGACAGTCAAGAACCAGGGCGAGCTCGCGTGGCGCCTGGGCTGGATCTTCGCGGGCTTCAACATGGCGCTGCTGGGCATCGGCGTGGCGGCCTCCAACCCACGGCGGGCGAACAACTGGAACCTGCTGTTCGCACTGCTGGCGTTTGTCGTGTACTTCAACTCGATCAACGTGTCGGTGTCGCGCGTGGGCAATGGCACCGCGGCGCTGGCGCCGACGCTGCTCGGCCTGCATGGCGGCGCCTTCGTGCTCGCGCTGACCCTCATCTGGCTGCGCGACAACGGCAACCGCTTCTGCCTGCGCCGCCGCGCCAAGGAGGCCACGGCATGAAGACCGTTCGCCGCTTGCTCTACAAGGACATCATCGGCTCGGTGCTGCTGGTGGCCCTGGCCTTCCTGTCGCTGTTCTTCTTCAACGACTTCGTCGACGAGATCGATCGCATGTCCCGCATCGGCGCGGGCGCGGGCAAGGCCGCGCTGCTGGCCGCGATGGAGATCCCGGGCAACTTCTACACGCTGTTCCCCATCGCCGTACTGATCGGCGCCATCTTCGCGCTGGCTCGCCTGGCGCAGAGCAGCGAATTCACTATCCTGCGCACCGGCGGCCTGGGCCCGGCGCGCGCACTCGGCCTGCTGGCCCGGCTCGCGGCGGTGTTCGCCATCCTGACCTTCGTCGTCGGCGACTACGTGGCCCCCGAGTTCGAGCGCCGCAGCAACGACCTGCGCGCCGGCTTCACCCACGACGCCTCGCAAAGCACGCGCGGCGCCTGGCTCAAGGACCACCAGACTGTCGATGGCCAGGAGCGCAGCTACTCGGTCAAGGTGGGTCGCGTGGGCGGTGGCGGCGATTTGGAGAATGTGTTCATCTTCGAGTTCGACGCCGAAGGCCGGCTGCTCTCGCGCACCGAAGCGCGCAAGGTCGATGTGGATGGCCAGGGGGTCTGGCATCTGCAGCAGGTCAAGCGCGCGGTCTGGAACCCCGGCCTGCCCGCCGGGGCCAGCCCGGTGGGCAATGTGGTGGTGAGCGAGCAAAGCCTGGACAAGCTGGACTGGCAAAGCTCGCTGCATGCCGGCGTCATCGCGGCGGCGGTGCTGCCGGCGATGTCGATGTCGACCGTGGAGCTGTACCGCTACACCCGCCACCTGTCGGCCCAGGAGCAGTCGGCCCAGGCGCACAACATCCAGTTCTGGCGCAAGGCCCTCTACCCCTTCGCGTGCTTCGTGATGGTGGCCCTGGCCCTGCCCTTCGCCTATCTGCATGGCCGCTCGGGCGGCATCAGCATCAAGGTGTTCGGCGGCATCATGCTGGGCATCAGCTTCGTGCTGTTGAACAACGTTGCCGGCCACCTCGGGCTGCTGAAGAACTGGACACCCTGGGTCGTGGCCGCCACACCCAGCCTGCTCTACCTCGGCCTGTCGATGGCCGCGTTCACCTGGCTCGTGAGATACCGCTGATGGATGGTCTTCTGTTGTTCGCGCACGGGGCGCGTGACCCGGCCTGGGCTCGGCCCTTTGAGGCGGTGGCGCAGCGCCTGCGTGAGTCGCGGCCGCAAACACCGCTGGTGCTGGCCTTCCTCGAATTCATGACGCCCGGCCTGCCTGAAGCCGCCGAGCAACTCGTCGCCGCCGGCTGCCGCCGGGTGCATGTGATGCCGCTGTTTCTGGGCACGGGCGGCCATGTGCGGCGCGACATCCCGCCGCTGCTGGACAGCCTGCGCGAGCGCCACGGGAGCGCGGTGCAATGGGAACTGCACCCGCCGCTGGGCGAGCACGAGGCCGTGCTGCAGGCCATGTGCAACGCCTGCCTGGAGCCGCTGCGATGAATCTGCATCAATTCCGCTTCGTCCAGGAGGCGGCCCGCCGCAACCTCAACCTGACCGAGACCGCCAAGGCCTTGTTCACGTCGCAACCGGGCGTGTCCAAGGCGATCCTGGAGCTGGAAGAGGAACTCGGCGTCGACATCTTCTCGCGCCACGGGAAGCGCCTGCGCCGCATCACCGAGCCGGGCCAGCAGGTGCTGGCCTGCATCGAGATCATCCTGCGCGAGGTGGGCAACCTCAAGCGCATCGGCGAGGAGTACTCGCGCCAGGACAGTGGCACCTTCTCCATCGCCACCACCCACACCCAGGCGCGCTACGTGCTGCCCGCACCGGTGGCCCAGCTGCGCAAGAACCTGCCGCAACTGCGCATCAGCCTGCACCAGGGCAGCCCCGACCAGGTCGTGAAGATGCTGCTCGACGAGAGCGCCGACCTGGGCCTGGCGACCGAGTCGCTGGCTCAGTACTCGGAGCTCGTCACCCTGCCCTGCTACGAATGGCAGCACGTGATGGTCGTGCCGCGCGACCATCCGCTGGCCAGTGCCGAGCGCATCAGCCTGGAGCAGCTGGCGGCTGAGCCGCTGGTGTCCTACCACCCGAGCTTCACCGGCCGCACCCGCATCGACAAAGCCTTCGCGGCGCGCCACCTCACACCCAATGTGGTGCTGGAGGCCATCGACTCCGACGTCATCAAGACCTATGTCCGCCTGGGCATGGGCGTGGGCATCGTGGCCGAGATGGCCATGCGCGAGGAGCCTGCCGGCAGCGACCTGGTCGCCCGCCCGCTGGGCAGCCTGCTGGGCAGCAACGTGACCCGCATCGCCTTCAAGCGTGGCGCCTACCTGCGAAACTACGTCTACGTGTTCGCCGAACTGCTGTCCGACCGCCTGAATCGCAAACTCATCGAGAAGGCCATGAACGGGGACGCCAGCGACTTCGGTCTCTGAGGCGCACGCCCGCACGGGCGCTGGCGCTGCGCTCGGGAGCGCAGGCGCCTAGGGGCCGAAGCTGGAATCGAGCGGCAGCATGAGGTCCACCTCATCGCCGCGCAGGCCCGCCTCGTAGATGTCGCGCGCCACGCTGTAGAGCAACAGCAGGTCGCGATAGGCCGGCAGCTCGAACTGCGTCACGCCGGGGCCGCGGCCATTGGCCAGCAGTTCCTGCAGCATGCGCATGGTCGCCGCCGCATCCGGCCACACCACCTGCAGGTGGGCGATGACGCTCGGCGAGGCATCCAGCGTGCGGCCGCGTGACAGGCTCTGCGACCAGTCCGGCCCCAGGCTGCCGAAGCGCTGCTGGAACTGCGTGACCAGCTCTGCGAAGGCATCGGGGTCGCCGCGCTGCTGGCACAGCTCCATCAGCATCAGGTGAGGCATGGCGCCCGTCTGCACGCCGGTCGGGCCGCGCGTGAGGCGCGTCGCCAGCAAATCGGCAGCGGCGTCCTGCTGGCCGAGCAGCAGCAGGAACTCCACCTGCTGCTGCAGGTCCAGCAGCTCGTCTGCCAGGGTGTCCAGCGCGGTGGGCGCCACGGTGACGACCGGGTCGGCCGAAGCGCGCACCGGCAGCGGCTGCGTCGCCTGCATGGAGGTCGGGATGACCGCCGCCTGGGGAGCCGCTGGTGTCGGTGTCCAGGGCATGGGGCGCGGCTGTGGGCGGGTGATCTGGTGCGGGCTGTCCTCGGCGCCCGCCATCGCACCGGCGAGCACGGGCGCCGCGACACCCGCGGCGGCCGGCGGCGCTGCCTGTGCGGCGCGCGGTAATCCGGCCCCTTCAGCCGCATGCAGGGCGCGCCAGTAGGCCAGTTCCTGTCGAGCGCGCTGGTCCCGCCAGCGGCTGAAATAGAACGCCCCGGCACCCGCGATCAGGCTCAGGGCAAGGGTCATGACCCAGGTCATGGGGTCGCGGTAGGGCGACTGTCGCGGCGCTGGCGCCAGCGCCGGCGTCACCCGGAAGGCCTCCGGCGCCGGGGCCGATGCAGCCGCCGAGGCCGCAGCGGCATCGGGCGCGGACGCCACAGTCGATGCTGGCAAGGTCGCTTCAGGCGCCGATGCGGCACCGCCCTCTGCCTGCTGGCGGGCCAGGATCTCGGCGCGCAGTTGCGCCACGGTCTGCTCCAGCTGGGTGATCTGCGCCTCCAGCTCCGGCGTCAGCTCCGTGACCGCGCTGGCTGCCGGCCGGGCGGGACGAGCCGCCGCAGAGGTCAGGATCTCCGGCTGCTCCAGCGTGAGGCGCGGGCCGCTCACGCGAGGCTTCGGGCGCAGCCGCGGCTTCGGGGCGGGCAGTTGCACCTCCAGCCGGGCGGTCTCGACCAGGGGCGGCGGCGTGTAGGCGGGCGCGGGCGCCGGTGCAGCGGCCTGCGATGCGCCCCCCGGCGGGTCGATGAAAGCGTTGAACTCGCGGGTCAGCACCAGCGGGCAGCCCAGCGCGAGCGTGATGCGCAGCGCCGGCTCATCGATGCCAACCTGGCTGGTCAGCCGCACCCGGCGCTGCCCCGGCTCGCCTTCCAGGCGCACCTGCAGCAGACCGGCAGGCACGCGTGCATCACCGGCGATCACCTCGGCGCGCGCGCAACCATCGGCCAGCTGTTCACCTTCGGCCAGCAGCAGCGGGAAGGTCACGTCCAGAGGGCGGCCGAGGGCGGACTGCACCTGGGGCCGGCCCAGGCCCAGCGCGTGTACGCCTGGGGCAGCCAGGCTCAACAGCAGTGCCAGAGCGGGGGTGAGGGCGCCGAGCAACGTCGGGCGCAGGGCCGTGATGGGCATCGACTGCGTGCGTCTACGGGTGGGTTGAGTAACGAAGGGTATCGGCGCGAGGCACTCTAGCATGGGGAAAGCCGGCTCAGCGCCTCGGCAGACCGGCACAATTCCACTCCAGCATGAATGCACTCAGCCTGACCCCCGCCGAACGGCAGCAGATCGACCAGGGCGCCTGGTTCTCCAAGCTGTCCGAACCCCTGCGCAACGACATCCTGCAGCGCGCCTATGTGCGCCGCCTGCCCGACGAGACCATGCTCTCTCACCGCGGCGAGCCGGCCGAAGAATGGTCGGCCGTTGCCAAGGGCGCGGTGCGCGTGAGCTCGGTGTCGCTGGCCGGCAAGCAGATTTCCCTCACCTACGTGGAGCCGGGCACCTGGTTTGGCGACATCGCCCTGTTCGACGGCCTGCCCCGCACGCACGATGCCTATGCGCACGGCGACACCACGCTGCTGTGCGTGCGCAAGGCCGACTTCCATGCGCTGCTCAAGGCGCACTCCGAGCTGTACGACGCGCTGCTGCGCCTGAACTGCCGTCGCCTGCGTCTGATGTTCGACATGATCGAAGACCTCAACACCCGGCCCCTGGCTGCCCGCCTGGCCAAACAGGTGCTGCTGCTGGCGCGCTCCTACGGCGTGCAGGAGGGCGACGAGATCCGCATCGGCCTGCAGCTGGCCCAGGAAGACCTCGCCCAGTTGCTCGGCGCCTCGCGCCAGCGGGTGAACCAGGAGCTGAAAGCCTTCGAGCGCGAAGGCGCCGTGCGCGTGGAGCCGACGCGCCTGGTGGTGCTCAGCCGCGAGAAGCTGCTGGCCGCCGCTGCCCGCTGACACTGCCGCGACACGCCGGCCCCGGGCCGGCTCGCAGAATGCGCGGCTGCACCTGACCACCTGCCCGCCATGGAAGCATTCACCGGCACCCGCCCCCTCGCCCAACCACTGGACACCGCCGCCCTGCAGGCCTGGCTGACGGCCCATGTGAACGGCTTCACCGGCCCGCTGACGATTGAACAGTTCAAGGGCGGGCAGTCCAACCCGACCTACCTGCTGAAGACGCCCGGCGCGCAGTACGTGATGCGCAGCAAGCCCGGCCCCGTGGCCAAGCTGCTGCCGTCGGCCCATGCCATCGAGCGTGAGTTCCAGGTCATGGGAGCGCTGGCCGGCAGCCCGGTGCCGGTGCCCGACATGCTGGCGCTGTGCGACGACGAAAGCATCATCGGCCGCGCCTTCTACGTGATGAGCTTCGTGCCCGGCCGGGTGCTCTGGGACCAGAGCCTGCCGGGCCTGACCCCGACCGAGCGGGCTGCCCACTACGACGAGATGAACCGCGTCATCGCGGCGCTGCACCAGGTCGACGTCAAGGCCGTGGGGCTCGCCGACTACGGCAAGCCGGGCAACTACTTCGAGCGCCAGATCGGCCGCTGGAGCAAGCAATACCTCGCCTCCGTCACCGAGCCCAACCCGGCGATGGACGCGCTGCTGGCCTGGCTGCCGGCGCACATCCCCGCGTCGGCACGGGACGAGGCGGAGGTCAGCATCGTGCATGGCGACTACCGCATGGACAACGTGGTGTTTCACCCGACCGAGCCACGCATCATCGCGGTGCTCGACTGGGAGCTGTCCACGCTCGGCCACCCGCTGGCCGATTTCAGCTACCACTGCATGAGCTGGCACATCAAGACCTCGGGCGCGGCCCGCGGTCTGGGCGGCAAGAATCTGGCTGAACTCGGTATCCCGAGCGAGCGGGCGTATGTGCAGCGCTACTGCGAGCGGACCGGCCGCAACGATGTGGACGCCGTCATGGCCGACTGGAACTTCTACATGGCCTACAACATGTTCCGCATCGCGGCCATCGTCCAGGGCATCGCCAAGCGGGTGGTCGACGGCACGGCGTCCAGTGCGCAGGCCCGGGAGACGGCCGCCACGGCGCGTCCGCTGGCCGACATGGCCTGGAGCTTCGCCCAGAAGGCGTAAGCGATCGCCTGCGGGACGGGCCTCACAGGCCCGCTCAGGCCTCGCCCTGGCGGGTGCTGTGCGTCCAGGCGATGGACGTGGTGGTGGGCCAGACGCCGCCTTCGGAGAGGCGGCTGTTCACCCGTTGTGCCTCGCGCGCCGCGCTTTCGAGCAGCCGCACCAGGGCTTGCACCTGAGGCAGCTCAGGCTCGGCCATCTCGGTGCGCAGGTAGAGGTTGCCGCGCAGGCACATCAGCACGAAGCGGTGGCCTTCGGGCAGCAGGTCCTGGCTGGCCTGAACCAGCACCTCGCCCAGATCGGACTCGACCCAGGAGCCGGCCAGATCGCTCGTGACCCCGACGATGCCGTAGCGCTCACGCAGGATCTGCGAATGGGTGGGCGTGAACTTCGGGAACATCACCAACCAGCGCATCTCCTCCGGCAAGTCAGCGTCGGCGCGCGTCTTGAGGGTGTCGGTGTAGGCCTCGAAGATGGTGTGCTCCAGCTGATCCATCAGGCTGTGGCACATGATCATCAGCTGCAACTCCGCGTGCAGGCCCATCTCGCAGCGCATGCGCAGCTCGAAGCCCGGGATGTAGCCACGCTGCGAGGCGCCCCACTCGATGCGCAGCGGGCCGGGCGACGCCTGGCGCTGGTCGATCTGGAAACCCTGTGCGTCTTCCGCCAACGTGAACTCCGCCCCGCGGGATTCGGCCCAGTCGTGGATCGGACGCCACCGTGCGGCGTTGGCGCGCGTCACGAGCCAGTGCTTGACTTGCTTTACCACCATGAGTCGTGAGAATCGGGCTGATTGCTGAGATTGGCCGGGACTGCGACAGACGTCCCCGCGGGCACACCGATGGAGGCGACGAATGCTTGAAGTCTACTCATGGCCCACGCCCAACGGGCACAAGGTCCACATCATGCTGGAGGAGTGCGGCCTTGCGTACCGGGTGCATCCCGTGGACATCGGCGCGGGCCAGCAGTTCGCGCCCGAGTTCCTCGCCCTCAGTCCCAACAACAAGATCCCCGCCCTGGTCGACCCGGACGGCCCGGGCGGCCAGCCGATTTCGTTGTTCGAGAGTGGCGCCATCCTGCTCTACCTTGCCGGCAAGACCGGACGCTTTCTGCCCGCCGATGTGGCCGGCAAGTACGAGGTCCTGCAATGGCTGATGCTGCAGGTCGGCAGCATCGGCCCGATGCTCGGCCAGGCGCATCACTTCCGCACTTACGCACCCGAGAAGCTGCCCTACGCCATCGACCGCTACACCCAGGAAGCCCAGCGCTTGTACGGCGTGCTCAACAAGCGACTGGCCCACGCCACCTACCTCGGCGGCGCGGACTACAGCATTGCCGACATCGCCGTCTTCCCCTGGCTGCGTTCCTGGAAGAACCAGGGCGTGGCGCTCACTGACTTCCCGCACCTCAAGGGCTGGTTCGACGAGGTCAGCCACCGCCCCGCCGTGCAGCGCGGTGTGGCCGTGCTGGCCGACGCACGGCGCCCACTGACCGACCCGCAGGCACGCGAGGCGCTGTTTGGGGAGCGTCAGCGGCAACAGCGCTGACGCTGGCGCACGCGGCTAGGCAACTGCCGTCTGCTGCCCCACGCGCACCACGACGAACTCCGCAGGTTTGAGCAACGCCACACCGATCAACAGCCGCAGGCGGCCGTGGGCCAGGTCGTCAGCGGTCATGGTCGTGCGGTCGCACTGGACGAAGTAGGCCTGCTCCGGCTTGCTGCCCAGCAAGGCACCGGATTGCCACTGGTTCAACAGGAAATCCTGCACGCAGCGGCAAACGTTTGACCAGAGCGCCTCGCCATTCGGTTCGAACACCGCCCATTGCGTCCCGAGGTCGATGCTGCGAAACAGAAAGTCGACATAGCGGCGCACCTGCACGTACTTCCACTCAGGGTCGGTGCTGAGCGTGCGAGCGCCCCAGACGAGATTGCCGCGCCCCTCGAAGAACCGCAGGCCGTTGATGCCTGCCGGGTTGAGCAACTCCTGGTCCCTGAGGGTCAGCACCCGCTCGAAGCCGAGGATGCCACGCAGCACCTGGTTGGCTGGCGACTTGTGCACGCCGACAGCCTGGTCGCTGCGGGCGTAGATGCCGGCGAGCGGGCCGGAAGGCGGGAGGGTCAAGGGCGGGCCACCAGCGGGGTCGGCGATTTGCAGCCAAGGGTAGTAGAGCGCGGCATGCGAGGTGTTGAACGCACCGCGCCAGGTCACCACCTCGCCCGGCAGCGCGCCCTCGGGCGGATCGATCAGGGCCATGCAGCCGCGCCGGCCTTCGGCGTGCGCCACGAGCTGGCGGTTGATGGCCAAGAGCTCGCCCGGCGCGTATCGACCTGCGCGGCCCAGGCCCGGCGCCGCGACGGTGGCGATGCCGTCCACCGCACCCAGCTGCCCGAGGCCTTGTGCCGGCACGCCGTCCGCAGCCGGTCGGCCCGCGTAGGCCGCCTCATCCGGCAGCAGGCCGTCGTGCCCTCCCGTCAGAAGGCCGACGGCCAGCAGGCCCTGCTCGAACTTGCGGCGCAGCGCCACCAGCTCCTGCTGGCCGCTGGCAGCCCACTCGGCGGGCGTGATCTGCAAGGGCAGGCCCAGCGACTGCAGGGCCGCGAGCAGATCGATGCCATCCGCCAGCAGGTCCTGCCCGGGTGCGGTGCCATTCAGCATGACAACCAGGTGCCGCACCCCTTCGGCCGAAGGCAGGTTCTCAGGCAGCGCCACGGCAAAGCTGGCCAGCAGCCCCGGCTGCGCCGCATCCGCGGGGCGAGAAGGGTCGGGTGACAGGTCTTGCCAGTTGGCAAGCGCCCTGCCCTCGGCGGTCTGCACTGCCAGGCTCAGGCTGACCGGGCTCAGCAGATCGTCGCTGCCCGGCGCGGCATTCAGGCCGAAATCAGCCAGTGCGAAACGTGTCGCACCGGGCGGTGCCCCCGCCGGGGCGAGCGAGCCGGTGAACGTCCAGGCGCCTGCCGCATCGCGGCGCGCCACGTACAACGGCAACTCCCGCAGCCCGCGTGCCGCGGTGGGCGGCGCATTGCCGATGGCAGGTGCCGGCAATCGCACGGCGGCGCTGGAGATCCACACCACATCGCCATCCGCCAACACGGGCGGCCCGGCCTGGAGCCGGTTCGCCCCCAGCCTGATCCCGAACTGCAGTTGCAGGTTGCCCAGCCGCCCCGGGTGGCGCGCGACGATGCGAAAGCCGGATGTGGCACCGACCCGCAGACGCGCATGACCATCGAGTGCGCCCGCCGGCGGGAATGCCGCCGCCAGGTCCGGCGGCGGACCTCCATCGACCGGACGATAGACGCGGCTCACGAACAAGCGTTGCCCGCCCTGCGCAAAGAAGCTCGCCACGGCGTGATACAGATCCGTCACGGCGAGCGCACTGCCGTCGGCGCCGAAGCGCAGCGGCTGCGCATCGCCATACCGATCGACAAAGGCCGACAGGCTGTCCAGCAGCACGGGCGTGCCGGCCACGGGGCCATACCGGCAGGGGCCGATGAAGCCGGCCGTGGTGGTGTCCACGCCGTTGATCGCCCGGGCGCGGAACGACACCTCCTCGACATAGACACCGGGCGCAAGGTACTCGGGCATGCATCTCTCCTGTGGGGCAATTCAGTCGCGGCGGCCAACTCAGGGCGGCGGCTGCAGCGGCCCGGCTTCGGGCGCGAACCAGGGGCCGGCCGGCACCACCTGCGGCGAGGCCGGGTCACCCAGGTAATGCGGCGACATGATCTGCACGCCGTTCTCGTTGAACACATCCTGGATGTGCGCATGCAACTGGCTCAGGGCCTGGGCCCGCAGCCGTGGCGCGGCGCGGCTGCCCTGCGCGCAGAGGCGGTATTCCACATAGAAGTCGCTCAGCGCGGTCTGCACGACATACGGCGCAGGCGTCTGCAGCACGCCCGGCGTGCGCCGCGCCGCCTCCAGCAACATGGCGTGCACCTGGCGCCAGGGCGTGGCATAGCCGATGGTGACGGCCGTGTGCAGCACGAACTGCCCGTCGGCCACCAGCCGCGAGAAGTTGCGGATGGGCTGGCCGAACACCACGGCATTCGGCAGGCTCACCTCTTCACCCAGCCCCGTGTGCAGCCGCGTGGAAAAGACGCCCAGGTGCGTCACCGTGCCCTCCACCTCGCCGATGCGCACGTACTCACCGGCCCGCAGCGCCCGCGAGTACATCAGCGACAGCCCGGCCATCACCTGCCCCACCACACTGGAGGCACCCAGGGACACCATGAGGCCAGCCAGCACCGTCACGCCCTTGAAGGCCTCGGTGCTGGCGCCCGGCAGATAGGGGTAGGCCATGGCGAGCGCGAACAGCCAGACCACCAGCCCGACCAGCCGCCGCGTGGGGCCGACGGTGTCGGCATCCAGCCCCGCGATCGTGAACTCCCCCTGCTCCACCCGCTCCAGCACACCCCGCGCGACGCGCAGCACACCTTGGGCCACCAGGAAGATGAGCGCCGCCGTCAGCAGCCCCGGTACCGCGCCCAGCGCGGCCCGCGCCAGCTCCAGCGCTTGCGTGAGCAGCCAGTCGCTCGCCCGTTCGCCCCAGGCCCGCGTGGGCGCGAACTGGCGCAGCACGGTGCTGGCCCACAGGTCGAGCACCACCAGCGCCACAACCCAGCTGGCAAGGCCGGCCACGCCGCGCAACAGCGCCAGCGCATGCTCGCCCGGCACGCGCCACCAGGGCTGCCCCGCACCGGAGCTGTTGCCGTCAGCCAGGCGCCGCGCGGCCCGCCGCAGCAGGCGGCGCCGCAAGGCCGCCAGGGCTTTCAGCAGCGCGACCGCGACGACCGTGACGAACAGGCTGACGCCGAGCCCGAGGGCCCAGTGGCGCGGGTCACGCGCCTCGCGAAGCTCGGCCACCGCGACGCGCAATCGTCGCTCGGCGTCGGCGCCCGCGGCGTCGAGCAGATTGCCGGCCTGCGGGCCGGCCAGATCCTCCGGCACGAGGTGCAGCACCACGACATCGTTCACCCGCAGGCGCACCGCAGGCGTCTCCCCGGCCAGGGCTTGCCGCTCGACGCGGTCGGCCGGCAGCGGCGCCGCGAGGGCGGCGGGGAGCGCCGCTTCGGCCGCTTGCACGCGCTCCTTCGGCGTCTCGCCCTTGAGCGTGGCGCGCAGGCTCACGACCTTGCGCTGGTTGACCACCAGCTCCGCCTCCTGCGCCTGCCCCTGCGCCGTGCTGGCCAGGGTGCACAGCGTCCACAACAGCATCCAGCACCAAGCTCTCATGCAGCCTCCGGTTGGAGGCCTGAGCTTAGGGCCTGACGCCCGGCGGCTGCATCGGCAGTCCTGCGGAACGACGCGCGAGGTAGACCTCCAGCGCCAGCAGCTCCGCGCTGTCCCAGTCCCAGGCCGCGGCGCGCACGCCGCTCAGGCAGCCGCGCAGCCGCCGCTGCAGGCTGCCCAAGGACTGCCACTCCAGGCGATAGACGGGGTAGTCATCCACATGGCCCTGCGGGATGAGGCTGCCGCCCAGGCGCAGGCCGGCGCGCTCGTCGTGGCATTGGGCGCAAGAGAGGTTCAGCGCCCCCAGGCGGGTGGTGAAGAGGCGCTGGCCCTGGGCGGCCGCGGCGTCCAGCGCCGGCCCGCGCGGCGGCTGCAGCGGCAGGCCACGCGACTGTTGGGCGACCAACGCGGTCAGGGCCAGCAGCGGTTCGGCCTCGGGCGCCCAGGCCGGCTGCTGCTGGTGCTGCACACGGCAGCGCTGGATGCGACCCGGCAGGTCGAGCAGGCCGCGGTCCCAGGCGGGGTAGCGCGTGGCAACGCCGCGCAGGGTCTCCGGGGCCCCGTGGCAGCTGGCGCAGGACTTGGGCCCGCTGGCCCACAGTTCGCGGCCCAGCGCGAGCGAGAGCTGCGCCGGATGCTGGGTGTCGTCGGCCTGCAGCATGCGCAGTGCCGAGGTCATGGTGTCACGGCCGGAGCGGCGCTCGTCGGCCGCACTCGCCAGCGCCAGGCTCGCCAGCAGCAGGAGCAGTGCTGCCCTCATGCCACGGTCAGCGCGCGCACCTCGCGGTGCTCGAAGCCCTGGTCACCCTGCCACAAGAAGCTCAGCTCTCCGCTCTTGGCGGCCTGCAGCCAGAAAGACAGATACGGGTTGGCCGACACCGCGGCAAACAGGTCGGCCGAGAACACCAACTCGCCGTCCAGCCGGCATTCAAAGCGCCGCACCAGGTCGCGTGGCAGCCGCTGGCCGGCGTCATCGTTGCGGTAGCCGGTCTCCATCGCGTGCGCGACCGTGGCTCTCACCTCGAAGGCCTGGCCGGCCGTGATGCGGGCCGGCAGATGAATGACGGCGCGCGCGGCCATCAGGGCTCCACACAGGCGGCCAGGGTCACGATGACCTCCAGGCTGCTCTGCCAGCAACGGCCATCCGCCGCCTTGGCCACGGCCACGATGCGCTGGCTGCGGGCCAGGCGCATGCGGGTGCTGAACTCGGGCCGCGCCACCGTCGGGCCGAAGCTCGCATGCACCACCTCGGGCTCGGGGTTCAGTGGGGTGAACAGGGCCAGGCCCACTACCGGCTCGCTCGCCACCAGGCGCACCGGCACGGCGTTGCCGTTCTCCACCAGCTCGGCCATCTCGATCTTGAGCGGCCCGGCCGCCGGCTCTCGCCCGGCCCAGGCGCGGATGGCCGCGCGCATCGCGTCGTCCGACGCACGCGCCGCTGGCAACCCGGCAAGCGCTCCGGCCGCTGCGATGAAGACCCGCCGCTTCATGGCGCGCCCAGGCTGGCGAGGTAGGCCACGATGTCGTCCAGCTGCTGCTCGGTCAGCGCCGGGCGGCCCGCCCAGGCCGGCGCCACGTCACGCAACCCGTCGGTCGAGCGGAACGGTGGCATCACCGTGGCAGGGTTGAAGCGCCGCATGTCGGCAATGCGCTCCCGCAGCCCGTCACGCGTGAGGCGAGCCGCTGACAACGCCAGCGGCGGCGCCAGGTTGCCCTGGTTGGGGTCGCCCTGCGCGGTAAGCGCATGGCAGAGCAGGCACAGGCTCTGGGTGCGGTCGGCCACCAGGGCGCGCCCGCGCTCGATGTCGCCCACGGGTGCGGGCGCAGGCGCAGCGGTCTGTGCGCTGGCCTGCGCGCCGGCGATCAACGCGAGCGCCAGCGCCAGACGCATCACACCAGCGCCTGCTTGCGCAGCGGCAGGTCGCGGATGCGCTTGCCCGTGGCCGCGAAGATGGCGTTCAGCACGGCCGGCGCGGCCACCGCGATGGTGGGCTCGCCCACGCCGCCCCAGAAGCCGCCCGAGGGCATGCAGATGGTCTCGACAGCCGG
>JAIPCJ010000067.1 GCA_021738245.1 Methylotenera sp. | reverse complement strand
ATGCGGGCTTCGAAGGCCTCCTCGCGGGCCAGCTCCTCGGCGCTCTTGACGACCTTGGGCTTGGCCTCGCGCGCCATCAGGTCCATGGCTTGGGTGTACATCAGTGGCTCCTTTGCTCAGGAAAAGGAACACAGCCACAGAGGCACAGAGACACAGAGAGGTCCGAGCGCCTCTGTGTCTCTGTGCCTCTGTGGCTGTGTTGGGTATTCATGGCTTCTTGCGCTGATCGACGACGCGGCGGGCTTTGCCGACCAGCGTGCGTTCGATGGATTCGGGCTGCTCGACGCGCACGGTCGCGCTCACGCCGATCAGGTTCTTGATGCGCTCGGCCAGGCGGCGGCCGATGCCGTCGTCGGTCGCGCCCAGGGCCAGCTCGCAGCGGATGACGAGTTCATCCAGATGGCCGTCGCGCGTGACGACCAGCTGGTACTGCCCGCCCAGGCCCGGCTCCTGCAGCACCAGCTCCTCCACCTGCGTGGGGAAGAGGTTGACGCCACGGATGATGAGCATGTCGTCACTGCGGCCCACGATCTTGCCCATGCGGCGCATGCTGCGCGCGGTGGGCGGCAGCAGGCGGGTCAGGTCGCGGGTGCGGTAGCGGATGACGGGCATCGCCTCCTTCGTGAGCGAGGTGAACACCAGCTCGCCCTCGCTGCCATCGGGCAGCACCTCGCCCGTCTCGGGGTCGATGATCTCGGGGTAGAAATGGTCTTCCCAGATCGCCGGGCCGTCCTTGCTCTCGATGCATTCATTGGCCACGCCCGGGCCCATCACTTCCGACAGACCGTAGATGTCCACCGCATCGATGCCCGCGCCCTGCTCGATGTCGCGCCGCATGGCTTCCGTCCAGGGCTCGGCGCCGAAGATGCCGATCTTGAGCGACGACTCGCGCGCATCCAGCCCCTGGCGGCGGAACTCCTCGATCAGCACCTGCATGTAGCTGGGCGTGACCATGATGATGTCGGGCTTGAAGTCGGTGATGAGCTGCACCTGCTTTTCGGTCTGGCCGCCGCTCATCGGGATGACCGTGCAGCCCAGGCGCTCGGCGCCGTAGTGGGCGCCCAGGCCGCCGGTGAACAGGCCGTAGCCATAAGCGATGTGCACCAGGTCACCCGCGCGGCCGCCCGAGGCACGGATGGATCGGGCCACCAGGTTGGCCCAGTGGTCGATGTCCTGTCGCGTGTAGCCCACCACGGTCGGCTTGCCGGTGGTGCCGGACGACGCATGGATGCGCGCCAGCTGCTCGCGCGGCACCGCAAACAGGCCGAAGGGGTAGTTCGCGCGCAAGTCATGCTTGGTCGTGAACGGGAACTTGGCCAGGTCGGCCAGGGTCTTCAGGTCGGACGGGTGCACGCCCTTGGCGTCGAAGCTGGCCTTGTAGTGCGGCACATGGTCGTAGGCGTGCTGCAGGCTCCAGCGCAGGCGCTGCAGTTGCAGGGCCTGCAGCTCGTCGCGGCTGGCGGTCTCGATCGGGTCGAGCTCGCCGGCCTTGGGCACACGGATGGGGGCTTTGGCGCTCATGGGTTTCCTTCGTCGTAGACCTTGCGCTCGCCCAAGCGGTGCGAGCGCCCGCGGAACACGGCGATCAGCTCGCCCCGCTGGTTGGTCACCGTGATGTCGTACAGGCCCGTGCGGCCAGCCAGCGAGGTCTCGGCCGCCGTGGCGGTGAGCACGTCGCCCAGGCGGGCACTCTTCAGGATGTCGATGCCGAAGCCCGAAGCCACCGTCAGCGCATTGCGGCTGTTGCAGGCAAAGGCAAAGGCGGAGTCGGCCAGCGTGGCGATCAGACCGCCATGGCAGATGGCAAAGCCGTTGAGCATGTCGGGCCGCACCGTCATGCTGGCCACCGCGCGCCCAGGGGCGACCTCGGTGATCTGCAGGCCGAGCATGCGGCTCGCGGCGTCGTCCGCGAGCATGACGTCGCGGACCTTCTCGGCGGTGGCCTGCGCTTCCATCAGCGGTCCCGGAACTGCGGCTTGCGCTTGTCCAGGAAGGCGGCGGCGCCTTCCTGGTAGTCGTAGGCAAAGCCCATCTGACTTTGCAGCACGGCCTCGCGCTTGAGGGCCGTCTCGAAATCGAACTTCAGCGCCTCGTCCATCGCGATGCGGGTCTCGACCAGCGCGCGGGTGGGCATGGCGGCGAGTTTCTGCGCCGTCGCCAGCGCGGCGTCCATCAGCTCGGCATCGGGCAGCACGCGCGAGATCAGGCCCAGGCGCTCGGCATCGGCGGCCTTCAGCTTGTCGCCCAGCAGCGCCATCTCCAGCGCCTTGGCGCGCCCCACCAGCCGCGGCAGCAGCCAGGTGCCGCCGCAGTCCGGGATGAGGCCGATCTTGGAGAAGGCCTGGATGAAGCTCGCACTCTCGCCCGCCAACACCAGGTCACACCCCAGGGCCACGCTGGCGCCAGCGCCCGCGGCCACGCCATTGACGGCCGCCACGACCGGCACCGGCATGCTGCGAAGGCGCAGCGCCAGCGGGATGTAGTAGTGCTCCAGCAGGTGCCCGATGTCCTTGGGCGGCGCCCCGGGTTCCCGGCTGGGCGCGACATGGGGGTCGGCCAGATCCTGCCCCGCACTGAAGGCCCGGCCGGCACCGGTGATCAGCACGCAGCGGGTGTCGGCGTCGGCCGCGGCAGACTCCAGCGCCTGCCGCAACTGGCCCAGCAGGCCAGTCGTGAACGCGTTCAGCGCTTCAGGGCGATTCAGTCGCAGCAGGCGCACGGCGCCGAGCTGCTCGATGAGGAGGGTCTGTTCAGACATGGGATTTCTCTACCGACCGGTCGGTTAATCCTAGACCGCCGCTTGACCAGGATCAAGGCCCGGGCGGGAAAACCCCAGGCCTGCCCCGGTGAGATCTACCGCGACGAGTGCCGCGGCGCCCCTGCCGCTCACCCCGGGACGATGCGCACCGCCTCCGCCAAGGCCTCCAGCTGCGCCGGGCGCGGCGGCGCAAATCCGGCGGACGTGCAGGCCGCCGCGCCAGCCGCGAGAGCCCAGCGCAAGTGCTGTTCGGCCGGTGCGTCGGCCTGGCGCATCAGGCTGTCGAGCAGCCCCGCCAGCGCACTATCGCCGGCCCCGACGGTGTCGACCACCGCCACGCGCGGCGGCTGCCCTGACACCTCCTCGACGCCGTGATAGAGCGTCGCCCCTGCGGCACCCCGGGTCAGCAGCAGCCAGGCGCCAGGATTCCAGGCCGCGATCTGGGCCAGGCCGGAGCGGTGGTCCGGCACCCGGAACAGGCCGCGCAGGTCTTCGTCGGACACCTTGATCACATCCGCCAGGCGGCACATCTGCTCCAGGGTGTCGTCGTAGCGCGAGTCCATCGGCGGGGCGCGGAAGTTGGGGTCGTAGCTGATCAGCCGGCCCTCGGCCTTCAGCGCCTGGGCCAGCGCCAGCAGCCGCCCGGCCAGCGGCTCCCGCACCAGGCCCAGGCTGCCGAAATGCGCCCAGCGCAGCGAGCGCGTCCAGCCCGCTGGCAGGCCCTCGGGCCGGAAGTGCAGATCTGCGCTGTCCTGCCCGATGAAGAAGTAGTGGGGCGGGTCGACCTCATGCACCACCGCCAGCAATGGTGGGCGCGGCAACTGCTGAAGGAACCGCATGTCCAGGTGAGCCTCCTGGCTGGCCCGCCAGATCTCGGCGCCGAAAAGGTCTTGGCTGATCGCACCGGCAAAGGCGCTCAGCTGGCCCAGGGTCGACATCGCCACGGCCACATTCCACGGCGAGCCGCCGCAGGCGCTGCGCCATTGGTCGGGGCCGATGCGGATCAGGTCAGTCAGGGCCTCGCCGAAGGCGACGAAGCGGGGAAGGTCCGCATGAAGTACTGCACTCATTCGCCCATTCAAGCGGGCGGGCGCAAGCCTGACAAGTCCCGAAAGCCAGCCGCATCCCGCCATCAGACGATAGGGATGGCGCCGATGGCCGGGCGGACGCAAGGTTGCCGGGTCGCGGTGAGAATGCGGCCATGAGCGCCCGCGAAGTTCCTCTCGTGTACACCCCGCCGGCCCGCCGGTTGGTGGTGCCGGCAGACGCGCCGATGCCGCGCGGCCCGCTGGGCGACACGCTCGGCCGCCCGCTGCACGACCTGCGTATCTCGGTGACCGACCGCTGCAACTTCCGCTGCGGCTATTGCATGCCCAAGCAGGTGTTCGACAAGCACCACCAGTTCCTCCCGCATGCCGACTTGCTGAGCTTCGAGGAGATCACGCGGCTGGCACGGGTCTTCGTGGCCCTGGGAGTGGAGAAGCTGCGCATCACCGGCGGCGAGCCCACGCTGCGCCGCGGGCTGGAGTCGCTGATCGAGATGCTCGCGGTGCTGCGCACGCCCGATGGGCGTGAGCTCGACCTGACACTCACCACCAACGGCTCCACGCTGGTGAAGAAGGCCGCTGCCCTGCGCGCTGCCGGCCTCAAGCGCCTCACCGTGAGCCTCGATGGCCTGGACGACGCGGTGTTCCAGCGCATGAACGATGTCGGCTTTCCGGTAGCCGATGTGCTGGACGGCATCGCCGCAGCCCAGGCCGCCGGGCTCGGCCCGATCAAGGTCAACATGGTCGTGCAACGCGGCGTGAACGATGACCAGATCCTGCCCATGGCCCGCCACTTCAGGCACAGCGGCGTGGTGCTGCGCTTCATCGAGTACATGGACGTCGGCGCCACCAACGGCTGGCGCATGGACCAGGTGCTGCCCTCGCGCGACGTGATGCAGCGCATCGCTGCCGAGTTCCCGCTGACGCCGCTCTCGGCCAGCGCACCGGGCGAAACCGCCGAACGCTGGGCCTATGCGGATGGCGGCGGCGAAGTGGGCTTCATCTCGTCGGTGACCCAGGCCTTTTGCGGCGACTGCAACCGCGCGCGGCTGTCCACCGAGGGGCGGCTCTACACCTGCCTGTTCGCGACCCGCGGGCACGACCTGCGCGGGCTGCTGCGCGGTGCCGAAGTCGTCAGCGACGCGCAGATCGCGGGCGCCATCGCCGAGGTTTGGGGAGGCCGGACCGACCGCTACTCGCAACTGCGCGGCAGCGGCCAGGCGCCCAGCGGCGAGCGCCGCGTCGAGATGCACTACATCGGCGGCTGACCATGGCCTCGTGGTTCACGCCCCGCCTGCGCCGCCGAGCTGCAGCGGCCGTGGGCGCGGCCGTGCTGTTGCCGTGGGCCACAGGTCAGCTTGCCAAGGGGTTTCACGAGCCGGGCCTGGACAACGATGCCCTGCGGCATCAACTGCTGATCGACTTCATCGTCATCGGCGCCATCGTGTTCGCGCTGACGATGGTGGCTACCTGGCTGATCGGCTGCTGGGTCACGGGCGTCATGCAAGGCCCCCGCCGGCAGGCCGATGACTTCCCCGGCGCGCCGGGCGAGCCGCCCCCATGACCACGGTCATCGGTCTCGTGCTGGCCGGCGGCGAGGGACGCCGCATGGGCGGTGTCGACAAAGGGCTGCAGCCCTGGCGGGGCCAGCCGCTCGCCACCCACGTGCTGCAGGCCCTGCAGCCGCAGGTGAGCCGGCTGATGGTCAGCGCCAACCGGCACCACGAGACCTATGCGACCTTCGGCCACCCGGTGCTGGCCGACCCGGATGGGCTGGCCTTCGCCGGGCCGCTGGCGGGCATGCTGGCCGGGCTGCAGGCCATCCCCGACGACGCCTGGCTGCTGACGGCGCCCTGCGACAGCCCCCTGCCCCCAGCCGATCTCGCCGCACGGCTGTTCGCGGCGACGCACCCGCCCGGTTGCGACGAGCCCTTGCCGCTCGCCTTCGCGCAGGCCCAGCGCGAGCACCCCACGCACGCCCTGCTCCACGCCCGGCTGCGCGAGCCGCTGGCGCACTACCTCGCCCGTGGTGGCCGCGCCGTGCTGCGCTGGATGCGCGAGCAGCCGCATGGCGTGGCGCGCTTCAGCGATGAGGCCGCCTTCGCCAACTTCAACCATGTCGCTGACCTGACCGCATGACCATGGCAACCGATGTCCTCATCCGGCCCATGACCGAACCCGACCTGCTGGCCTACAAGGCGCTGCGCGACGCCATGCTGGGCAGCCACCCGGAGGCCTTCACGTCCGACGCCGAGACCGAGAGCCGGCGCGACCTGGCCAGCTATCGCAACCGCCTCGCGGGCCAAGGCAGCACCCTCTTCACCCTGGTGGCGCTGGACGGTGCCAAGCTCGTCGGCGCGCTGACCTGCGAGCGCGAGCCGCGCCGCAACGTGCAGCATCTGGCCCACCTCATCGGCATGATGGTGGCCGACACCCATGCCGGCCGCGGCATCGGCCGCGCCCTGCTGGGCGAGACCCTGGCGCGGCTGCGGGCAACGCCCGGGCTGAGCCAGGTCACCCTCAGCGTCACGGCCAGCAACCGCGCAGCCGTGGGCCTGTACACACGCGCGGGCTTCGAGCGCTACGGCAGCCTCAGCGACGCCATCCGGCTGCCCGACGGGCGCAGCCTGACCAAGGACCTGATGCGCCTACGGCTGGACTAGCTCGAACTGCACCACCAGCGCATCCTGCACGGCCAGCAGGCCGCCGAGCACGGTGAAGGGCTGGATGCCGAAGTCGCTCTGGCGGATCACCACCTCGCCGCGAGCGCGGCGATCCTGCACATCAGCCACGAACCACTGGCGCCGTGTCACGCCGTGCAGGCGGATCTCGGCCTCCACCGCACGCTGCGGGCCTTCACCCACCTGCTGCAGGGTCGTCACCACCACCTCGGGGTGCGCGGCCGCCTCCAGCGCCTTCAGCAGATTGGCGCGCGTGCCCTCGCGGGCCGCATCGTCCACCGCCGACGCGAAGGCCGGCCCGAGCCCGGCGCGCAACGCAGGCGGGTCGATGGCCAGCGCATCCAGGCGAAACCGGAGCACCGGCCCCGCTGCCGGCCAGGACACGCGCAGATCGTCCGCGCGCAGCACGTGGTTGTGTCCCAGCCGCGCGGCCGAGCCACCGCGGAAAACCAGCACCCGCAGTTCGTCACCCGCGCTTGCCATGACGGCAGGGCGGACGCTGGCAACGGGCGAGTCGCTGGCACAGCCGGCCGACAGCACGGTGAAGGCTGACAGGGCCAGGCCAGCCGCCCACAGACGGCGTCGATCGGGTGGCTTCGGTGTCGTTTGCACGCTCAAATCAGGGGAAGTCGGTGGGTTTTGACGGGCAGCGCACAGCGCGGCCCGGCCGGGCTGGACTAGCATAGCCCTCATCTGATTCCGGGGACCTCTTGCCATGGCCAGCCTGTTCCGCTCCGCACTCGACCTGATGGCCCAGTACGCCGCCTACCACCGCGATCGCCGCAATATCGCGACGCATTTCATCGGCATCCCCTTGATCGTCTTCGCCATCAGCGCGCTGCTGGCCCGGGCCGAGTTCACCGCAGCCGGCGCCCCGATGAACGCGGCCATCGTCCTCTGGGCGCTGAGCACCTTGTGGTACCTCACACGAGGCAATCTCGCGCTGGGGCTGGCCACGGCCGTGGTCAACGGCGTGCTGACCGCACTGGCCATGACGCTGGTGCACACGGCCACCACCGCCGGCTGGCTCATCATCGGCCTGGGCAGTTTCGTCATCGGCTGGGTGTTCCAGTTCGTCGGCCACTACTACGAAGGTCGCAAGCCGGCCTTCGTGGACGACCTCGTCGGCCTGTTGGTCGGGCCGATGTTTGTTGTCGGCGAGGCCCTGTTCATGCTGGGTTGGGGCCGGGGCCTGCTCGACGAGATCGAAAAGCGCGTCGGCCCGACACATCTGCGCGACCTGGCGCATCCGATCTGACGGCGCCGGGGATGACCGGCGTTCTGGTGATGGGCGCCGGCTCGGTCGGCTGCTTCATCGGCGGGTTGACGCAGCTGGCCGGCGTGCCGGTGCACTTCGTGGGCCGCCCGCGCGTGCTCGCCGCCCTGCGCAAGCACGGCCTGCGGCTGACCGACCAGGACGGCCTGGAACGGCACATTCCGGCCCTCGACCTGCGCCTGCATGAGACACCGCCGCCCGGCCTCAAACCCGACCTGGTGCTGCTGTGCGTGAAGTCAGGCGCCACCGTGGAGGCCGCCACGGCGCTCGGCCTCACCCTGCCGCTGGGCACGCCGGTGGTGAGCCTGCAAAACGGCATCGGCAATGCAGGCGCCGCCCAGGCCGTGGCGCCGCAGCTGCGCTGGCACGCCGGCATGGTGCCCTACAACATTGCGGAGCTGTCACCCGGCCACTATCACCGCGGCACCGCGGGCGCGCTGGCCGTGCAGGGTGAGGCGGACGACACCGCGCTGCTCGCCTGGCAGACGGCGCTGTCGCGCCTGCAGATGCGGGTCAAGCTGCATGCGGACCTGGGCCCGGTGCAGTGGGGCAAGCTCCTGCTCAACCTGAACAACCCGGTCAACGCGCTGTCTGGCCTGCCGCTGCGGCAGGAGTTGCTGCAGCGGGGCTACCGCCGCGTGTTTGCGGCACTCCAGGAGGAAGCGCTCGATCTGCTGGACGCTGCGCAACGCCCGGTCGCGCAGATGACGCCCCTGCCGCCGCGACGGTTGATTTTGCTGCTGCGCATGCCGACGGTCGTCTTCCGCCTCGCCGCGGCGCGCATGCTGCGCATCGATGCCAAGGCCCGTTCCAGCATGGCTGACGACCTGGCGGCCGGCCGCGTGACGGAGATCGACGCGCTGTGCGGCGAAATCGTGAGACTGGCGCACAGCCTGGGCCGTCAGGCGCCACTCAACGAGCGGATGCTCGCCCTGGTGCAAGGCTGGCCCAGCCGCCGCCAGCCCTACTCGCCGCGGGAACTGCTGCGCGCGCTTGGCATGTCCTGAATTGATCGATGAACGTCTGCCGCTGCGTGGCGCGCCATGCACGGCAGCGGAACACTGAGGACCTCTCAACTCCCCGAGGTTCTCCATGACCACCGCCCTCCTCGTCATCGACGTCCAGCAGTCCTTCGCCCACCGCCCCTATTTCGAGCCTGCCGAGGTTCCCGCCTACCTGGCAGCCCAGAACCGCCTGATCGACGGCTTCGAGGCGGCCGGCCTGCCGATCGTGCGCGTGTTCCATGTGCAGACCGATCCCACCGGCGCGGATCCCTTCAGCCTGTCCAGCGGCCTGGTGCGTCCGCTGGACGGCCTGCGCGACTTCCAACCCGCCCTCACCGTCCACAAGACACGCCACAGCGCCCTCGTCGGCAGTGGGCTCGACGTGTGGCTGACGCAGCAGGGCGTGGGCCGACTCGTCATCAGCGGCATCCGCACCGAGCAGTGCTGCGAGACGACCACACGCCACGCGAGCGACCTGGGCTGGGACGTGATCTACGTGCCCGAGGCGACACTCACGTTCACGATGCAGCACCCTGACGGCTCGCCCCTGACCCCGACCCAGCTCCGCGCCCGCACCGCCGCCGTACTGGCCGGCCGATTCGCGCGGGTGCTCGGCGTGGAAGCTGCCCTGCAGGCGGTGGCGCGTGAGGAACCGGCCCTTGCCTAAACAGGTCGTCTTCGTCCTCCAGGACCACAGCCTGGTGCTCGACTGGGCCGGCCCGGCCGAAGCCTTGCGGTTGGCGAGCCTGGAGATCACCGCGCTGAAGTTGGCAGCCGAGCCCTTCGAGTTGCGGTTCGTCAGCGCGCATGCCGAGGCGACCGGCTCCGTCGGCGTGCAGCTGCAGGCCTTGGAGCCCTTGCCCGATACCCTGCCCCTGGGAAGTTGGGTCGTGCTGGTGGGGCGCACTTCGGCCGCCGAGCAGCGCCAGCCCCAGCCACCGCAAGCCCTGATGGCCTGGCTGGCCCGGCTGTCGCCCGGGCGCGAGGGGCTGCGCCTTGTCACCGTCTGCTCGGGCGCCCTGCTGGCGGCACGCGCCGGGCTGCTGGCCGGCCGCCGCGCCACCACGCACCATCAACACCTGAACCATCTGGCCCGGCTCGCGCCCGGCTGCACCGTGCTGCAGGACCGCGTGTTCGTGGAAGACGGCGAAGTGTTCACGAGCGCCGGCGTCACAGCAGGCATCGACTTGGCGCTGCACCTGATTGCCCGGCACGCCGGGGAACTGGTCGCCGCCCGCGTGGCCGAGCAGATGGCCGTGGCGCTGCGGCGCGGCCCCGCCGACCCGGAACTCTCACCCCTGCTGGCTCACCGGCAGCACCTCAGCGCGCGGCTGCACCGCGTGCAGGACGCCGTCAGCGAGGCCCCGGCGCAGGACTGGTCCATCGAGCGCATGGCAGCATTGGCCGCGACCACCCCGCGCACCTTGAGCCGCCTGTTCGCCCAACATGGCGGTGTGAGCCCGCAGGTCTACGTGCGCGGCGTGCGGCTGGCCGTGGCGCGGCGCGCCCTGGAGGCCGGCGCGAGCGTCGCCGCGGCCAGCGAGACAGCCGGCTTCAGCACCGAGCTGCAGCTGCGCCGCGCCTGGGCCGCGGCAGGCTGGCCGGGCACGCCGTCTGCCGCTCGCCGGGCAGCGCGCTGACGAGCCTCACACCACAAGAAAAACCGAAGCGTCCTTCAGCTCCAGCCTTCACCCAGAGCCAGAGGCCGCTCGCGACAATGCGCGGTTTTCCACGCGAGACCCAGCACCGCCATGCTCGAACTGCTGACCAATCCGCAGACCTGGATCGCCCTCCTGACGCTCACCGCGCTGGAACTGGTGCTGGGCATCGACAACATCATCTTCATCAGCATCCTGGTGGACAAGCTGCCCAAGGCCCGCCAGGAAGTGGCCCGCCGGCTCGGCCTGTTCGCCGCGATGTTCATGCGCATCGGCCTGCTGCTGATGCTGGCCTGGATCGTCGGCATGGTCGAGCCGCTGTTCACGCTGCCCGTCTTCGACCGGCCCATCTCCGGGCGTGACCTCATCCTGATCGGCGGCGGCCTGTTCCTGATCTGGAAGAGCACCGGCGAGATTCACGGGTCGCTGGAAGGCGAGGACGAAGACCACAGCAGCGCCGGCGCCAAGGCCAAGGCGGCTTTCGCGGCCATCATCCTGCAGATCATGGTGATCGACCTGGTGTTCTCGCTGGACTCCATCATCACGGCGGTTGGCATGGTCGACGACGTGCGCATCATGATCGCCGCGGTGGTCTGCTCGGTGGGCCTGATGATGCTGTTCGCCGGCCCGATCGGCCGCTTCGTGTCCAATCACCCGACCATCAAGATGCTCGCGCTGAGCTTTCTCGTGGTGGTGGGCGTGGTGCTGGTCGCCGAAGGCTTCGGCCACCATGTGCCCAAGGGCTACATCTACTTCGCCATGGCCTTCTCGCTGGGCGTCGAGATGATGAACATCAAGATGCGCAAGAACTCCGACAGCAAGGTCAAGCTGCGCCAGCAGATCCCGGGCGGCGACGACTGACAGGGCCAGCACGCGGCCGCGGTGTCGGCCCGGAAGCGTCGGCCCGGCAGCGGCTGCCTCTCAGGTCGCCCAAATGCGGGGGTCTGCCGCGCTCAGCTGCCAGAGCCGATCTCGCCACAAGGCCCGCACGCGCCGCAGCGCCAGCGTGACGCTCTCGACGTCATCGCCCACAACACGCGCGAGCAGCAAGGCACCTCCGGGACTTTGCAGATGCGTGACGCCGGAGCGCGGCACGGCGTCGAGCAGTTCCCGCGCCTCGTCCAGCAGGAGCGGCGCCATCGAGAGGGCCTCGGTCTGCGCGTAGACCAAGGTCCCGAGCACCCCGTGACCAGCCAGGCCGCAGGGGCCGTCAAGCAGCGCACGGTCCGCAGCATCCAGCCAGCCGCGATCAAGCCACTGGCCGGTGACTTCGAGGTGCTGCAGCAGCCGACCGCGGTCGAAGGGCTCGCCGGCAGCCGGCAGCCCCAGGCCCAAGACTTCCGTCGCGAACAGGCTGGCGCCTTCCGCCAGCGTCAGGCGTACCTCATTGCGGGCATCACAGGCGGGGTAGGCCAGGGTCTCCTGCGGCAGCCACTCCAGCCGCGCCCCCGTCGCCACGCGAGCCTGCACCGCCTGCGTGGCGGCGCCCGCGGTCGATCGGTAAAAGCGTGTGGCGGCCGGCGTGGTCACCAGCAGATGAGCGCCGGGCTGGACGTCGATATCGATGTCCAGCCGGTCCCCCCCGACCAAGCCACCTGGCGGGTGCACCAGCACGGCATGCGCCACGCCCTGCCCCTCGGGGTAGAGCGTCTTGAGCAGGCGCAACGGCCCGTCGTGGCGGGCGTGCACGCGGGTGGCCTCGCCGTCTCGCGTGGCACTCAGGGCCAGCCGGGCTGGCCAACGAACCGCGTCAGCCAACCAGCAGGCCCTTCTTCTCGATGAAGTCCACCACCTCGGCCAGGCCCTCGCGGGTCTTGAGGTTGGTCATGACCCAGGGCTTGACCGGCCGCATCCGGGCGGTGTCGCTGCGCATGATGTCCAGGTCAGCGCCCACGTGCGGCGCCAGATCGGTCTTGTTGATGACGAAAAGATCGCTCTTGGTGATGCCGGGGCCACCCTTGCGCGGGATCTTCTCGCCAGCGGCAACGTCGATCACGTAGATGGTCAGGTCGGACAGCTCCGGGCTGAAGGTCGCCGCGAGGTTGTCGCCACCGCTTTCAACGAAGACGATGTCCGCATCCGGGAACTTCTCCAGCATGCGGTCGACCGCCTCCAGGTTGATGGAGCAGTCCTCGCGGATGGCCGTGTGCGGGCAGCCGCCGGTCTCCACCCCCATGATGCGCTCAGGCGCCAGCGCGCCGGCCACGGTCAGCAGGCGCTGGTCTTCCTTGGTGTAGATGTCGTTGGTGACGACGACGAGGTCCCACTTGTCGCGCATCGTCTTGCAGAGCATCTCGACCAGGGTCGTCTTGCCCGATCCGACCGGACCGCCCACCCCGACGCGCAATGGCGGCAGTTTCTTGGTGCGGCGAGGAATGGCATGCAGCGGAGCGTTCATGAGCGGAAAAGGCGTGAGTACTGGGTTTCGTGGCGGGCACCATGCACGCCGAGCAGCGGCGCGAAGGCCATCGGCTCGGGCGTGGCCAGCGCGGTCGCCACGGCTGTCGGAATGGCTTGCACGAGCCGTGCCAGCAGGCGCTGCCCCGCCGTCTGACCGAGGGGCACACATCGCACCGCGGCTTGCATCAGGTTTTCGGCCCAGCCGAAGGCGATGGCCGTCAAGGCGGGCTCCAGCGCCGTGGCGCGCGACGCCGCGGCGGCGCCCATCACCACGGGCCAGGTCGGCGCGGGCTTGAGCCCCTGGAGGCAGGGCAACACGGACGCGTCGGGCACCAGGCCTTGCATCCACACGAGCAGGCTGCGCCCCATCTGCTGGGTCTGCTGCAGGCTTTCGCTGGTCTCGCGGGTCTGCAGCACCCAGGCATTGAGCTCGGCAAGCCGGGCACCATCGAGCGCCAGCGTCGCGGCATGGGCGGCGGCGGCCACCGGCAGCTCCGCGCGGGCCTGCACGAGTTCGAGCTGGTTCAACAGCCAGTTGCCGGCGCTGACCTCGTCATGCACCAGCCCGGCATCCACCGCCGCCTCCAGCCCTTCGGAATAACTGAAACCGCCCACCGGCAGCGCGGGCGATGCGAGCCAGAGAAGGTGCAGCAGCGGGGTGGCGTCAAGGCTCATGGTGGCGAGGCGCAACGACGGCCGGCCGGCCATGCTGCGCATGAACTGTCATCCCACCCATCATAGGCAGGCGCCGCCTACCCATCGGGCACACCGGGCCCGTACCCGGTCTGCCCGGGTCAGAAACTGAAGCCGATGCCCACGCCTGCCGTCTGCACCGTCACGGACTGCTTGGGCGACGACGGCGAGTCACGCAGGTCGGCGCGCGTCAAGTCCAGGCCAAGACTCGCCTGCCAGTGCTGCGCAAACTGCCACGACAGGCCCAGGCCCACGTAAGGCTTCACCGACCTGGTCGAGATGGTGCCCGGGTTGTTCTTGCCCAGGTCGACCGCGGGCTGCAGCTTGAGTTCGTTGGCCGCAATGCCACCGCGCAACTTGAGCGCGACGCTGTCTGCCAGCGGCACGCGATAAGCCGCGCCCACGCCAAAGCCCGTGTACTCGGCCGAATAGTTGTAGACCAGGAAGCCCCAGTCCGCATCAATTCGGCTGTAGCTGACCTCGAACGACCAGGCGGGGTCGAACCGATGACCGAAACGCACCACCCCACTGGCATCGACCCGGCTGCAGGTGACGTTGGCGGGGCAGTTCAGGCTGACCTTGCCGGTGCCGACCTGGACTTCGATGTCGTTGGCACCCGCCAGGTTGGGAGATGCGGATTGGCCGAAAGCGGGCAGGCAGGCGGCCATCAGCGCCGCCGCGATGAGAGAAAGTCTTGCCATGAGGCTCCCTGTGCGTGAAGACGTGTCGCCACGTGATCCGCCTTCCCGGCAGATCACAGGACGCCAGTCATGCTAACGCATCCATGGAGCGGTGAACCGGCCCACGTCAATTGACCGCCAGCCCAGGCGCTCTCAGGCTCAGTGATCGTGGCCGCAGCCCGGGCCGTGCACGTGGCCGGCGTCATGCGCCTTCACCGGGATGCTCAGCGGCTTGCCGGCGACGGCCGGCGCTGCTGGCGCGTGATCATGACCATGATCGTGCGCGTGGCCATGGTCGTGGTCGTGGTCGTGGTGATGATGCGCATGACTGCCACCCTCCCCATACGCGCCGGCCTCGGGCTCGAAGGCTGCCTGAGCCTCGGTCACGATGAGGTGCTGGCGGCGCAGCATGTCGGCCAGCACGGGGTCGGGTTCGAACTGCAGCAACTCGGGCTGCAACTCCAGCGGCACATGCCGGTTGCCCAGGTGGTAGGCCGCCCGCAGCAGGTCGAAGGGCGACCCATGTTCGGTGCAGTGCCGCACCTGCAGCACCGGCTGGGGCGCCGCCTTGACGACGACCAAGGAGCCATCAGAAGCCACCAGCACATCGCCACCGCGCACCACCGTGCCGCGCGGGAGGAACACGCCCAAGGTGCGGCCGCTGGAGTCTTCGGCCTGAAAGCGGCTCTTCTGGCGTACGTCCCAGTCAAGTTCAACGGTGTGCGCCCGCTTGAGCAGCACGGAAGCCAGGCCACGGCCTTGGGAAACGAGTTTGTCGACGGTCAGCATGGCGTGATTGTGACCGGGCCGGAGCGGGCCGTTACCCAGCAAGGCGGCTTGCCCGATCACCACCGCCTGGACTAGCATCGATATAACGCTTGTTATAACCAAGGTGACTCATGAGTGCGCTCAAACTGACTCAAATCGGGAATTCCGTTGGCGTCATCCTGCCCAAAGAGGTCCTCGCACGGCTCAAGGTGGAGAAGGGCGACGTGCTGTTCCTCTCCGAGGCTGTCAACGGGGTGCTCCTGACGCCTTACAGCCCCGAGTTCGAAGAGCAGATGAACGCCGCCCGCGACATCATGAAGAAGCGGCGCGCCGTCCTGCATGAGCTCGCCAAATGAGCCTGCCGCCGCTCACCTGGCGATGGCTCAATGCCGAGGTGCTGCAGGCCGTGCACTTGGAGCAACTGGCCGAGCATGGCGGCGGTGCGGGTACGCGCGACCAGGCCCTGTTCGAGTCGGCACTGGCGCGCCCCCAGAACCTGGCTCACTACGGCAACCCTGATGTCTTCGACCTTGCAGCCGCCTACGCTGTAGGTCTGGCCAAGAACCATCCCTTCGTCGACGGCAACAAGCGCACCGCCTATGTGGCGATGGAACTCTTCCTGATCCTCAATGGCACCCAGCTGACCGCCGACGATGCGAGTGCCACGCTCACGATGCTGGCGGTTGCCGCTGGCGACATCGATGAACCCACGCTCGCGCAATGGCTGCGCGAGCACGCCTCACCCTGCTGAAACCATGCAACTCGAAACACTCACCCTCACCGTCCAGGACCACATCGCCACCGTGCGCCTGAACCGGCCCGACAAGGCCAACGCTATGAACGCCACGATGTGGCAGGACATCCGCCTGGCGTTCGACTGGATCGACGGCCAGGCCGACGCCCGCGTGGCGGTGCTGGAGGGCGAAGGCCGGCATTTCACGGCCGGCATCGACCTGGCCATGATGATGGGCCTGGCACCTCAGATCCAGGACCCGTGCGACGGCCGCACGCGCGAGGCACTGCGGCGCGTCATCCTCGACATGCAGGACACCCTGACCAGCCTGGAGCGCTGCCGCAAGCCAGTGCTGGCGGCCATTCACGGGGCCTGCGTGGGCGGCGGCATCGACCTCATCTGCTGCGCCGACATGCGCTACTGCAGCGCCGACGCCTACTTCTCCATCAAGGAGATCGACATCGGCATGGTGGCGGACGTTGGCACGCTGCAGCGCCTGCCCAAGCTGATTGGCAGCCAGGGCCTGGTGCGCGAATTGGCCTACACCGGACGGCGGGTCGAGGCGCCCGAGGCGCAGCTGATCGGCCTCGTCAACCGCGTGTACGACAGCCGTGAGGCCCTGCAGGCCGGTGTGCATGAGTTGGCCGCGACCATTGCCGCCAAGTCTCCGCTGAGCATCCGTGGCACCAAGGAGCAGCTCAACTACGCTCGCGACCATTCCGTGGCCGACGGACTGAACTACATCGCCACCTGGAACGCCGCCATGCTGATGAGCGAAGACCTCAGCAAGGCCATGATGGCTGGCAAGGGCGCCGCGCCTGCCTTCAGGAACTGAGCGACGACGTCTGCGCCGCTCTCAGGGCTGCCAGCTCCTCGCGCAGTGCGGCGTTTTCGGCTTCCAGCGCCGCAATGCGCTGCTGCAGGGCGGTGACGCTGGCCTCGGCGACGGGCTCGTCGGTGCGCGCTGGCGTGTCGTCAGCGGCAGGGGCGGGTAAAGCCCCAGGCGCCTTGCGGCGCGACTCACGCACCCGCTTGGCCGCCTGCTTCAGCTCCTCGGCGCCCGCCGCTGCCGCAGCCGCCTGCTCCTCGGCAGGCAAGGTGGCCACAGCCGCTGCCGCGTTGATGGACACGACCCCGGCCTTCACCGCGGCCACCAGCTCCGGCGCGCCCTGCTTCTGGATCTTCTCGATCAGCACCACCTGGCTGCTGCTCAGGCGGGCGGCGCGGGCCAGGGCCTCGCGGGTCTCCAGGCTGTCCTGCGGGGGCAGCGGCGCCGGCGCGGCCTCCGGTGCTGCGACCACTTCGGGCGTTGCCGGTGCCTCTGGCGCCGCCACGGCACCTGACTCCACCGCGGCCCGCCGGGCCCGCCGCTCCGCCACGATCTCGCGCTTGCGCAAGGCCAACACGCCCCGCTGGTAGTCCGACAGGCTGCGCCGGCCCAGATGCTGGTCGATCATCCACAGGTGCACGTCTTCCATGGACTTGAAGCGTGGGTTCTGCACCGTCTGGAACGGCAGCCCGTGCTTCTGGCAGATGCCATAGCGGTTGTGCCCGTCCACCAGCACATCGCCCCACAGCACCAGCGCGTCGCGGCAGCCTTCGGCCAGGATGCTGCGCTCCAGCGCGTCATGCTCCTCGGGCGTCAAGGGTTCGATGTAGGCCTTGAGTTCTTCGTTGACGACGATGTCCATGGGCGACGGGTGCAGAGCGGGAGGGCGAAAGGGGGCGGATTCTAGAGAGCCTGTGCGCGCCCTGCCCGCCCGCTGATTGACGCGGTGGCCCTGACGCCTTGACTTGACGGAGGTCAGAGCCGGCGTGCGAGCTGCTGCCTAGAGTCAGGCAACTTCACTGCGCGCGGCTGCAGCCGCCATCCGTCATGCTCAACCCCAAGCACGCCGACGTCTGGCTCGTCGGCGGCGGTATCGCCTCGATGGCGGCCGCCACCTTCCTCATCCGTGATGCCGGCATGCCCGGCCCGCGCATCCACATCCTGGAAGAGCTCGGCCTGGCCGGCGGCTGCCTGGACGGCAGCACCTCTCCGACGCAGCCGGGCTATGTGACCCGCGGCGGGCGCATGCTGTGTGAAGAGGTCTACCAATGCCTGTGGAACCTGCTGGACGGCATCCCGTCGCTGGAGCGGCCAGGCCTGTCGGTGCGGCAGGAAATCGTGGCCTTCAATGACCAGGTGCGCACCGAGGCCCATGCCCGATTGATCGGCGATGGCGCCCGCATCCTCGACGCCCGCCACTACGGGCTCGATGGCCGCGACCGCGCCGAACTCACCCGCCTGCTGGCCACCCCGGAGGCGCTGCTGGGCGCCCGGCGCATCGACGAGCTGTTTTCAGCCCACTTCTTCGAGAGCCATTTCTGGCAGATGTGGCGTACCACCTTCGCCTTCCAGAACTGGCACAGCGCGATCGAGCTGCGCCGCTACTTCCTGCGCTTCCTGCAGGAGTTCCCGCGCATGCACACCCTCGCCGGCGTGCGCCGCACGCCCTACAACCAGTACGACTCCATCGCCGTGCCGCTGCAGCGCTGGCTGCTGGACCAGGGCGTGGACGTGCGCTTCGGCCACCGGGTAACCGACATCGACTTCGATCAGTCCGACCCGGCCCGGCGCCGCGCCACCCGACTGCATCTGTTGACCCGTGAAGGCCCGCAGACGATCGCGCTGGCGGACGGCGACGCCTGCCTCGTGACGCTAGGCTCGATCACGGCCGATGCCACCTACGGCAGCAACAGCGACGCGCCCGAGCTGATCCGCGACCGGCGTGATGGCGCCTGGTCGCTGTGGGAGACGCTGGCGCGCAAGGCCGACGACTTCGGCCGCCCGCACACCTTTTTCAACGTGGACGACAACAAATGGGAGTCGTTCACGCTGACCATGCACGGCCGCACGCTGCTGGACCGCATTGCCCGGTTCAGCGGCAACGAGCCGGGCACCGGCGCGCTGATGACTTTCGTCGACTCCAACTGGCTGATGTCGCTGGTGGTGCCCTACCAGCCGCATTTCCCGGACATGCCCGCCGACACGTTCACGGCCTGGGGCTACGGGCTGTTCATCGACGCGCCGGGCAACCATGTCCGCAAGCCCATGGCGCAGTGCAGTGGCCGCGAACTGCTGCAGGAGCTGCTGCATCACCTGCGCTTCGACGACATCCGCGACGAAGCCCTGGCCAGCACTGACGTCACGCCGGTGATGCTGCCCTATGCCTCAGCCATGTTCGCGCCGCGCAAGCCGGCCGACCGACCGCGGGTGCTGCCGGTGGGCGCAGCCAACTTTGCCTTCCTCGGCCAACATGTGGAGCTGCCGGACGACACGGTCTACACCGTCGAGTACTCGGTGCACTGCGCCATGCACGCGGTGTACGGCCTGTTCGGCATCGACAAGCCCATCCCCGCGATCTACCAGGGCCTGCACGACCCCAAGGTGGGGCTGGATGCGCTGGCGGCGGCCTTCAGCTGACGCGAGCGATCAGGCCGGCGCCGAAATCTCGATGAGGTTGAAGTCGGGGTCGCGCACATAGACCGACCGGATCCTGCGCGTGGCGCCGGTGCGCAGCACCGGCCCTTCGATGATGGGCCAACCGTGCAACTGCAGCTGCTGGATGACGGCCTCCAGCGGGATGGCCGCCATGAAGCACAGGTCCAGCGCGCCCGGTACGGGCAGATGCGCCTTGGGCTCGAACTCGGCCCCCTGCACGTGCAGGTTGATCTTCTGGTGGCCGAAGCGAAACGCCCGCCGCTCCACCGGCGGCGTGCCGCCGATGAAAGTCTCCAGCTGCATGCCGAGCACGCGGGTGTAGAAATCCACGCAGGCCTCAGGGCGCGCGGTGGTCAGGACGAGGTGGTCGAGATGGTCGATCATGAAGCGGTCAATGGACGATGCCTTGGGCGCGCAACCGCGCCACCTGCTCGCGGCTGAGCCCGAGCTCCATCAGCACAGCCTCGGAGTCCTGGCCGAGTGACGGCGCGTTGCGGCGGTGCTGGCCCGGCGTGGCCGACAGCTTGGGGCAGATGCCCGGCACGGCCAGCGAGCGCCCATCGGGCAGTTGCACCTGCTGGAGCATGCCACGCGCCTGGTAATGCGGGTCAGCGGCGATGTCAGCCACCGTGTAGATGCGGCCCGCCGGTACATCGGCCCCGGCCAGCGCCTGCAGCACCGCCTCCACCGGCCGCTGCGCGGCCCAGTCGCTGATGGCGGCATCGATCTCGCCCACGCGCGCCACGCGCCCGGCGTTGTCGGCCAGGCCGGGGTCCTGGCCCAGGTCGTCACGGCCGATCAAGGTCATCAGGCGGCGGAAGATGCTGTCGCCATTGCCGGCAATCAAGGCATACCCGCCATCCGCGCAGCGATAGGCGTTGGTGGGCGCGATGCCCGGCATGGCGCTGCCCGCGGCCTCGCGCACCACGCCGAACGCGCTGTACTCGGGCAGCAGGCTCTCCATGCAGTTGAACACCGCCTCGTACAGCGCCACGTCGATCACCTGCCCTCGGCCACTGGCATGGCGGTGCTGCAGCGCCAGCAGGATGCCGATCACGCCGTGCAGCGCGGCCAGCGTGTCGCCGATGCTGACGCCCACCCGCACCGGCACGCGGCCCGGCTCGGCGGTCAGATGCCGCAGGCCGCCCATCGCCTCCGCCACGACGCCGAAGCCCGGGCGATCCCGGTAAGGGCCCGTCTGTCCGTAGCCACTCACGCGCAGCATGATGAGGCGCGGGTTGGCGGCCTGCAGCACCTCGGGGCCCAGGCCCCAGGCCTCCATCGCGCCCGGGCGGAAGTTCTCGATCAGCACATCGGCCTCGGCGGCCAGCCGCCGCACCACGTCTTGCCCCTCGGGCGTGCGCAGATCCAGGGCCAGTGAACGCTTGTTGCGCGACTGGACCTGCCACCACACCGAGGTGCCGTCCAGCAGCAGCCGCCACTTGCGCAGCGGGTCCCCGCCGCCGGGGGGCTCGATCTTGATGACCTCGGCACCGAAGTCGGCCAAGGTCTTGGCGGCGAAAGGCCCGGCGATGAGCTGGCCCAGCTCGATGACCTTGAGGCCAGCCAGGGCGGCGGGGCCGGCGACGGGGGTGGCGGCAGTGGCGTGCGTCATGGCGCCAGTGTGCGCCGGACCGCCGGCCGGCGTCCTGCGCATCTGCGCGAGCCGGGTTGGCCGGCGGCGAAGTGCGCATCAGCAAGACGCCAACACACCGGGCCCCAGCCGGTCGAGTTTGAAGATTTGCTAACCGCGGCTCCGCACGCAGCTTCGTCACGACGCCGTCATGCCGGATCGACAGACTGCCGCGCCTTTACCTCCGACCTTTCCCGGACCCCTTCATGCTCGCGCCAGCCTTTTCTGCCCGCCCCTCTCGCCAACACGCCCCCCGCCCTCGCCTGCTTGTGCTGATGCTCGCCGCCGCCCTGGCGCTGGCCGCCTGCAACGGCAACGAAGGCTATGACGACAGCATCACCACCTTGCCGACCGAGCCGGCCGGCGTCGGCAGTGCCGACACCGCCCCCGTGCCCACCACGTTGGCCTATGTGGACAACGGCGCCAGCAACCAGCGCAACAACCCCTGCCAGGTCACGCTCGAAACCAATGCCGGCGTGCGCGTGCTGCAAGGCTTTCTGGACGTGTGGACGCCCAGCAGCCTGAAGGTGGATGCCGGCGTGACGCTGGCTGCCGCCAACGGCTGCCCAGCCGTCACCGCCTCGCCCTGGACGGGCATCCCGGGCGATGCCACCGACGGGACGGTGAAGAACGCGGCCATCCACGCCGCCAACATCAACTACGTCAAGACCGTCACTCAGGCGCGCACGCCCGCCCAGGCCCTGGCGGCCTACCTCGATGACCGGCGCCAGAAGGGCTACAGCGTCAGCGACGGCATGGGCCCGCTGACCAGCGTGTGGCGCGCCGGCACCGGCCAGACGACCACCATCGCCGCGGTCGACGCCAACCAGCCGGTGACGCCGGCTGTCAACGACGCGGGCAACAACCTTGGCGTCGGCTCGGCCAGCAACGCCCGGCTGGGCCTGGCCGTGGATTTCATCGGCAACATCGCCGACGGTTCCACCGAGTCGGCCAAGCGCTTCTACAAGTACGCCCGCCCCTGGCGCTGGAGCAGCGACGTGAAGGTGGTGCCCGCACTGGAGTCGGCCAAGAGCAGCACGCCCACCACCGACGGCGGCTTCCCCAGCGGCCACACCGCCGAAGCCTGGCGCAACACCCTGGCCATGGCCTACCTGGTGCCGCAGCGCTACCAGGAGCTGGTGGCCCGCGCGATGGAGATGGGCGAGAACCGCATCCTGGCCGGCATGCATTCGCCGCTGGATGTGATGGGCGGTCGGGTGCAGGCCACTGCCGTCGTGGCCTACAGCTTGAACAGCGCCGCCTACTACACGCCGACCGTCAAGGCGGCCGCTTTCGCGC